>JAHFTD010000124.1 GCA_023269565.1 Opitutaceae bacterium | reverse complement strand
GCGGTGGGCTATTCCATCCTAATCTATCGTCTTACCGATGGTGATCTAAGCAGGGCCCTCCACGTCGCACCCCCCAAGTGACCTGCCATCTCTACGCCAATCTTGCAGTCAGCGTTTACTCCGTCGCTTCGGCACAATTCTTCCTGTTAAAACACAGACGGGGAACGTGGGAACGAATCCTCGCTAGGGAATTAGCCTAGACCGCATAATAATAAAGGGCGGCCTCGCGTGGAGGCCGCCCGGAAAGCCGGCAGTGGTCTGGTGGCCGCGTTTAGAACGTCTTGCGCACCGACGTGTAGACAAACCGGCCGACGTTGTTGTGTGTCCGGGTGTCGTAGTTGTCGTTGAATGCCCCGAAGGCAATCGGAGCCAGCTTGTCGAACAGGTTGGTCGCACCGAGTGTCAGACTCAGGCCCTTGGTATACTGACTGTCGCCGGTGAAAGCATAGGTCGTCTGCAGGTCGAGCGTCGTGAAGGCGCTGATGGTGCGAACGCCACCGACACGGGGATTCACGAGGGCGCCGGCGGCCAGGTAGGCCACGAAGGCGGGATTGGCGGTCGTCGCGGTGCCGGCCTGGTAGAAAGCATACAGGTTCGGATGTAAGACGAACAGTGGGTCGTCCTGATACGGGCCGACATAGTTCAGCGTCACGTTGCTCGTGAAACTCTTATAGTTCCAACTGTTGCCGATGTTGCCCTTCCAGCGTGGAATGCTGCCGGGGGAGATCGGGTCGCCGACGGTGCTGACAAACTTACCAAGGTAATTCTGCACGGGCACGCCTGGGCCCAGTGACTGCTCGAATTTCAGGAATTGGTTGGCGGCAGCCTGGAACCGGAAGCGGCCCCAGTCCTGCGTATCGTAGACGTAGCTGACCGTGTATTCCATGCCCTGCAACTTGCGGGAGGCGATGTTGGTGAAGTCCGACAGCACGGCACCGCGCACTCCGCCGAGGCCGAGATTGCCGCCGGAATTCAACTGACCGTTGGCCCGGCGGACGATCAAGTTCGCGAAAGGGGCGTTCGGGTTGATCGTGGCGGCGTTGCCGAACACGAAACCCGGGCCTTGACCCGCAGCATTGGCAGCGAGGATGGCGGCGTAGTTGCCGGCGACAATCCCGTCCACGCTTATGTTGTAGTAATCAATGGAGAAGGAGAGGCCCTTGATGAAGTTTCTTGGCGAGCCGACGACTCCCAGGGAAATGGCCTTGGAAACGGCCGGCACCAGGCTTGGGTTGGTGCGGATGACGACCGTGGTCTGTGGAGTGACGGCGAAGCCCAGCGGATCCTGCAGGGTCGGGTTGCTCTGGCCGGGCGTGCCGAACACCCGGGAGGCCAGTGGGGCGAGGAAACCCTTGCTCCAACTCCCGCGCACCAGGAAATCCTTGGTGGGAGAGTATTTGAAGTTCACGCTTGGGTTGACCTTCTGGTAGCTGCGCGAATCATCCCCCCGAGCGAGGGCCGGATTGGGGCCACTGACTGTCTGCGTTTCCCGGCGGGCCAGCGCGCCCAGAGTCAGGTTCTCGATGAACGGCACCTTGCTTTTCTCCGAGATGATCGGAGCCTTGATTTCAGCGAAGACCGACCTGCTCGACCCGCCATTATGGCTGGAGAATAGGGCATTGAGGCCCAGGACTGAACCCGAAGCATAAAGCGGATCGGGATCAAAAACACTGGTGCTTTTGATTAACTCCCAACCGGCCGCGAATCCGAGGTCGCCTGCGGGCAATTCCAGCAGGGTGCCGTTTACCCGGGCATCCCAGAACCTGTTCTTGGTGGGGCTGACCTGGCGGGCGTGGATCTCGGCGGCACGCAGGGCGGTGGCGTTATCCCACGTGAAGGTCCGGCCTCCAATCACCGCCGAGCCGGTGGAAAAGCCGGGAGCGAACGGATTGAAACGACCGGCTTGGATTTCGATGTCCAGCAAAGGCAGTGAAGGCACCCCCGAGTCGACCTGTTCGTATTCCTCATTCTCCAAAGACATGGTCGTCTCCCAGGTCCAATTGTCGTTGATCGCACCCTTGAGGCCGACCTGCATGCGATAATCGGTGAAGGTCTGCTGCCCGGTGCGGTTGCCGAGCTCGATCGAGCGGTAGCGAAAGAAGTCTGTGTTCGGCACATTGCTCAGGATGCCCTGGTTGTAGGGGCCAAAGGTGGTCACATCGCCAATGGAGGTGCCGTTCACTGGGTCCGCCTGAAGGGCGAAGGGCGCCGGGGCCAAGCCGTTGAAGGTCGCTAGGCGCGAGTAAAGGAAGCTGGAGAACAGCGAGACGCTGTTAAAGAGCTTCTGCTCGAAATCCACCAGCAACGAATTCCGGATCTGCCCGGGGGTAGACGGGGAAAACTGGCGGAAATTGAAGAGCTGGCTCGAGCTGAAGCCGTTTGTATCAAAAGGACCGTAGTCGGCCAAGGTCGGGGTGGCCCCGGTCGCGGGGAAGTTGGTCCGGAGTTCGCTGGGCGTGCCGCCGGCGTTGATCGCAATGTGGCCAGGAAAAGTCGGCGAGCCACCGTTCAGGCCGCCAAGCAATCGGGCGTCGGAAAAGCTGGAATTGGGCCGCTGCGAGGCGTAGATGGTGCGGTTCTTGAAGTAGCTGCCCGACACCATAAGTGAGGTGCCGCCCGTGGCCGCACCCGCGACGAATGAGGCCTGAAAGGTCTCACGCCCGCCGGGGGAACGGGTCGCGCCGCCGGCTTGGATGTTAAGCACGGAGCCGGTGTAGGTCTTCTTGAGTATCACGTTCACCGCGCCGCCGATGGCCGCCGAGCCGTAGATGATTCCGGCGCCGTCGCGCAGCACTTCCACCCGGTCAATCGCCTCGATCGGCAGCAGCTGGATGTTGGAGAATTGATTAGTCGCGCGTCCGTTGAGGAGAACCAGTGTCTGGTTGGCACCCAGACCACGGAGGCTGACGAAAGTCGCCCCGGAGCCACCGTTTGAGTCGTTCTCCGTCGGGCCGGGGTTGCCGATGAATGAGGGCAGACTGCGCAGCGCCTGGATCGGGGTGAACGCGCCGGTCGAGCGGATATCGGCTTCGGAAAAGACGGCCACCGGACCGATGGGCTCGCTGGTCGCCACCGGAATGAAAGAGCCAGTGACGATGAATTTTTCCATCTTAACCGTCTCACCGCTCGCAGTGGACTGGGCGTGCAGAAGGCCGGACGTGCCGGACAGGGAGAGGATCAACCCCGTAACGGGCCGAATCCTCCGAAGAACTTTACTCAGGTTGGGTATGTTCATGTGTGCTGGGTTGCTAGGGTTTGGTGCCACGCGAATTCGCGGCAGCGGGAGCACAGGGATACCCGCAGCACTCGACAAATCTTGTGCGGTATGACCACACGGAAAATAAACGGCCCGTCATTTTCCGGGCCCGACCCGCCCTGTTCCTGCGTCCGCCCCTGGCGGGGCGGATTCTTCACATCAGGGTCTTGAGATTCTGGGCATACATCCGCGTGGCCTTGAGGCTGGTGCCGTCGGCGAGTTGAAGCAAATAATCACCACTGTTCGACCCATGGCGCATGCTGCTCACGCAGGTGATGTTCACGATGGTCGACTTGTGGATACGGACAAACACCGCCGGGTCCAATTTCCCCAGAATCTTCAGCAGCGTCATGCGCGTCAGCCAGCTCTTGGCCCCGGCATGGATCTTCAGGTAATCGCCCTCGGATTTTATCCACCTGATCTGTGCCATCGGCACGACGAAAATCTCGCCCTCATGGCGCAGCAACAGATGACCGGCGCGGCCGGGTGGCTCCGCGACCGCGGGCGCGGTGCCGGCGGTCGGGCCGCGCAGCACGGTCAGGGCCTCCATGACGGCATCCACGCGTTCCCAGAGCGCCTGCGGGTTGGCCCGCCGGAGGGTTGCCCGGATCCGGGTCAGGGCCTGCTGGAATCGTTCCCGGGAAAACGGCTTCAACAGATAGTCGACCGCGTTCAGCTCGAAAGCTTTGAGGGCGTGCTCGTCGTAGGCGGTGACGAAAATCACGTGCGGCCGCATCGCGAGCTCCAGCTGCGCCAGCATCTGCAGGCCCGATATCCCGGGCATGTGGATGTCGAGGAACATCACGTCAGGTCGCTCGCGGCGGATGAAATCCAAGGCCTCGGGCGCGGCATGGCACCGCCCGGCCACAGTGAACTCTGCTTCATCACGGAGCAGCTGCACGATGTTCTCACAGGCCAGCGGCTCGTCGTCGACAATGAAGACCTTGATGGTGGCGACTGATGGTTTCATGGCGGTGTAGTTTTGGGTTGAAAGGGCAGCCGGATGACCGCGCTCACTCCCCGGAGCGGGTGGTTGCGCAGGGTGAGGCTGGAACCGGGACCATACATCAGGCCCAGCCGGGCGCGGACATTCTGCAACCCGATGCCCGCGCCCGCGCCGCCTTCGGGATCCCGCAGCGGACTGCCGTCGTTGTAGACTTCCAGAATTAGCTCCCCGCCTTCGCGCCGGGCCGAGATACGCACGAGCCGGGCGTCCGGGTCGCGCGAGATGCCGTGCTTCATGGCGTTCTCGACCAGTGGCTGCAGGAGCAGGTTGGGCATCTTCGCCGTCAGACATTCCGGCTCCGCCTGAATCTCATACCGCAGGCGGTTTTGGAAACGCATCCGTTCGATCTCCAGGTAGCGCCGGAGGAAGTCGAATTCCCGCTCCACCGGCACGATCATCTCCTGCTTGTGGTCGAGCAGCCGGCGCAGCAGCTCGCCGAGGCCGGCGGTGATTTCCTCCGCCTCCCGCGAACTGCCGCAGCGGATCAGCGCCGTGATGGAGTTGAGCGTGTTGAAAAGAAAATGGGGCTGGAGCTGCATCTTCAGCGCATTGAGGTTGGCCAGGACCAGCTTGGAATCCAGCTGCACGTTCGCCGCCGAGAGCTCGACCGCCAGTTGCTGGCCGGCGCGCCAATCGCGGTAAAACGCAGCCGCATACAGCCCGAGCACCGCGGAGAAATACAGCAGGGCCGGGACCGCTGCGTCCAGGCCGGGCTCGATCAGATCGCGGAGGACACGCGGGAAATAGTCCAGCGGCAGATGATTGGCCAACACCCGGCGCAGCGCCTCGGCCGCGAGCAGCAGGAACGTGAACCCTCCGGCCATCACCACGTGCACCAGCACCGTGAGATACCACCGCCGCGCGTCCACTGGCAACCGACCGCGCAGCCACAGAATCAGCGGAAAAACAAACCACCACACGCTCCAACGGGGCAATTGGCAAATCGCGAGGTCGCGAAACGAAATGTGCGGCTGGCTCTGCAGCCAAGCGGACGCGTCCGAGAGGAAAAACATGCCCGCAATGAATGTGGCGGCCACCCAGACATTCCATCCGGTGAGCCACCGTC
>JAHFTD010000042.1 GCA_023269565.1 Opitutaceae bacterium | reverse complement strand
TGACTTCCGATTCACCGCCCATTTCCACAACGAAAGGTCCTCCCATGCGCATCCTAATGAACATTAAAATGCCGAACGAGCCGTTCAACACGCTGGTCCGGCACGGCACCGTCACCGGCATCATGCGGAGCCTGGTCGATAACGCCAAGCCCGAGGCGGTCTATTTCACCGAGGAGAACGGCACGCGGAGCGTCATCATGGTGGTGAACATGAAGGACACCTCGGAGGTGCCGGCCTACGCCGAGCCGTGGTTCCTGAATTTCGACGCCAGCTGCGAGATGCGCGTGGCGATGACCCCCGCCGATCTCGAGAAAGCCGGCATCGACAAGATCGCCCATCCCGGCGGCCGCTAATCGGGCCGGCGGCGCTCAGTGCTTCAGCAGCCGCACGCGGCGGTGTTTCTGCGGGAACTGCAGCGTCACGACGGTGCCAACGCCCTCCTTGCTCTCGATGCCGACGTGCCCGCCGTGATCGCGCATGATGCGCTGCACGATCATCAGCCCGAGGCCGTGGCCGCCGGCCTTGGTCGTGTGGTAGGGGGAGAACAGCTTGCTCAGGTCCTCGGTCTTGATGCCGGCACCGGTGTCGGCAAGGGCGACGAACACCGATTCGTCGTCCGCGCGCACCTTGATGCTCAGCCGGCCGCCGGCGGGCATCGCCTCCATGGCGTTCTTGAGCAGATTGATGAACACCTGCTTGAGCTGGTTGCGGTCGGCGGAGATGAGCGGCGTGCTCGCCGGCAGCTCGCCGTCGACACGCAGGCGGCGGTTCTCCAGCTCGCGGGCGTGGAAACGCAGCACGTCCTCGATGACCTCGACGACGTTGACCTCGGCAAAGTCGGGCGGCCGCGGGCGGATGGCCTCGAGAAAGTTCCGGATGATGCCGTCCAGCCGGGCGACCTCCTCCTCGCAGACGCGGATGGAATCCTCCAGGGCGCGCGCCTCCTTCGACTCCCGCAGTTTCTTCAACCGCCGCTCGATGAGCTGGAGGTGGATGGTGAGCGAGTTGAGCGGATTGCCCAGCTCGTGCGCCACCCCGGCGGCGAGGAGCAGCACGGAGGACGTGCGCTCGTGCTCGATCATCTCGGCGGTGGACTTCTTCTCGCTGGTGATATCGGAGAGGATGACGGCGTAGCGCTGCCCGGCGCGCTCGCGCGGCTCGAAGGGCACCATGTAGAGCCGCACGGTGCGCGGCTGCGGGTAGCTGAGCTCGAATTCGCGCGTGACCAGCGGCGGACCGCCGTCCTTCCTGCCGCGCTTGCCCGCGCCGCCGTCCAGCGAGGCGCGCAGACCGGGCACGAGCCGCCAGAGCGTCGCCCCCGCCGCGCCCGCCTGCAGCCCGATGAGCCGCGAGGCCGCGTCGTTGGCGTAATCAATTGCGCCGTCGGCATCGATGACGAGCACGCCGTCCTGCAGAGTGTCGAAGACCGCCTCGAGCATCGCCCGCTCGCGCGCCAGCCGCTGCACGAGGTTCTGCAGGTCCGAGTGATCGAGCTGGTCGAGCCGGCCGAGGACCTTGTCGAGCGAACTGTGTTTCTTTGCCGGCACGCGATTTGGTCAATAAATCAGCCGGCGACGGCGCCCGCCGTGGAAGACAAACACTGGGGGAGAATCCTGCGCATCGGGGCACTATCCGACGCCGGCGCCGGGATTGTCAGCTTCATTCTCCACGGCGCCGAAGGTCATCTGCCCCTCGAGGTCGCGCGGCCGGGCGAAGAGCTTGCGCAGGAAGCTGTCGCGGTGCACCGCGCTGCGGCCCAGCCGGAGGATGGCCTCGCGGTGCTCCTCGGTGCCGTAGCCTTTGTGCTGGGCAAAGCCGTAGCCGGGATGGACGCGGTCGAGATCGTCCATCAGCCGGTCGCGCGTGACCTTGGCGATGATCGAGGCCATCGCCACGCAGAGCGAGCGGGCGTCGCCGTTCACCACGCCGTGGTGTGGATACGGGAAATGCCGCAGCGGCAGGCCGTCGATGAGGATCTTGCAGGACACCGCGGGTTGGAACGCCGCCCGCTCCGCCTCGCTGGCGAACAGGTCCGGCTCCTCCTGCCGCACGAACGCCGACGGCGGATAGATGCCCTCGAGCGCGCGGCGCATGGCGGCCTTGGTCGCGCCGAGGATGTTGAGCAGCTCGACCTCGGCCACGCTGGCCGTGCCGAAATGCGCATGAATCTGCCCCTGCGCCACCAGGGCCTCGAACTCCGCCCACAGCTCCGCGCGCTCGGCGGCGGACAGCTGCTTGGAATCGTTCACGCGGCCGGACTTCGCCACGGCCCAACGGCCCTCCAGGAATTCCGGCGACACCAGCACGGCCGCCGCGACCACCGGGCCGGCCAGCGCGCCGCGCCCGGCCTCGTCCACGCCGATCAGCCCCCCGAAACCAAAGATCTGCTTGAGGTCAAAACCGCGGAGCTGGCGGCGCTTGGCGGGCATGGGTGCGACGGCCGCTCAGTCGCGACGCCATTCGGTCTTTTCCTTCGGCACGGGGAGCGGCAGCTCGTCGAGCCGGCCGGCCGCCGCCACGACCTCGTAGGCCGTGCGGAAATGGAGCTTGGCGAACCGGCCGAGCGCGCGGGCGCCGAACTTCCCGATGAGATGCGCCGCCTGCGCCTTGGCCGGTGCGCCGGCGCCCTTCTGCAGCTTGTCGCCGAACTCCCGCGACAGCCCGTGCATGATGCGGACGAATTCCGCCCGGGCGACGACCGAGGCCGCCGCCACGACCGGGTCCTCCTCGGCCTTGGTCCGCATCGCGAGGTCGAAGCGCTCCAGTCCCTTCTTCTTCAGCTCGCGCTGCACCAGCGGCTGCTTGGTGAACTGGTCGAGCAGGCCGCGCGGCACCCATTTCTTCTGCAACGCCTGCTCCAGGGCCGTGGCGTGCTGCCACGCGAGCAGGCGGTTGAGATTGGCGTGCGGCTTGAGCATCAGCTCGTTGTATTTCGCCATCCCGCAGGCGCAGGTCTCCACCACGACGCCCGGCGTGGCGCGGATCAGCTCGTCCAGCTTGATGATCTGCGCGTCGACGATGGTCTTGCTGTCGCGCACCCCGGCCTTCAGCCACGCGCGCACCGCCGCGCCCTCGGCGATGACCGTCGCCGCCACCACCGGGCCGAACAAGTCGCCCTTGCCGCTCTCGTCGAGGCCGGCGTGCGGTTCGAACCACTCCGGGTGGTGCACCTCGTCGTAGCCGAGCCGCGGCGTGCCGGTCACCTCGGTCTCGAGCACGTTCTGCACGAATTCCTCCGTGTCCCTGCCGGCCACGACCACCTTGCCGCTCTCGTAGGCGGTGACGCTGACCTTGGGCGCCTTGAACGCGAACCGCGCATCCGGCACCTCCGCCGGCTCCCAGTGGCGCGCGGCACAGGCGGCGCGGAGTTTCGCCATCTGCCCGTCGTCGAGCTTGAGGGTGTAGGTCGTCAGCGCCTTGGGTTTGTCCTCGGCGGGATCGGCGGGCCGTTTGGGCATGGGCGTAGTTGGCCCAAAAATCGCGCAAACACACACCAAAAATTTCGCAGGCATAACTGTAGGGCGGGACCGCTGATCCCGCCTGCGCGCCTCATCCCTTGCGGCGGGGCCCGCGACCCCGCCCTACGGCCCGGGCCGGCGGTTGGAGCTTGTCAGTGGATTTCTTCGGCAAAGGCTGGAGCGGTCCGTGGTTCAGTCCGCACAACTTTCCGCCCGCCGCGCCGGCTTCCAAGCCGCGCTGCACCGATGGTATCGCGCGCATGCGCGCCAGCTCCCGTGGCGCGAGGCGCCGTCGCTCTACAAGACCGTTGTCTCGGAGTTCATGCTCCAACAGACGCAGGTGGCGACCGTGCTCCCCTACTTTGCGCGTTGGATGCGCGGGCTGCCCGACTTCGCCGCGCTCGCCGCCGCGCCGGAACTGCGCGTGCTCAAACTCTGGGAGGGCCTCGGCTACTACGCGCGTGCGCGCAATCTCCGCCGACTCGCGCAGGCCCTGGTTGGGATGCCCGCACCGCCGCGCACGCCCGCCGCGTGGCGCGAACTGCCGGGCGTCGGTCCCTATACCGCCGCGGCCATCACCAGCATCGCCTTCGGTGAACCCGCCGCCTGCGTCGACGGCAACGTCGTGCGCATCCTCGCCCGGCTGACCGGCGAGGCGCGGGTGTTCCGCGACGGCTCCGCCGCGGCCAAGCATTTCACCCCGCTGGCCCAAGCGCTGCTCGCCGGCTCAGATCCCGGCGAACACAACCAGGCGATGATGGAACTCGGCGCGACCGTCTGCACGCGCCAAAACCCCAAGTGCACCGAGTGCCCGGTCGCGGTATTCTGCGCCGCCAAGCGCGCCGGCACGCCGGGAAAATTCCCGCGGTTGCAGCCAAAACAGGTCGAGCAACGGTCCGTCGCCCGCGCCTGGTGCGTGCATTGCGGCCGGCTGCTGCTGCGGCGCGGTCAGACCAAGGCCAAGCGTCTCGCCGGGTTGCATGAACTGCCGGAGTTGGCAGATCTCGGTGTAAAGCCAGCCAAGTATTCCCTGCTCGCCGTGAAACGCCGGACCATCACGCGGTTTCAGATCACCGAATTGATCCATGCGGTGAAGCCGAGACCCGCGTTGTGGCGCCGCATCGCCGCCGACGAATCACTCGAGTGGATTGCGCTCGGCAACTTGGAGCAAGTCACACTGTCCGGTCCTCACCGGCGTTGGGTCGGTGAGCTGCTCGGATGGTAGGAGCGCCAGCGCCAACGGCCCCGGCGGAAAGTCCCCGTGCGCCCGGCAGCCCCGGACACTAAGAGTTTGCGTTCGGCAGGGTGGAATGTCAGATATTCCGCCCGTCCCTCCCCCAACGCGAGGCCACTGCCGCCGATGATCAATGTCCCGAAGCGCAAGGTGCTCTGCTTTCTGCTGTTCTTGGCGGCGGCCGTTTCAGCCGTTGCGCAGCCCGCGTGGTCAAAAGGCGGGCAGATTCTGACGGCAAGCCATGAGGAGGGCATGAAACGCGCCCGACGGTCATTGGAAGCCGAAGGTTACGTCATCACCAACGCCGGCTCGGATTTTACCGGCGGCGCCAAGGGCATCCACAGCGCGGTAATCACGTGTGTTGCCACTACGGAGGGCCAGCTCCATGTCATCATCTTCGTGGCCAGCGCGGCCGTTGACGGAGGTGTGCCGGGCGCGGAAAGGGAGCGACTGCAGGCGCAGATGTTCAAGCCGGGCACCTCGGCCCCCAATGTCACCCAAGGCACCTGGGATGCCCAGCCCAACGGGCTCCACGGCAAGACCGGCGACCGCTTCACGCTTTCCTTTCCACCCGGTGGCGTCCTCTCGGGCCGCCTTTGGGGAACCGATGTCTACACCGACGATTCCTCCATCGCCACCGCGGCCGTCCATGCGGGGCTGATCAGCGTCCAAAGCGGCGGCACCGTGACCATCGAGATCCGCCCCGGCCAGTCCGCCTACCAAGGAAGCGTCCGGAACGGCGTCACCAGCAGCAGCTACGGGGCATGGGGCGGGAGTTTCATTTTTGTCAGATAACGCCCCCGAGGCTGAGGCTGGTTCCCGCGCTCCAAGCAGCAGGGTGGCTCGGAATGCTCTGCCACGGATCAGACGCATGGATCACACCGGTTGACTTGGATCGCATCACACTCTCCGGCCCGCGCCACTGAGATTCTCGCGGCGCGCAAGCGTTTCAGTTGCCAAAACGGTTCGCTACCAGTGCTTCGACGCGCTTCTTCGAGAGCAACACTTCCTCGACCGTAAGCCGCGGGCCAAGCTCAAGGACGAGCGTGTGCTCAGGCCGCCAGAATTCGCTGACCATCGTGAAGTCGACGGTGCCCGCACCGACGGCATGGTGGTCGTGGCACTCGGGGCTGACGTCGTGCAAATGAAAACCGATGGCCCGGGGGGCGTTGGCGGCGAGATGCTCCCGGTGGTTGAGCAAGCCGAGCCGCTGCTTGATCTCCGCATGCCCGGTATCATGCCAATAACCGACTCCCGACACGGGAAGCGAAGAAATAAACGCGGCAAAGTCGGCATCGGCGGGCATCTCCTCGAATTTTTCCCGGTTCTCGCAGCCGAGCTCCACGCCCTTTTGCGCGGCATAGGGCAGCAGCTCGGCCAGCTGGGTGCGGGTGTGCTCCCAGAATTCCGGTTGGCGCGCCCTCAGTTTCTCCAGGGCGCGACCGAGGATTTTCCGATAAACAGGATCGTTGGGCAGGTCGACCTTCGGGTTCTCCAACTGGTAGCGGCGCACAGTGCGCGCGGGGTTGAACCAGAAGAATTCCACCGCGCCGAGGTGCAACACCACCTTGGGGGCGCCGACCTGATGGGTGAAATCGATGGTGCGCTTGGTGTGGCGGAACCATTGCTCGCGTTCCCGCGGATCGCGCGAGGACGGCATGTAGAGGTTGGGCGCAGCATGCACGACTCCCGTGGGCAGCGGGCAGAAATTATGGCAGGAGGAAACCTTGACCACGCCCTCTTCCAGCGCCTTCAGTATGCCCGGCACCAAAGTTATGCGAATACCATGGCTCAGCTCCACCCATTCGAAGCCTAGGCCGGCTATCTCCTGCAGCATCGCATGACCGTCCTGATGACGATGCGAGTTCCAGCAGGAGGACATGGCGATTATGGGCTTCATGGGGGCGTCGAACACTAGGACATGAGCTTCGTGCTTGGCAAGTCAGGCTCTCCTACGCCCCCGCCAAACAAAACCGGCCGGGCATGCAGGATGCGCGGCCGGGGAAATAATTGCCCGGGAACGGCTCAGTTCGCGTAGCGCGCGCGGAGCATGCAGGTGAAGGCGGCGACCTTGTCTTTGCGGCGGCGGCGCTCGCAGGGTTTCTCGTAGTAGCGCTTGGCGCGCACGTCTTTGATGATGTTTTCGCGGTCGAGCTTCTTCTTCATGCGACGCAGCGCACGGTCGATCGGCTCGTTTTTGCGCATTTTGATCTCGATGGACATGGAAAATCGGTGGTGTTGGCTCTGGAAAAATGGGCAATCAGCCAGCCGCACGCCCCACCGTCAACCCCTATTTTTCACCGCCCGTGGGCACCCGGTGCGAGCCTGCGCTAACCCGCAGACGCGAACTAGTTTCCGCTTCCGGGTTCCAGTCCGCCGTAGCCTTGCCGAAGGCGGATGCTTGTCCGGGTTCTTTCGGCTTGCTCGCTCCATTCCGCAGGCATCCCATCACCGGCTGTGGGTTCCGCCGACCAGAATTTTGTCCATCTCCATGTCCACAGTGACTACAGCCTGCTGGACGGAGCCTGCCGGATCGACCGGCTTATCAGCCGTGTCGCCGAGCTGGGCCAGAAGTCCGTGGCGCTGACCGACCACGGCGTGCTCTTTGGCGCCATTGATTTCTTCAGCACGGCAAAGGAGCACGGCGTGAAGCCGCTTATCGGTTGCGAGATCTACCTCGTCGAGGGCTCGCGATTGGAGAAGACCGCGCGCATCGAGGGCGAGAAAAACATCTTCCATCTGGGGCTCATCGCCCGGAATGCCCAGGGCTACGCCAACCTCCTCAAGCTCGTCTCCGACGCGCACCTCAAGGGCTTCTACTACAAGCCGCGCACCGACCTCGACACGCTCGCGGCCCACGCCCAGGGCCTCATCGCGTTCAGCGGTTGCCTCGCCGCCCTCGTGCCGCAGTTGCTCCTGCAGAACCGCTGGGAGGACGCCCGCCGCGCCACCGGGCGCTTCGTCGACATGTTCGGCCGGGAGAATTTCTTCATCGAGCTGCAGGACCACGGCATCCCCGAGCAGCGGCAGATCGCCCCGCTGCTCCTGAAGCTCGCCGAGGAATTCAAGCTCAAGATCGTCGCGACGAACGACGTCCATTACGTGAACGCCGACGACGCCTCGCCGCACGACACGATGCTCTGCATCCAGACCGGCGCGAAGCTCGACGACACCAACCGGATGAAGTTCCGCACGCAGGAATTCTACCTGAAGGATCGTGCCGCGATGGAGCGTGTGTTCGCGGAGGTGCCGGAGTCGGTCTTGAACACGCAAGCCGTCGCCGAGATGTGCGACCTCAACCTAACCTTCGGTGAAAACCGCTACCCGAAGTATCCGCTCCCGCCCGAGATCAAGCCCGACAAACCCGCCTACCTCCGCGCGCTCTGCCTCGAGGGACTGCAGCGCCGCTACGCCGTGGATTACGCCAAGCCCGCCAAGGCCGGCGACCCTGCCCTCGCCCAGACCCTCGTCGAGCGCCTCGACTACGAACTCGGCATCATCGAGAAGACCGGTTTCGTCGACTATTTCCTTATCGTCTGGGATTTCATCACGTGGGCGAAGCGCCAGGGCATCCCGGTCGGCCCGGGCCGCGGCTCCGGCGCCGGTTCACTCGTCGCCTATGTGCTCGGCATCACCGACATCGAGCCGCTGCGCTTCGGGCTGCTCTTCGAGCGCTTCCTCAACCCCGAGCGCATCTCGCCTCCGGACTTTGACATCGACTTCTGCATGCGCCGCCGTGACGAGGTCATCCGCTACGTCCGCGAAAAATACGGTCAGGACTGCGTGGCCAACATCGTCACCTTCGGCACCATGGGCGCCAAGGCCGCCATTCGCGACGTCGCGCGCGTCCACAACCTCCCCTACGCCGACGCCGACCGGCTGGCCAAGATGATCCCGGATGAGCTGAACATCGACCTGCAGACGGCCATCGACAAGTCCGCCGAGCTGCGCGACGAGATCGCGCACAGCCCCGCCGCGAAGAAAATCATCGACCAGGCGCTCGTGCTGGAGGGCATGGTGCGCAACACCGGCAAGCACGCTGCCGGCATCATCATCGCCGACCGGCCGCTCAGCGAATTCGTGCCGCTGCTTCTGCAGGAAGGCGACGTCACCACACAGTTCGCGATGGACCCCGTGCAGAAGCTCGGGCTGCTCAAGATGGATTTCCTCGGCCTGCGCACCCTCACCATCATCCAGGACGCCGTCGACTCCATCCGCCGCACTGCCGACCCGCAGTTCGACATGGAGGCCATCCGGCTCGACGACGCAAAGACCTTCGCGCTGCTCAACACCGGCCGCACCACCGGCGTGTTCCAGCTCGAGTCCGGCGGGATGCAGGGCCTCTGCCGCCAGCTCAACGTCGGCTCCATCGAGGAGATCGTCGCCCTCATCGCGCTCTTCCGCCCCGGCCCGATGGACCTCATCCCGCAATACATCCGCGGCAAGAAGGAGCCCGCCACCGTCGAGTATCCGCACCCGCTGCTCGAGGATGTCTGCCGCGAGACCTACGGCGTCATGGTCTACCAGGAGCAGGTCATGGAGGCTGCGCGCCGCATCGCCGGTTACACGCTCGGCGGCGCCGACGTGCTCCGCCGCGCCATGGGCAAGAAGAAGCCCGAGGAGATGGAGGCGCAGCGCGGCGTCTTCGTCGAGGGCGCGCGCCGCGTGAACAACATCCCGGAGCGCAAGGCCGTCGAGATCTTCGCCCTGCTGGAGAAGTTCGCCGGCTACGGCTTCAACAAGTCCCACTCCGCCGCCTACGCCATCCTCAGCTACCGCACCGGCTACCTGAAGGCGAACTACCCCGTCCAGTTCATGGCCGCCGTGCTCGCCTCCGAACTCGGCAACTCCGACAAGATCTCCCACTTCCTCGACGAGTGCGGCGCGATGGGCGTGCCGGTGCTGGGTCCCGACATCAACGAGTCGCGGGAGAACTTCACCCCCGTTGGCGCCAAGATCCGCTTCGGCCTCGGCGCCATCAAGGGCGTGGGCGAGGCGGCCTCGCAGAAGATCATCGCCGAGCGCGAGGCCCGCGGCCCCTACCGCGACTTCGCCGACTTCATCGCCCGCGTCGACGGCCGCGCCGTCAACAAGCGCGTGCTCGAATGCCTCATCAAGACCGGTGCCTTCGACTTCGCCGGCGAGCTGCGCGGCGTGCTCTTCGCGCAGGTCGATGAGGCGCTCGCCGCCGTCGCCGCCCGCCAGCGCGACGCCGCCGCCGGCCAGCATTCGTTCCTCGACGCGCTGCACGAACCCGCGGCTGACTACGGCGGTAAGCGCAACGGCTCCCGGCCCGGCATGAGGGACTTCTCTGTGGCCGAGCGGCTGCAGTTCGAAAAGGAGCTGCTGGGTTTCTACATCTCGGGCCACCCGATGAACACCTACGCCGGGTTGGCCGAGGCCGTAACGACCCACACCGAGCAACAGGTCGTCGAGCTGCCCGACCGCGCGGAGTTCCGGCTCTGCGGCATCGTCTCCGGCATCCAGAAAAAACTCTCCCGCCGCGACAACCGCCCGTGGGCGCCCTTCAACCTCGCCACCCTCCGCGGCAGTGTGCCGGTGAACATGTATGCCGACGCCTACGCCGAATACGCGAAGAATCTCGCCGAGAACGCACCGGTGGTCGTGCTGGGCACCGTGCTCCGCAGCCCCGACGGCGCGCGGCTCAACGTCAAGGAATGCCATCCGCTCGACGCCGCGCTGCCCGGCCTCGTGCGCAAGGTCACCTGGCTCCTCCATCCCGACCACGCCGCCCTGCCCGACTTCCTCCAGAAACTCCGCGCCGCGATCGAGGGCGCCAGCGGCGACACCCGCATCGAGCTGGCATTTGTGTTCGGCGACCGCGCCGCGCCCGTCGCAGAGGTCGCCCCGTCGCTCACCTGGCGCGTGGCGCCGGAGAGATTCCACGAACTGCGCGCACATCCCGCGGTTGCCGGCACGCTCGTCGAGGCCCGCCGCGTCGAATTGAAGGAGCAGAAACGCTGGGGCAACCGATCCTTCTAGGCATACACGGGACTTGGATTGACGCTGTGCGGCAGCCCCCCTCTGCTTCGGCGCGGACCAAGAAGAAACATGCAAACTGACCTGATGAAACGACTCCTATCCCGGTTGCTTGTTTTGCCATTGATCATCCTCGGCCTGCGCGCCGCGGAAACCGCCCCGCCGTCTGCACCCGGAACACCCGCGGAGATTCCCGTCGAATATTTCTTCCGCCCGCCATCCATCCGCGGTGCCGCGCTCAATCCCGCGGGCACGCATGTGGCCATGATGGTGGCGGACCAAAAAAGAGACTCCACCGGGCTCATGATCGTCAACCTCGCTGACAACACGATCGGTGGCCTGCGCGGCGACACCACCTACGACGTAAGTGCGTATGCCTGGGCCGGCGACGATCGCGTCGTATTCTCCCTCGCGCGCGACAACCTCTATGCGTGGGGTCTCTACGCCATGAAGCGCGATGATTCGCGCAGTATCGTCACCTTGAATGAGCACGACGTCGTCGAAGTGCTCGGCTCCCCCCGTGCCCGTCCCGACAACCTTTTCGTCTGGGTCCGCCGCTCGGCCCGCGACGAAGGCCGCCCGGGCCGGTTGCTCGAACTCGACCTCCGGAAAAACTCCCGCGACCATTTTGGCCACGATGGGATTAATATCCGCGGCTCCATCGCCCCCCCACCCAAGACGGAAGGCGTGCTGCGCTGGTGGCGCGATCGAGAGGGCGAAATCCGCTACGCCCTTGCCTACCAAAAGGCGCAGACCCAGTTATTTCGTCGTGAGACGGATGGCCTTTGGACCCCACTGGCGCTCGATGTCGAGCGCGATCGCCCGATGGCCGTCGACGCCGATGCCAAGACGCTGTTGGTTGCTCATCGCAACGAGAGCGGAGCGTGCGAACTGCGGCGGCTTAATACCACCGACGGGACGCTCAGCCCCGTGCTGCAATCGGATGATAAATACGATTTCAGCGACGGTGGCATCCGTATTTCCGCCGACGACCGCGAAGTCATCGGCCTGATCTATGCCCGCCAAGCCCCCGAGCAGGTGTGGATCCGCGCGGAAGAGGCGGCACTCCAGCGTGAGCTCGACGGCGCCTTGCCGCCGGATCGGCTCAACCTGATTACCAGCCGCAGCCGTGATGGCCAGCGCTTGCTGATCACAAGTTCCTCCGACCGCCATCCTGGCTCGCTTTATCTGTTTGATCGCACCACCAGGAAGCTGCGCCAGCTCGCGGAACTCGCCTCCTGGCTGCCCGAACGCCTCATGGCACCTGTCCGGCTCATGACATTCAAGGCGCGCGACGGCCTGAAGCTCGACGCCTATGTCACGCTGCCGCTCGGCTACGACCCGCAGCGGCCGGCGCCGATGATCGTGCTCCCGCACGGCGGACCGTGGGCGCGCGACGTTTGGGGCTATGAGGCGGTGAGCCAGTTTTTCGCCAGCCGGGGCTACATTGTTTTTCGGCCAAACTACCGTGGCTCCACCGGCTACAACGCCGAGATTAGCCTCACCCCGCGCATGGAGTTCCGCAAAATGCACGAGGACGTCACCGACGGCGTGCGCGCCCTCATCACCTCGAAAATCGCCGATCCCGCCCATATCGCCATCGTCGGCGGCAGCTTCGGCGGCTACCTCGCGGTGTGCGGTGCCGCCTTCGACCCGGGGCTCTACCGCTGCGCCGTGAGTATCGCCGGTATTTTCGATTGGGAGCGCGTGCTGCGCGAGGAGCGCATCAACAACCCAGAAAGCTTCCGTTACGAATCTATGCGCCGCGCGCTGGGTGACCCCAAGGTGAATCAGGACAAATTCGAGGCCATGTCACCCTACCTCCATGCCGCCAGCATCAGGATTCCTGTTTTTGTAGCGCACGGCAAGGCAGACACCAACGCTGACACCAGCCAGTCGCGCCGGCTCGTCAAAGCACTCGCCAAAGCCGGCGTGCCGCACGAAGCCTTTTTCGTGCCGGACGAAGGCCATAGCTTCGGTGCGCTGAAGGACCGGGTCGAATTGTTCACCCGCATCGAGTCGTTCTTGAAGAAGCACCTCTGAGCCGTTCTGCTGCGGACATGGCCGCCTCCCCCACGCTCAACCTCGCAGCCCGCGTTGTTCGCACTGCCCTTGCCGGCACGCCCGCCGACGTGGCGCTGCGCGAGGCACTGACGCAGGACCGGCATTACACCGCGCCGCAGCAGCGGCGCGAGGTCAGCCGCGCGGTGTTCACCTACTTCCGCTGGTGGCGCTGGCTCGACTCGGAAGACTCGTGGCAAAAGCAAATCACGGCGGCATTGGCGCTGCAGGCGCGCTTCGACCGCGAACCGGCCAGCATCAAGTCCGAGACGCTCGCCATCCGCGCCATGCCCGAATGGCTGAAGGACGAGATAGATACCCTCCCCATAGGATGGCTGCAGCAGCTCCAGCGCGAACCGGCCTTGTGGATCCGCGCCAAGTCCGGCACCGGTGCGGCTCTCGCGGAAAAACTTGGCCATTGCACGCCCGCCCCGCAATCATCCGACGGGCTTCGCTACACGGGTATTACCGACCTCCACCGCACCAAGGAATTCCAAGCCGGCGAGTTTGAGATCCAAGACCTCGCCTCGCAACTGGTCAGCCTCGCGTGTGCGCCACGGCCCGGCGAGACATGGTGGGACGCCTGCGCCGGCGAGGGCGGCAAGACGATGCACCTCTCCGACCTGATGCAGAACAAGGGCCTGCTGTGGGCCAGCGACCGTTCGCTGCGCCGGCTCGCCAAACTCAGGGAGCGTGCCGCCCGCGCCAAGGTGTTCAACTTCCGGTCCGCCCCTTGGGAGGGCGGCGCGAAGCTTCCGACCAAGACGAAATTCGACGGCATCCTCCTCGACGCCCCTTGCAGCGGCAGCGGCACCTGGCAGCGCAACCCGCACGCCCGCTGGACCACCCAGCTCAAGGATGTCCACGAGTTGGCCGCGGTGCAGGCGCAATTGCTCAACCATGTCGCGGGTTCACTCAAGCCCGGCGGCCGGCTCATTTACGCCGTCTGCACGCTCACGCGCGCCGAGACGACCGCCGTCGCGGCCGCGTTCACTGCAGCTCACTCCGAGTTGGAACCGGTCTCCGCCCAGACTATCTGGCCGCACGAATTGAACGCGAACGGAATGTTCATCGCCGTATGGCGCCGGAAATAGCCAAGATCACCGGCGAGACAGTCCGCGCCGACTTCAACTCGATCAACGCGGTCCTGCACTATGCCCGAGCGGCGCACTTCCTCGGACTGTGGGAGTCCGAGCGCATCCTGATCGGGAAATACTTCCCCGACTGCGGTGCCCGGCTGCTCGAGGCCGGCTGCGGAGCAGGCCGGGTGACTGCCGGACTTTGGCACATGGGTTACCGGCACATTACCGGGTTCGACTTTGCCGAGGAACTGCTCGATCAGGCGCGCAACCTCGCCACCGAACAAGGCATCGCCGGCCTCAAGTTTCTCCACGCCGACGCGACGCGCCTGGGCGATTGTCATATCATAAATGACAGTGCCTTTGACGGGGCGCTGTTCCTTTTCAATGGGCTGATGCAGATTCCGGGAAGAGAGAACCGCCAGACGGCGCTGCGCGGACTGCACCGTGCCTGCCAGACAGGTGCGCACCTGATCTTCACCACGCATGACCGCAATGACGATCCGGTGGAGCGGGCAAAATGGCAGAGGGAGGCCGAGGCGTGGGCGTGCGGCGAGCAGGCTCCGCGGCTGCTGGAATTCGGCGACCGCTACTTCGCGCATGAACACGGACAGACGTTTATGCACCTGCCGGACCGCGCGGAAATCCTTGCCGACCTGGCGGCCACGTCATGGACCCACGTCGAGGACACGATGCGCCGGGAGGTTGCGAGCGAGTCACGGGCGGTGCGGGACTTTTCCGATGAGTGTCGGTTTTGGGTGGCAATAAAGATCTAGCCGTGCGGCCGGTCCTTGCCAGACTGGCGCCATGAAATTCCTGCCTGTCCTGCTTGGTCTCGCGATTACCAATGCGTTCCCGGCGGAAGCGGAGTATCCCAAGATGGGACCGGACATCTACGACACGCGGGCCGACGGCACGGCGCAGGTCGCCACCGCGGTGGCCAAGGCGAAGGAGGAGCATAAGCACGTCCTCGTGGAGCTTGGCGCCAACTGGTGCATCTGGTGTCGCCGGCTGAGCCACACCTTCGAGTCGAATCCGGCGGTTGCAAAGGCGCTCACCGACAATTTTATCCTCGTGCTCGTCGACGTGAACCACCGGCACGGCAAGTCCCGCAACGACGCCGTGAACGACCGCTACGGCAACCCGATGGAGCTAGGCCTGCCCGTGCTCGTGGTGCTCGAGGCCGACGGCAAGCAGCTGACGACACAGGAGACCGGCGCGCTGGTGGGAGGCAAGGACGACCATGATCCCGCCAAGGTCATCGCCTTCCTCACGAAGTGGGCCCCGAAGAAATAAGAAGGCCGCGCAGGAAGCGCGGCCGGAAATCAACCCAAGAGTCCGAGACTTAGAAACCAGTCTGCAGCGACACCGAATATTGCTTGGCGGTGTCCCCGTTGTCACGGAATTCCGCCAGGAACCCCGCAGACCAACCCCAGCGCTTGCTGATGGCGCCGCTCAGACGGGCGCCAGCCTTGAGGCTGTCGCCGTTGCCGTCCTCGATGAATGCCCTGGTGGGCTGCGAGATATTGTCGGCCAGTCGGCCGGTTAGGGCGCGGACATCGTTGCCCATCTCGTTCTGGTAAACCGCCAGGAGATTCAGGGCCATCGGGGTCTCCCCGGTGTGAATAGTCCAATCAGTGCTGATGCCGATTGAACCGGTGATTGATTCGACCTCTTGGCCGCCGTAGGCGAAATTCAAACTAGCAACACCGGATTCCTCGTATTGGTTGAGTTTGCCCTTGCTATAGCGGATACCGAGGAAGGGGCTGACGTGCAGGGAATCCGAGCCGAAGTCACCGCCTAATCTGAGCGAGCCGCCATAACTGCTGCCCTTGGTGGTGGCGGAGGTCTGGAAACCGCCCAGCACGGTCGTGCGGCGAATGTCGCGCACGTCATGCGTGGAATAGTTGGCGGTGGCCTCGGCAAAATATGCCCCAGACTGGTATTGCAAATAGGCAGTGCCTGTCTCGCCCTTGATGCGGAATGAGCCAGCGCCCGACCCAATCGTGCCAATCGTGCCTTTCATGTTATCGGCGCTCAAGGCGAGGCCGGCAAAGAGGTTGTGGCCGAACCTGACATCGAAGCCGGCGGTGATGACATTGGCCTTGTAACCAAATTCGGGCTGGTAGCTGTTCCCATCACGCGAGCCGTCCTTGTAGTTGTAGGAGACGAAGCCGTCGGCATCGTGCCGCATGGCGCCGTGCCGGATCATGTCGAGCCGCGTGTCAACCGTGTCGGCGGTCATATCGGCCAAGGCAAGAACGGCGGTGCCCTGGGCGCCGGCGGTGCCGAGCACGAACTCGGGATTGAGGATTTCAGTAATGATATTGGCCACAATGGCGGAGGCGCGTGTGGTCGGATGGATACTGTCCCAGAAAATATAGTTATCGATATTGCCGGGGTTGCCTCCGGCGCCAAGGATGTCGATGACATCCTGGTTCGTGATGGTGAAGCCAAAAGCCGCGGGAGTGCGGATCATGGCAACAAGGACGGAGCGCAGGTCGACAATCGTGACGTTGACATCAGCCGGCATGTTGGAAGCGAGGATGTTGGCGCGGATGGAAGAATTGAAGGCCAGTGAACCGGTCTCGGCAAGTGAGGCGGCAGGGACGCCTGAACCGGTGGTGAAGCGGGGAGTCTGGGCGATGTTCGGCAGATTTATCACCAGGATATTCTTGGCGCCGGCGGTCGCCAGGGAACGGGCCGTGGTGGCCACGGCGGCAGAGGCGGCGTTGGCCGCGGCCGCGACGGCATTGGGGTTCTGGGTCGCCGGATTTGAGATGGTGTTCAGGATGTCGTTGGCGCCAGCCAGGACGACAAAGAGATCGTTGGCGGTGGGCGTGATGGCACGGCTCTGGAAAATGCCGAGTTGCACGGAAAGCGACGCCGGGATCGGGGTCGAGCCCACTGCCGTGGCGCCGGCAAAAGCAAAGACCAGGTTGGTTTTCACCGTCGACGCGGTGGTGCTGACGGCCGCGACCCCGGGTTTCAGGTATTCGGCGTAGGTGGGGCCGTTGGAAAACCGGCCGTTGAAATAGGGCGCCGGAGGCTGGCCGGTGTAAAAGAATAGGTTGCCGTTGTCCGTTAGGCTGTCGCCAAAGAAATAGTAGCTGCTAAAGCTACGCACTGCGGGCTGGGCAAACAGACTCGAGAAGAGGAGTCCGGGCATGACCAGCAGTGTAAACAGACGTATCCATAGGGATCTTTGCGCATTCATGTTGAGGGTGATTGTGGGGTTGGATGCCAGGCCACGCAAGCTTGGCTGCTAATTTTTGGAGTATAACAAAAAAAGCACATTAAGAATAATTGATAAACCTAATGGCGGTCATCGGCCTGCTCAATGGGACGGAATTCATGGTAAAATGATGCGTGGCACGCTCTTTGCAAAAGAGCGTCAAACAAGCACCATACCCTTTCTCAACATTCCGCCTAACACCGGGAGAAAATATGCCAGTAAGGATAGTTCAAGGATATTACCGCGCCAGTCGGTCTTTGAGCCGAGTCTTCACCGCCGGCCACTCTTCGGCGGTGATGCTGAATATCACGGTGTCGCGCACATAGCCGTCGAAGCGTGTCTGGTATTTCCGCAGCGTGCCCTCCTCCACCGCGCCGAGGCGCAGGATGGCCTGGCGTGATTTTTCATTGCGAGCATCCGTCTTCAATTGCACCCGCACCGCGCCGAGCGCTTCGAAGGCGTGCCGGAGCATCAGGTATTTCGCCTCGGTGTTGCCAGCGGTGCGCTGCCCCTCGGGTGACAGCCACGTCCAGCCAATTTCCAAGCACCGGTGCGGGCGTCGGATTTCGAGGAACCGGGTCGAGCCCATCACCCGTCCGTCGCTCTGACGCACGGTGGCGAACGCCACATCCGATCCGGCCGACTGCGCCCGCAAGCTGTCCGTGATCCAGTCGTGCACGGCGTCAACGGAGACAAATTGTGGAATCAGCAGATACGTCCAGATCCCGGCAGCGCGGCTCGCCTCGAAGAGACCCTCCGCGTGCCGCAACGCCAGCGGTTCCAGCCGCACATGACGCCCTTCCAGCAGCACCGGTTGCGGATCAAAGGCGGACGACATGACCGCAGCATGGGTCGCTCGCTTCCAGAACCAAGCCAGAATGAGCTCCGAGCCGTCACAGCCGCACACATATCTAATGCCGCCCGCGCGTGCTTGCGGGCGCAGGATGGTTCCGCCATCGTGCGGCCATGTCCTCGCTGTTCACCGACCGGTTCTGCCTCTGGCTCGGCGCGCTGCTCTATCTCGCCGGCTTCGCCTCGGGCTGCCTGGCATTGATCCGCAAGAGCCAGACCGGCGGCGGCCGCACGATACTGAACACGCTGCTGGCCGGTGGTTTTTTCTTCCAGGTAACCGGCCTCTATATCCGAGGGATGGCGACGGGAGGCTGCCCGCTGGGCAATCCCTTCGAGCTTTTCCAATTCGTCGCCTGGTCCGCGATGGTTCTGTATTTCGTCGTCGGGCCAGCCTTTCGTGTCAGCCTGCTCGGGCTCTTCACCGCCGGTTACGCCGCCGGCCTCGCACTGCTCTCGCTGCTCATCCCCGAGTGGGACGCCGTGCGCGGCCAGAAGATTTTCGGCAACAACCCCTGGATCGAGCTGCACGCGGCGCTCGCCGTCTTCAGCTACGGCGTTTTCGGTATCCTTGCGCTGACCTCGTTCATGCACCTGCTCCAGAACTGGAGCCTCAAGAACAAGCGGCTCGACGGCCTCTTCTGGTTCCTCCCCTCCGTGGTGCAACTCGACCAGATCAACCGCCGCCTCCTGCTTGCCGGCGTCACTCTGCTCACCATCGCGCTCGGTGTAGGCGCCCGCTACTGGGTGACCGCCCCCGACTCCGTCAATGTGGCCAAGCTGCTCATCACCGTCGGCGTCTGGTTCACTTACCTGCTCGTGCTGGTCCTGCGCTGGCGCGGGCGGCTAGTCTCCACCCGCTTCACCTGGACCTGCATCGTGCTTTTCCTCGCGGCGATGATGTCGCTCGGCCCGGTCAACGCCAACCGCCATCGGCCCTCCATCCCGCTTGTGCACTGACCGATGGAAACGCCCGCTCCCGCCCTCTTCCTCCTCGGCGCCAGCCACCACACGGCGCCGCTGGCGGTGCGTGAAAAACTCTCGCTCGACGCCGCCCGCGTCACCGCGCTCGCCGAGCGCCTGCGGCAGGTGTCCGGCGTGCGCGAGTTTGCCCTCCTCAACACCTGCAACCGCGTTGAGATCTACGGAGTTGCCGCCGAGACAGGAGTCCTGACCGGGTTGCGTCGCGCCCTTGGCGACATCACCGGCTGCACCCCGGAGGAGATCGACGCCGTCTGCCGCCAACAGCACAACCATGAGGCCATTGCCCATCTCTTCGAGGTCGCCGCTGGGCTCGATTCGCAGATTGTCGGCGAGGCCGAGATCCTCGGCCAGGTGAAGGATGCCTATGCCGCCGCGCAGGAGCACCGCTGGACCGGCCCCGTGCTCAACCGCGTTTTCCAGAAAACCTTCCAGGCCGCCAAGCACATCCGCAGCAGCACCGCCATCGGCCAGGGCCAGATCAGCGTCGCCAGCGTGGCCGTCGATCTCGCGGGCAAGATATTCGGCGATCTCGCGCCCACGCGGGTGCTCGTCGTCGGCGCCGGCGATATCGGCCTGAAAACCGTGCAGGCCTTCCAGAGCCGCGGCGCGGGGTCCATCACGGTCGCCAGCCGCACGCTGGCGAAGGCCGAGGAAGCGGCCGCAGTCGCGGGCGGCTGGGCCGCCAGCATGGCCGAACTGCCGGAGGTGCTCGCCACCGCCGACATCGTCGCCAGTTCCACCTCGTCCCCTGGCCTCATCATCACCCGGGATCTCACCACCACCGCCATGAAGCATCGCCCCGGCCGGCCGCTCTTCCTCATCGACCTCGCCCTCCCGCGCGACATCGAGCCCACCGCCGCCACCCTGCCCAACGTCTATCTCTACAACCTCGACGACCTCGCCCGCATCGCCGAGGACAATCTCGCCCACCGCCAAGCCGAGGTCGCCAAGTGCCGCGCCATCCTCGCCGAACGCACCGCCGCGCTCTGGCCACAGATCGCCCCCTACCTCTCCGCCGGCTCCAATGGACGCGATCCCGTCTAGCCCAGCTGGCGCGCCAGCCAGTCCGCCGCCGGGCCTTTCGCCGGCCGGGCCAGCAGTGCCCGTAATTTCGCGGCCTGAGCCTGCGTGCGGGCCAGCCGCTCGGCGGCGCTCGTGCAGTCGCGGAGTTGCCTGGCCAGCGCTTTCGGCGTCGCGGCGCCTTGGATGAACTCGGGATACATCGGCTCCTTCAGCAGCAGATTCGCCATGCCGATGTGCTCCACGCTCACCAGCATCCGCCCGAGCCAGTAGGTCAGCGTCTTCGTCTTGTAGACCACCGCGCCGGGGATGCCCGCCAAGGCACAATGCAGCGACATCGTGCCGCTCGAAGTGAGCACGGCCGAGGCGCCAATCATGCCGGAGTTTTCCCGCAACTCGATCGCGGCCGCCAGCTGCGGCCATTTGCCCAGAACTTTCCGAGCGGCAGCAGCCACTTCCTCGCTCGGGTAAAGCACCACCGCGCGCGCCGCTGGATTCGTCTTCCGGAACTCCCCGAAGCCGTCCAGCAGCAGCGGGAAAATCTTGCTGACCGCCTGGGTGCGGCTGCCGGGCAGCAGGAGAATCGGCCCGCTCGGATCGAAGCGGACCGGGGCGGCATAGTCGGGCGCAAGGAACGGATGTCCGACGAACTCGGCCGGCAGCGGGGTGTCGGCGTAACATTCGAGCTCGAACGGAAAGATGACGGCCATCGCGTCGAGGTCGCGCGCCATGCTGAAGCGGCGCTTCGGTTTCCACGCCCAGATCTGCGGCGAGATGTAGTAGAGCGCCCGGATCCTGCCGCTGCCCTTGACGCTCAGCTTCCGTTTGCTCAGTTCCGCCGCCAGCCGAAGATTGAAGCCGGGATAATCCACGAAGCACACCGCCCGCGGCTGGTGCTGGGCGATCCATTTGAGCGTCGCGTCGAACAACGCCTTGAAAAACGAGTAGTGCTTCAGCACTTCGACGAACCCAACGACCGACGTCGCCGTCAGGTCGTGCAGCAGTTGGGCGCCGGCTGCGGCGAGTTCCGGTCCGCCCAATGCGCAAATCTTCAGGTCCGGATGCCTGGCGCCTAGCTCGCGCACGACCCGCGCGGCGTGCTCGTCACCCGAGTGTTCGCCGGCGACGATCAGCAGATCCACGGCGCCATCTTTCGGCGCAGGCAGGGATTTGACGGGTGTGACCTTGGCGTGGCTCACGGGTTATCTCTGCGACCGCTTGATCTGCTCCGTGATGGCGATGGCCACCTCGAGCGCGGACTTGCCCAGTGCGCCGCCGACCTTGGGCTGCGTTGCCTCGCGGACGCTCTCGATGAAATGCGCCAGCTCGATGGCGAGCGGCTCGCCTTTCTCGATGGGAATCTCGTGCACCGGGATGGAACTGGCGTCACCGGCCTTGGCTAGGCCGATCTTCAGCTTCAGCCCGTAGGCGATGATGTCGCTCTTCTTCACGAGGTGGCCCTTCTGGTTCATGAAATCGAGCGAGAGGTAGGCGTTGTCCTGGAAGACGCGGATCTCGCGGTTCTTCTTCAGGCTCATGCGCGAGGCGCTGAGGTTGGCCACGCAGCCGTTCTCGAACTCGATGCGCGCGTTCGCGATGTCCTCGGTCCTCGAGAGCACGCTGATGCCGACGCTGTCGATCTTGCGGATGGGTGACTTCACCAGCGCGAGCACGATCCCGATGTCGTGGATCATCAGGTCGAGCACGACGCCGACCTCGGTGCCGCGGGTCGTGTAGGGTGCAAGCCGCTCGGTGGTGATGTATTGCGGGTGGCCGGTGTGCTTCTCCAGGTAAGCCATCACCGGGTTGAAATGCTCGATGTGCCCCACCTGCACGAGGCGGCCCGCCTGCTGCGCGGCCGCGAGCACCTGCTCGGCCTCCTCCAGCGAGGCGCAGAGGGGTTTCTCAATCAGCAGGTGGCAGCCGGCCGCGAGCAGCGGCAGCGCCACCTCGGCGTGCCGGTCGGTCGGGACGACGACGCTCACCGCCTCGCACGCCGCGCCGAGCTCGGCGAGCGTGGCGAAGCGCCGGCAGTTGTGCTTCGCGCAGATCTCTGCTGCGCGGGCGTCGCTGGTCTCGAAGATGCCGGTGAGTTCGGCGCCCGGCAGCGAGGCGTAAATGCGCGCGTGGTGCTGGCCGAGCGAACCGACGCCCGCGACGCCACAGCGGATGGTTGAAAGTTTACGGTTCACGGTTCCCCGTTGACTTGAACTTCCGGCCCCTGGCCTCCGAAGTCTGGAGGTATTTCATCAAACCACTAATCAAGGCCTCAGTCTCACTGGCGAGCCGATAAAGTTGCTGAAACTTTGTGCCCTCCATCACCCCGGCATCTGCGGCAAGATACAGATGCGATTTCAGCTCGGTGCATGATCCGCGGGCATGACCAAGAAACTGGATGAATTCCCTGTTTCCTCCCCGGCCAAAGCCCTCTGCGATGTTCGCCATTACCGATGCCGCCGCGCGACGCATCTGGTCGCGCAGGGCAAAATCCTTTGCCAAGTCGCCCGCTTTGGTGACCGCATGGATTGAATGCGCCAGGTCGCGCGCCTTTTTCCAGCCTTCAATGTCCTCAAAGCGCAATATGGTTGGCATCGTGCGCCACAGATAACCGGGAACCGTAAACTGTGAACCTCAAACTGCGCCCAATGTTCCTCTCTGGAGGAACATCTGGTGCGCAGTTTTTTTCGCATG
>JAHFTD010000123.1 GCA_023269565.1 Opitutaceae bacterium | reverse complement strand
GAGGGAATAATTGGCGGCGGGCCGGCTCGCACTCCCACACTCCCATGAATCTGCGCACCCATCTGGCCAAGTTCGAAAACCTCGCGGCCCTGCTGCAATCGCCGCTGCTGCTCGTCCTCCGCCTCTACTGGGGTATTTCCTTTGCCCAGACGGGGTGGGGCAAGCTCACGCACCTCGACCGCACCGCCAGCTTCTTCGCCTCGCTGCATATCCCGCTGCCGCAGCTCAACGCCCTCATGGCCGGCTCCACCGAGTGCTTCGGCGGCATGCTGCTCGCCCTCGGGCTCTTCGCGCGCCCAGCCTCCGTGCCGCTGGCTTTCACCATGATCATTGCCTATGCCACAGCCGACCGGGAGGCACTCATGGCGATCATTAGTGATCCGGACAAATTCCTGACGGCGGCGCCGTTTCAATTCCTGTTGACCGTGCTCATCGTGCTGGCATTCGGCCCGGGAAAATTCTCCCTCGACTACCTCCGGGCCCGCCGCAATTCCCCCGCGACCTGACGCTCAGGATCCGCCCGGTCCAGGCGGATTACAGAGATCCTCGTAGGCGTAGAGCACGGCCCCGATGGTCAACGGGATGGTGAAGAACACGCCGACGATCAGTCCGATCAGTCCGAGCATGCCCAAAATGCCGCCACAGATCATCACCGCAAACACGCGGAACCATTGCCGCGTGACCACGCGCCGGCCGACTTCCATCGCCGTCCAAGGGGGCAGTCCCTTGTCGATCACGAGCGCGAAAGTGAAGACCCACGCCACGGCGAGATAGATCAGCGGGATCATGCCGAGCAGCAATCCGAGCAACATGCGGGAACTCGGCTCAGGCGGCGTGCCTCCATGCAGTGCGGCGCGGTAGATCATCACGAAGAAGGAGCCAAAGAACGGGAGGATGATCGCGAGCATGAGCAGCGAGGTCATCAAGGTCGCGAGCATGAGGGGGCCCGGCGCCTTGCTGAATCCCGCAAACGCGTCGCCCACTTCGCGCGGCTCGCTTCGCATTTTCCCCAGGTAGTAATAATACAGGCCGCCGTAGAACACGCCTTTCAGCAGCAGACCGCTCAGGATACCGATGAGAGGAATCAAACCGCAGACAAGCTCCACTAGAATAATCAAGAATGTCACGCCGACTAGGGGCAGTAGATTTTCCTTCCACAGGTTGAAGCTGCGTTCGAGGCAGCCGAAGATATCCAGCGGGGCGGCCCGGACGATGAGATCTTCGGCATAAGTCTTGATGTCCACCGGCCCGGCGGCGGGCGCGCGCGAGGGTGTCGCCGCACCGGGAGAAACTGGCGGGCTCAACGGCGGCGGGATGGCGGCGCCCGGGGAGGCAAACTCGGCGAAGTCGCCGAGCGTTTTCCACTCGGCCTCGCCCTCGCGCCGGACTTTCGTCTGGAGGTTGGCGCGGCCCTCGATGATCCAGCGTTGCAGCTTATCGACCGTCACCGGTCCGTATTCCTTGCCGTCGGCTCCGAGGATGGTGAACATGCCGGCAGCTTTGCGTGCGCTGTGCCCGGCGTCAACGCCGCTCACTCGTCGCCGTGCTTTTCCCGGATGCGCCGGCGGAGGCGCGGGGCAAGGATCTCGTAATGCTCAGGAAACGGCCGGCCCGGGAGGACTGAACAGGTCCTCGTAAGCATAGAATATGGCGCCCAACATAAGCGGCAGCGCGAGCAGCACACTGATGAAGGGGATTACACACAACAGGCCCAGAAAAATGGTGCCAAGGATCGGCGTCAACTTGAGGAGCACACCAGATAAGGGCGTGAACAGCACACCAAGCGCGGGCAACACACACAGCAGACCCAGGATGCAGGCGCAGATCATCAGCAAGAACACCCGGAACCATTGGCGCGTCACCACAAGCCGGCTAACCTCCATCGCGGTCCCAGGCGAGAGGCCCTTGTCAATCACAAGCGGGAACGTGAAGGTCCACCCCACGGCGAGATAGACCAGTGGGATTACGCCCAGCAGCAACACGACCCGCGCTGCCGACGCTCCGCTGGGAAGCACAGCTTGGTAGGTCATCAATATGAACGCCAGGACGGCGATAATGAGCAGCGCGATAAACAGCGATGCGAGAACGAGCGGGCCCAACGCCTTGCTGAAGCCGGCGAACGCGTCGCTGACTTCGCGGGACTCGCCCCGCATCTTGCCTAGGTAGTAATACGCCAAGCCACCCCAATAGACTCCGTTGAGCAACAAACCGCTCAGCGCGCCCACTATCGGGATGGCTCCGATTAAGGATTGAATGAAAAGTATGAGAAAGGTCACACCGACCAACGGTCGCAGATTTTCTCTCCACAGTCTGAAGCTGCACGCGAGACAGCCGAAAACCTCGAGCGCCGCGGTGCGCGCGGTGAGGTCGTCGGCGTAGGCTTTGGCTTTCATCGGGCCGGTGACAGTGATTTGTGGCCTGGGAGTTACCGCGGCGGGCGAAGTCGGGTCGTTCATAGCGGAGGGGCTGAGGTAGTCGGAGAGGAAAATTCGATGAAGTTGCCAAGTATCTTCCACTCCGACTCGTTTTCGCGCCGGACCTTTGTCAGTAGATTGGCGCGGCGCTCAATGATCCAGCGCAGCAGTCTCTAGGTCGACAGGGATCCGTATCCCTTGCCGTCGGTTTCGTGGATGGCGAACAAGCCGGCACCTTTGTGCCGGCCGGACCTAGTGTCAACAGCGATCACTCGTCGCCCTGTTTTTCACGAATGCGCTGGCGAAGGCCCTTGGTGAGTTTCTTGACGTTCACTTTCTGCGCTTGCTCGGCACGGCGGTTGCCGCGCCGCTCCCCGTGCGCAGTGGCGCGCCGCAGACGCAGGTAACTCTGCCAGCGCGCCAATTCGAGCGAGCCGGCGGCGAGCGCGGCCTGCACGGCGCAGCCCGGCTCGACTGAGTGCGAGCAGTCGCGGAATTTGCACTGCGCGGAGATGGCCGCCACATCCTCGAAGGCGGCCGCCACACCGGCGCCGGCCTCCCAGGGCTGGAGCGCGCGCATGCCGGGCGTGTCGATGACAATGAAGCCGCCGGGCGCCACAATCAGCTCGCGGCTGGTTGTCGTGTGCCGGCCTTTGCCGTCGGCGGCGCGCACCTCTTGGGTCAATTGTTCCTGGCCGCCGACAAGCCGGTTGATGAGGGTGGATTTGCCGACGCCGGAAGAGCCGAGAAAGGCGACGGTCTCCCCAGGCCGCAGCCACGGAGCCAGCAACTTCAGCCCGCGCCGGGTCGCCGCGCTGACCACCCGCACCGGCACCGCCGGCGCGATGGCCGCAACCGCCTGCCTCCGCCCGTCGGCCTCCGGGCACAAGTCGGCCTTGTTGAGCAGCACGACAGGCTGGGCGCCGCTGGCCCAGGTGGCGGCGAGGTAGCGCTCGATCCGGCGGAGATTGAAATTTTCATCGAGCCCGCTGACGAGAAATACGGTGTCGACGTTGGCCGCAATCACCTGTTCGGTGGCCTCCTCCTCGCCGGCGGCCTGGCGGGAGAATTTTGTGCGGCGTGGCAGCACAGCGTGAATGTGCGCGCGCGTGGCCTCGCCCGGCAGTGGCGTGACGGCGACCCAGTCGCCGATGGCGGGATAATCCGCAGGCGACTTCGCGCCGTTGACGAACCGCCCTGCGCACTCGGCCAATTGCGCGCCGGCCTCGCCCGTCACCTCATAAAAGCCCTTGAGCTGCAGGGTCACGCGCGCGGGCGCACGGCCTTCCGCCGCGTGCGGGGCGAAGGCCTGCGCAAAAAAGTCGTTCCAGCCGAGTTCCAGCAGGGTCATGCACCGCGCAACCTAGGCGGCGGCCAGCACGCGCGCAAACACGGACTGGTCGACGTTGCCGCCGGTAAACACCACGCCGATGCGCCGCCCGGCGTTGAGTGCGCGCTCCTGCAGCACCGCGGCGAGCGCGGCGCCGGCCGAGCCCTCGGCCACATTGTGCGTGTCGGTGAAATACGCGCGCATGGCGGCCTCGACCTCGTCGTCGCTCACCACGGCGATGCGCTCGACGCCGCGCAGGATGTGCTGCAACGCCTCGGGGTTTGGCGTGGAGCAGGCCATGCCGTCGGCGATGCGCGTGGACACGGGATGGGGGATGAGCCGCTTGGCGGCGAACGAGAGAGAGATGGCCGGCGTGAGCTCGGTGGCGACGCCGACAATCCTTGTGGCGAGCCCCAGCGCGTCGCGCGCAGCGAGCAGACCGCAGATGCCCGAGCCCAGCCCGATGGGCACGTAGACGCGCTCAAGCGGCGGCGTGCCGCGCAGGAAATTCAGGGTCGAGACCGCGTTGCCCCACGCGAGGTCGCGGTGGAACGACGGCACGAAGTGGAGCCCGCGCTGGACGGCGAGCTGTTCGGAATACTCCAGCGCCGCCTGGAAGTCCTCGCCGTGCTCGATGAGTTCGGCGCCGAGTGCCCGCATGGCGGCGTTTTTTTCCACGCTGTTGCCATGGGGGATGACAATGACGGCGGTCAGGCCATGGCGGCGGGCGGCGAAGGCCACCGCCTGGCCGTAGTTGCCCCGCGTGGCGCAGATGACGCCGCGCAGGCCGGGCGTGCACCCGAGCAGGCACCCGAGGTGGTGGAGCGCGCCGCGGATCTTGAAGGAGCCGATGGGGGTATGGTTCTCGTGCTTCACCCACAGTTCGCAGCCGGCGCGGGCGTTGAGCAGCGGCCAGCTGATTTGCGGGGTCGGTGGCACGACAGCGTCCATCGCCGCAGTGATGGATTCGATCTCGGCGAGAGTGGGCAGGTCGGGCATCGCGCGGGCGAGCGTGCGGTGGCGCTCCGGGCCGGTCAAGCGCTGCGGGGACTGTGCTGCATGGAAATGCCGGCCGGAGTAGCCGCCGATTCTGCAGTGACAGCATGCTTGCCTCGGGGGGATGTATTCCGCTAGTTGCATTGGGTATTCCCCCATGAAATCACGCTACCTTCGTTATTTCCTCATAACCGCTCTGCTCGTGAGCTCCGCACTGCTTCAGGCGGCCACCAAGCAGCTCTGGTCCATCAAGCTCCCCGCTGACGCCAAATGGCATCAGGTCACCGCCCTGGGCACCCTCCTCGTCGGCACCAACGACGCCCTGCTTTCCATCAACCCCGAGGATGGCAAGGTGATGTGGACCCGCGCCGAGTTTCACAAGACCACCGCCCACAACGTCCGCGAGGTCGAGGGCACGCCACTGCTGCTCGCCAATAATTTCTCCGGGATGATGGACTCCAAGTCCCACATCACCGCCGTGGATTTTCTCACCGGCAACGTGCTCTGGACCGGCCCGGAGTTCGTCGGTCAGTATCTCGGCACCTATCCGGTGGCCTCCCAGGGCCTCGTGCTCGTGCTGGTCGTCGGCTACGATCAGGCGACCGGCAGCGGCACCTACATCCACGCCCTCGACCTCAACACCGGCGCGGAAAAATGGAAGGTGAAATACGGGGACAAGGCCATTCCGCTGCATCTGGCCGACTCGTCAGGGACCTTTTCGCCGCGGCTGGACCTCTCGGGCTACTACGACCCGGTGTTCGAGGGCA
>JAHFTD010000041.1 GCA_023269565.1 Opitutaceae bacterium | reverse complement strand
TTGGGCGTTGGGCGCGCTGGCCATGGCGTGGGCCATACGCTCTACCGCCAACGGCCTGATGGCCGCCGTCCTGTTCACCATCTGGGGTTGCTGCGAGACCTTTGACTTCCGCGACCCGCACTTCGCGGCGATCCTCCTCGTCGCCGGCGGCGTGCTGCCCCTGGCCTGGCGGCAGCGCTCCGGCCTCCTGCTCGCCGCCACCCTCGCCGCCATCCAGCTCCTGCTCGCCGCTAATGTCGTCGGCTGGGGCGGCGGTTCCCTCGCCTTCACCGCCACGCTCGCGTGGGGCGTCCTGCTCGTCGCCGCCGCGCGCCTGACCGCCGCCGACCGGCCGGACTTCGCCGGCGGCGCGGGCGTGATGGGCTTCTTCGGCTTCGGCGCCTTCCTTTTCTGCGCCTACCTGCTCTCGTTCCACGACGCCGCCGACGACATGCTCAACTGGAGCCGTCACTCCTCCGGTTCCAACCTCGGGGTCGCCTACTCCGCCGGCTGGACGCTCTTCGCCCTCGGTCTCGCCGGCTGGAGCTGGCTCGCCCGGCGCAGCCTCCTGCAGCGCGAACTGGAGATCGACCGCGAGGAGTGGTTGCTGCCCATCGCGCTCGTCTACTGCTTCGTCGTCGCCTCGCTCGGCGGACGCGGCTGGGAGCACTTCATCTCCTGGTCGTTCAACCTGATGCTGCTGGGCGTCGCCATCATGTGGATGTGGCGCGGATGCCAGGCCAGCCGGCTGCGGCCGACCGTGCTCGGCTCGTTGCTGCTCAGCGCCGTCGTGCTGGCGCGCTACTTCGACCTGTTCCAGAGCCTGGCCTCGCGCGGCCTGGCGTTCATCATCCTCGGCATCATCTTCGTCGCCGAGGCGATGTCCTACCGGAAGCTGCGGCAGGCCAAGGGAGGGGGCGCATGAAGGTGAAACTCGCCCTCCTCGTCGCCGCGCTGCAGGTGCTGGTGCTGGCCTTCATGGCCGGCCAGCGCGAATGGATCCTGCGCTCCGGCGCGCCGCTCGTGCTGCGCACGGCGCCGGTCGATCCCAACGACCCGATGCGCGGCGCCTACGTGCGCCTCGACTACGAGATCAGCACCGCCCCCGCCGCCCTCTGCCAGGGCGAGGTGGTGAAATGGATCAAGGCGGGCGATTATTACGCCAACCGCAGCCTGCGCGACCGGGTCGTCTATGCCGCCCTGAAGGCGAATGCCCACGGCATCGCCGAGTTGGCCTCGCTCAGCGACACACCTCCCGCCAGCGGCCCGTTTCTCCGCGGCCGGGTGGAAAGCGCCGACCTCAACGGGGTGCGCGTGCGCTACGGCATCGAAGCCCTCTTCATGCACCAGGAAGCCGCCCGGAAGATGGAGGCCATGAGCAGCCAGCGGGTCGGCGCACCGATGGACGTCACCATCGCTGTCGGCTCCTCCGGCATCGCCGTGCTCACGGACACCGCCTGGGAGCCGCTCGGCATCACTATCGCCTTCGACCGTCCGCCCCCGCGCCCAGACAACGACCCGCAGCGCTGGCAGCCGCAGCCTGTCACCGGCGTGACAGTCACCTTGCACAACTACGGCGACAAGGACCTTGCCATCGTCGACCTGCCGGCCGGCCAATCCTTCCGGCTCGTGCGGAATGCACGCTTCCCCAGCGGTCATTACGCGTGGGCGAAACTCAACTCCACCGACCGGCCCACACCGCGAGCCGAGGATATAATCGTCCTGAAACCCCGCGCCACGCACAGCGTGCACCTCGATCTCACGCAACCCGAATGGTGGATCGTCGACACCGGCAAACCCGGCTCGGCGGCGATACCGCTGCAGAAGGTGCCGTCGAGCGATATCTGGACGACCAGCTTCCGCATTGAGTATGCGCCGCTGTCCGCCGCTGCCGTGCGCAGCCTGCCCCACGCCGAACTTATCCGCCACGCGCCCGTCAGCTCCCGGGCTTTCAATGCGAACCGGGGTGTGGATTGAGATTGACCGTCAGTTAACTCAAATCCCGGAAGCTGCCGAACTCGGGATCGAACAGGCGGCGGTAGGTCCGGACGATCATGCCGTCGGTCTGGCCGGCGAGGTAGTCGCAGATGCGGTGCACCTTGGCGTCGAGCGTCTTCTCCGGCTTGAGCAGCCTGCTAACGCTGGTGGGGAGAAGGGAAAGAGCCTGTTAACGGCCAAAGAGCCGGGCGTTAATGCAATGACGCGAACGCCAGGCTGACGGCGAAGCCGAGGAAGACGATGCCGAGGGCGCGGTCGATCCAGTGGCCGTGGCGGAGGAAGTTGCGGCGCACGTCCTCCTTGGTGAACACCACCGAGACGAAGCTGAACCACGCCGTCGTGGCGAACGCCATCCACAGCCCGTAGCCGGCCTGGATGAGCTTCGGCGTCGCGGGGCTGACCGCGAGCGGGAACAGCGCGATGAAGAAGAGCGCGGCCTTGGGGTTGAGGACGTTGACAAGGAAGCCGGTCGTCCACGCGGCGCGGTCGGTGGGCGCGAGTGCGCCGTTGCCGGCGAGGTCGAGGTCGGCCGTGCGCGGCCGGGACCGCAGTGCCTGCAGGCCGACGTAGGCGAGGTAGGCCGCGCCGAGGTATTTGAAGACGAGCAGGCCCGTCGGCGAGTTCTTGAGCAGGAAGCCGAGGCCGAGCAGGCAGTAGACAATGTGGACAGAGATGCCGCAGCCGATGCCGAGGCTCGTCCACAGCGCGGTGCGGCGGCCGTGCCCGAGGCTTTGCCGGAGCACGATGGCGAAGTCGGGTCCCGGGCTGGCGACGGCCAGCGCGTGCGCCACCGCCACAGTGAGGAATTCGGGCAGGTAATTCATGCCACCACAGAAGGATTGAATGCTTGGTGGGGCGGTCTCCCGGCCGGCCGCGGCCCGTCAGAAGACGGGCCCTCCACGATGAAAGCCAGCCGGGTCATCCGTGGTTAACGGTATTTGTATTGCGGCACCCAGTTGCCCACCCCGCGGTGCAGGAGCGCGAAAAGCGGCCAGACGGGGCAGAACGGGTCGAACGGCCCGAAGCCGGCGCGCGCGATGCGGTAGATTTTCCGGCCGCGACGGCGGAAGGTGGAGACCCCGGGCCACGGTTCATCCGGCTTGGGCAGGAATCCCATGTCCTTGATGAAGGTGCCGCCGTGGCCGGAGTAGAACAGGAATTCCCAACCGCGGCTTTTCGCGAACCGCTGCTGCACGCGCACGGGGTCGGGCGAGACGACGACAAAGCCGGCGCGGTCGGCGAGGTGCGCGCGCAGTCCGTTGAAACCGTCGGCCCACATCGTGCAGTAGCGGCACTGCCGGCCCATGTTGTGGATGACGATGAGGTCCTTCTTGCCGTGGAAGAGCGCGGAGAGGCGCACGGCGCCGCGCGGACCGGCGAGTTCGTAGTCGGAAACGAGTTCGGACGGGCGGCGGCGTTTCAGTTCAGCGAGACGCTGCTGGGCGCGGACGAGCTGGCGCTCGAGGGTGGAGATGCGGCGGTTGAGGGTCGGGGGGGTCATGGTGTCATTCGCGGGGCGGGGGCTGGTTGGTGAGACCGGAGGACGCGGACGCGGCGCCGCTGTGCTGGGCGGCCTCAAGGTGCTCGATCTTCTCGCGGAGTTTGCGCACCTCGATCGTGAGGTGGTGGATCTCGGACTCCTCCTTGTGCTGCTCGCGGCCGACGAAGAAGCTGGCGATGTAGGCCGTGAACGTGCCGAAGACGCTCAGGCCGCAGACGACGAGGATCACCGCGACAATGCGGCCGGCGAGGGTAACCGGATAGCGGTCGCCGTAGCCGATGGTGGTGATGGTGGCGAAGGCCCACCAGAGCGCGTCGCCGGCGGTCTTGATGTTGGAGTCGGGCGAATTCTCAAACACGAGCACGGCGAGCGTGGCGAAGATGGTCGCGAGGATGCTGATGAGGGTGACGACGCCGAACGTGCCCTTGGCGCGGTCGAGGGAGAGATGCTCGCGAACCTCGTTGAAGGAGCGCAGCGCGCGGACGATGCGGATGACCCGGAAGATCCGGCCCCAGCGCAGCCACTGAATCTCCGGGATGCTGGAGACGAGGTCGACCCAGCCCCATTTGAGGTAGGCTTTCTTACTGGGCGCGAGCCAGAGGTGGACGAAGAAATCGAGCAGGAAGATTCCGCAGATGAGGGTGTCGATGTTCCGCAGCAGCTCACGCTCGGCCGAAGCGAGTGGGAGGAAGATTTCCCCGACGAGAGCCAGCAGCGAGAAGATCGAGAGGCAGAGGACGACCAGTTCGAGATAGACCACGCGGCCGGCGAGCTTGGCGGCGTCTTTCAGGCTGAGTCTCATGACCCCGGCAGCGTAGGCGTCGGCCGGTCCGACGCCAATGTTTTAGTCGCGGCGAAAGTTGGGCTAGCCGGTGGGCTTTGGCGATTTCATTTTCTTCTGGCGCAGGCGGCGGACGCGTTTTAACAGTTCTTTTTTAAGCTCCGGGATGCCCTCCTCGCTGAGGCAGGAAATCGGCACGAGGTCGGCGGAGCGGTAGCGGGTCTTGAATTTCCGCAGGTTTGCAACGGCGGCCTCCTCGTCCATCTTGTTCGCCGCGACGAGGCGGGGTTTCTTCAGGAGGGCGGGATCGTAGAGCTCGAGCTCCTGCAGCAGCTGCTTGTAGTCGGCGCGCGGGTCGCGCGCGTCGGTGCCGGCCATGTCGATGATCAGGAGCAGGAGAGTGCAGCGCTCGATGTGGCGGAGGAAACGGTGGCCGAGGCCCTTGTTCTCACTCGCCCCGGCGATGAGCCCCGGCACGTCGGCCAGCACAAGCCGGTCGTAAAGCTCGGGATATTCGATGACGCCGATCTGCGGATGGAGCGTGGTGAACGGATACGCCGCGACCTTGGGCCGCGCCTTGGTGATGAGGTTCGTGAGCGAGGATTTGCCCGCGTTGGGGAAACCCACAAGGCCGAGGTCGGCGATGCTCTTCAGCTCCAGCCGAAACTCGCCGTGCTCGCCCGGCTCGCCCGGGTAGGCGGTGCGCGGCGCACGGTTGGTGGGCGACTTGAAATGTGTGTTGCCCCACCCACCCTTGCCGCCCTTGCACAGCACGAATTCCTGCCCGTCCTCAAGGATCTCGATGACGACCGCGCCGGTCACGCGATTGAACACGACGGTGCCGAGCGGCACGCGCAGGACGGCGGGCCGGCCCTCGCGGCCGTTGCAATCCTTGCCCAGTCCGTGCTCGCCGCGCTCGCCCTTCCAGTGGGGCTTGTATTTGAAATCGATGAGATTGTTCGTGTCGTCGTCACCGCGCAGGACGACATCGCCGCCCTTGCCGCCATCACCGCCGTTGGGTCCGCCCCACGGCTCGTATTTCTCGCGGCGGAAGCTCACGCAGCCTTTGCCGCCGTCGCCCGCCTTGGCCTTGATCGTGGTCTCGTCGATGAACATGCCCAGATGAGGAACGCACCCTCTCAGAGCACAACCTTAATTCCCTTCCGCAGGTAGGTCGGGATGTCGAGATCCTGGCCTTCAAAGATATTCTGGTCGGACTTGTCGAACGAACCGCGGTTCTCGGCTGGTGCCCTCTGGAAACCGAACTCCTCCTGTTTCGGCTTGGCTGCCGCAGACGCGCGTGCGCCAGGGTCGCTCGTCACCGTGGTCTTCACCGTCGGGCTGGCTTCGGACGCGACGGAGGGCGCGGTGGCAGTCTTTTCCGGTGCCTTTCGCACCGGCGCCGAGGTGCGGCGGGCGAAGTTGCGACCCCCGAGGTCGGTCGTGCCGATGACGCAGATCTCCACCCGGCCCTGCAGGCCCTCTTCGATGGCGGCGCCCATGACGACATGCGCCTCCTTGCCGAACTCCTCCGTCACGGCGGTCATCAGTTCTTTGACCCGGGCCAGCGTGAGGTCGGGGCCGCCGGTGATGTTGACGAGCAGGCGATCGGCCTTGCGGGCGAACTCCGGAGTGTGCAGCAACGGACACCGCTTGAGATCCTCCAACGCCGCCAGCGCGGCGTTGTCGCCTTCGCCGACGCCGAGGCCGAAGAGCGTCTTGCCGCCGCGCTGCTGGAAGACCTGCCGCAGCGCGGTGAAATCGACATTGATCAGGCCGGTGCGCGAGAGCATCGCCCAGATGGACTTGACGCCGCGGCCGATCCATTCGTCGGCGCGGGCAAAGGCGTCGAGCACGCTGGTCTGCTCCGTGCCGTCCTGCAGCAGCGCGTCGTTGGCGAGAGGAATGACGGCATCGCAGGTCTGGCGGAGCGCCTGCAATGCCTCCTCGGCCTGCTTGCGGCGACGGCCGCCTTCGAAACTGAACGGCAGCGTAACAAACGCAATGACTACTGCCCCCGCCTCGGCCGCGATCTCCGCCACGACCGGCGCCGCGCCCGAACCGGTGCCGCCGCCGAGCCCGGCCACAAGGAACACGAGGTCGGTGTCTTTCACGATCTCAGCGATCTTGTCGGCGTCGGCCTCGGCGGCCTTGCGGCCGAGCTCGGGGTCGCCGCCGGCGCTGAGCCCGCGCGTAAGGCCCGAACCGATGAGCACCTTGTCCTGCACCGGCGAGGTGCCGAGCGCCTTAAAATCGGTGTTGATGACGGCGAGTTGCAGGCGGTCGAGGTTCTCCATCTTTAGCCGGTCGACAGCGTTGGAGCCACAGCCGCCGATACCGACGAGCTTGATGCCGACGTCGCGGTCGGCGAGAGCCTCAAGGGGAAGTTCGCTGGGAGGATGGTCCATGGCTTAGGAGGAAAAAATCCGGGTAAGACTGCCGAGGAGCCCGCCGCGGCGGGCGGATTGAGGATGTTCGCTGGCCGTCAGCAGCCCGAACTGAAAAACGCCGAGCACAGTGCTGAACATCGGGTCCTTCAGCTCGTCCTTCACCCATTCCGGCGCCTCACCGCGGCGCGAGGACAGACTGAACACTCTCTGGGCCGCCTCCTCGATGCCGGACATCTTCGCCGTGCCGCCCGTGACAATGACGCCTGCGCCGCAGTGCTCGGGGCTGAAAGCGGAACTTAGCCGCGACTTCACCACCTCCAGCAGTTCGAGTGTGCGCGCGGCGGTGATGGTTTCGATAGCCAGGCGGGTGAGCTGACGGTCACCGAAGGACTTGTCGCCGTTGAGCCAAACCTTGTCAGTCTTGTCGCGAGTCAGGACGGTGCCACGGCCGTGGCGGAGTTTGAGCGATTCGGCCTGCGCGGTTGTCACTCGCAGTCCGATGGCGAGATCATTGGTCAGATGGTCGCCCCCGACCGGCAGCGTGCCGGTGACGAGCACATGGCCGTCGCGGTAAAGGACGTAGTCGGTGATACCCTTGCCGATGTCGAGGACGAGCGCGCCGTGCTGGCGTTCCTCGTCGGTGGTCAGCAACGCGCCGCTGGCCAGGCTGGAGAGCACCAGCTCGCGCACCTCAACATGGTAGCCGCCGATGACGTGGATGTTGTCGCTCACCTTGTTCTCCTGCCCATGCACAATCCAATAGCCCGCCTCCAACCGACTGCCGGTGAGGTGTTCGGGGTTGGGGAGCGCGCGGCCGTCGAGCCGGAACGGCCGGCGGATCTCATGAATGCGCGAACGGCCTGGCGGCAGTTCCTTCTGCTTGGCGAGCGCGCAGACCGTGGCGATGTCCAGCTGGGTGACGGTGTTGTCGGCGGACTTTACGTTGACGTAGGCCTCGTTGTAGAAACCGTCGAGGTGGCCGCCGGTCTGGGCAAGCCAGACCTCGTCGAGACGGGTGCCGGCGCTTTTCTCGGCCATCTCAATGGCGTGGTGCGCCGCCTCGCAGACCGCCCGGTAGTCGACGACCTCGCCTTTCATCACGCCCTGCGCCGGCGCGACGCCTACGCCGATGATGTTCAGGCGGCGCCCGCGGGCGATCTCGCCTGCAAGCACAGCGATCTTGCCCGTGCCGATTTCCACGGCGCCCACGATCCGGCCGGTCCTAGAAGTCACGTTTCCCCTTCTTTTGCGGTTGAATGGTAATGGTTGGATGAGTCTGCGAAAAATGGTCGGCCGGCCGGTCGAACTGCACCGCCACCTGGCCGCCAAGCGCAAGGTTTACGAGGGTGAGAGCCGCCTCCGGTTGCGAACGCGCGGCGTCGACCACGTAGTCGAGCTGCGCGATCTGCCGGAAAAAATCCTCCCGCCGGGTGAAGATGATCTCGGGGATATCCTGCGATTTCACCACCAACTCGTCGTGCTCCGCCAGCCGTGCCAGCGAGACGATGATCCAGCCGCGATACAGATGCGGCGCCTGCAGTTGCGCCGTGCTCAGCAAATCGGCCACAGCGTCCATGCCCGCGATGGGCGCGTAGCCGCCGCCTGCACCGGCCAGCTTGATGCCGTCGAGCCACGGCAGGCTGGCCAGCAACCGCTGGTCATAATTAACCCCTTCATAAACCACGCCGTCCTTGGCGACCAGCAGTTGCCGGGGCTGTTTGCCGACACCGGTCTCGATTTGCGCTCGCGCCACCGGCATGCGCTCCTGCAGGGTGACGACGAGCATGTCGGGAAAACTCCTGGTCAGGACGGCTACCCGCACCTGACCCTGGGTGAGCAAACGAGCGCGCAATGCGGTAAGATCGAGCGCCATTAGGCTGGTGTTGGCCGGCACGGCGAGGATGTCGGTCACCCATTTGCGGCCGAGCGTGCCGTCGGTGATCAGCGAAACCTCCCGCACCGGCCCGCTACGCACGGCGGCGGACAGAGCGGTGCGATCGTTTTCCCGAGAGTGCGCCGCGAAGTAGGCGCCCCACCCCGCGGCGACGGTGAATCCCGCGAGCACACTGTATTTCACCCAAACCAGCACGCGCCGGCGCCGGCCCTTCGAGGACAGCGCGTCGGGGTTGACCTGCTGCGGTATGCTCCGCCAAGAGCGTCCGGCGGCGGGCAGCGGTGAAGAGGGGGGGCTCATGCGGGACGGGGGCGAGCCAGCTGGAATCGCTCCACGGCGGGCGCGACCAGTTCGCGGCAAAGCGCGTTGAAGTCCAGTCCCACGCAGCGGGCGCTCATCGGCAGCAGGCTCGTCTCCTTCATGCCGGGCAGCGTGTTGATTTCGAGGAAATAAAGGCCGCCGTCGGTGGAGAACATGAAGTCGACCCGGGCGTAGTCGCGGCAACCGCATGCGGCGAACGTCGCCTCGGCCAGCCGGCGTGCCTCCGTGGCGGTGTCCTCTGGGATCACGGCGGGCGCGAAATACTCCGTGAGACCCTTGGTGTATTTGCTCGCATAGTCGAACACCCCCGACTTCGGCACGATCTCGACCACGCCCATCGCCCGGCCGCGCAGCAAGCCGACCGTCAGCTCGCGGCCGATGATGCGCTTTTCTGCAATCCACTCGCCCTGCCGCAAGCCGGCCAGAGCGATTTCCTGTCCGGCCTTGCTGGTGATGATCTGCAGGCCGACGCTGCTGCCCTGGCGGTTCGGTTTCAGCACGATTTGGTCGCCCAGCTCGGCGGCGAGCTCCACGGTGGCGGGCTTGTGCGCAGCCGCGAGTAACCGGCCGGGCGCAACTGGCACACCAAGCGCCGATACCGTCTGGCGCGTGCGCCACTTGTCGAAGCAGAGGTCGCTGGCTTCCGCCCCGCTGCCGGCGTAGTGGAAGCCCACGGCGTTGAGCAGCCGCTGCATGCCGCCGTCCTCGCCGAAAATGCCGTGCAACGTCGAGCACACGATGTGTCCCGCCGGGTCGAGTCCCGCGGGCAGAGCATCCGCATCGACCACGAACATCCCGGTCGGGTGCGCATGGGTCAGGGCCGAAGCAACGTAGCGGCCGGAGCCGAGCGACACCTCGCGCTCAGGCGAAGTGCCCCCGCAGAGGACGGCGATGGTAGGCTCGTTCACAGCAGGTCCCTCCAATCCCGGCCGAATAACAGCACTTCCGGCTCGAGGTCGAGGCCACGTTCGCCCTTCACCCGCGCGCGGATCTTGCGCACGAGCGCGACGACGTCGGCGCTGGTGGCATGGCCGCGGTTGACGATGAAGTTCGCATGCACGGGCGACACTTCCGCGTCGCCCACCCGCTCGCCTTTCAGGCCCAGCTCGTCGATAAGGCGGCCGGCCGAGTCGCCCGGCGGATTCTTGAAAATGCAGCCGGCGCTCGGCTCGCGCGGCTGCGACTCGAGGCGTTTCTTCTGGTAGACGTCAATCTGCCGGCGGATGTCGTCCGCCGGAGCGCTGGCCGCGGGCCGGAGCCATGCACCGAGCGCGATGGCATCGCGCAACTCGGCGCAAATCCGATATTCCACATGCATCTCGGTCTTGCTCATCACGCGCATCTCGCCCGCCATGGTCATCAGGTGCACCTCCTCCACCACGTCGAACATCCAACCGCCCATCGCGCCGGCGTTCATCCGCAACGCGCCGCCAACTGTGCCGGGGATGCCCTCCAGAAACTCGAAGCCTTTTAATCCGGTCTTGGTCGCGCGACCGCAGAGATTCTTCAACCGCAGCCCGGCGCCGGCCCAGATGCGGCCGTCCGGTTGCGGCTCGAACCGCTGCCAGTGGTCGTGGACCAGGCTGACGACGAGGCCGTCCACTCCTTCATCGGGCACCAGCAGGTTCGACCCACGGCCCAGCATGAACACGGGCAACGCCCGGCGGTCCGCCTCGAGCAAGAGCACCCGCAAGTCCTCCGTCGCGGCCGGCTCGGCGTAGACCCGTGCCGGGCCGCCGATCCGCATCGTGGTCTTGGCGGCCAAAGCCTCGCGTTCGAGCAAACGGGTCCCGGCGCCAAGCCGAGGGCGCACTGCCAGGATGAATTTGTTCCACATGCTCATGCAACCGGGGCGGGCGCAGGTGCATGCCGGAGATGACGCCGGGGCGGGATGTGCTGCGCCAGTTCCTCGAGATCGTGCACGATGGTGTCGATGCAGTTCTCCTGTGACATGCGGTGCAGGTTCTCGGCGAATTTGTTCAGCAGCCAGTCGTTAAAAACAATGTCGAGCACCTCCTGCCTCAGCAGCGAAAGCGCCGTTTCATCGATGACCAGCCCGCCGCCCTGCTGCTCGAAGTAACGGGCGTTGGCCCACTGGTGGTTGTCGGCGGCGTCAGGGTAAGGGATGAGGATGGCGGGCGTTTCGCAGCGGATGAGCTCGGCGATCGTGCCGGCTCCGGCGCGGCTAACCACGAGGTCGGCGGCGGAGAGCAGCACACCCACGCGGTCGGAAAACGGCTCGAAGCAGGCGCGGACCGTGGCGCCGGATTTCGCGCGCAGCTCCCGCAGGCCATGGGTGCCTTTGCCGAGCCCGGTCACGCACCAGACCTGGATACCCTCATTCGCAAGGACGTCGAGGTTGTCCTCCACCCACTGGTTGAGCCGGCCGGAGCCCTGGCTCCCACCGATCACGACGAGCAGGTGCTGGGCGGGATCGAGGCCGAGCTGCTGGCGGGCGGCGGCGCACGGGAGGCGCGTAACGTCGTTGCGCACGGGCAGTCCGGTGTGTCGGACCATCAGGCCGAGCCGGCCCGGCAGCCGCACGCCCGGCGGCAGGTAGAGGCGGCGCGCGACGCGCGAAAGCACGCGGATGGCGCGGCCGGGTATGCGGTTGGCCTCGTGCAACGCGACCGGAATGCGCAGCCAGCGGGCGGCGAGGACGACGCCGGCGTTGGTGAAACCGCCGAAGCCGACGACGGCGTCGGGCTGCACCTGCCGGAGGAAACGGTAGCTGAAGGCGAAGCCCTGCGACTGCTTGAGGACGAAGCGGGCGAGACGGTCGGGCCGCGTAGCGAACGGGGCTCCAGGCACGCGCCAGGCGGCGAGGTGCGCGTATTTCTCGATGAGGCGCGTGTCGACTTTCTTGCGGCTGATAAAGAGCGTGGCCTCGTGACCGCGGGCGAGGAGCGCTTCGGCCAGGGCGATGCCGGGGGAAAGGTGGCCGCCGGTGCCGCCACAAGCGATGAGGAACCGGCTCATGCGACGATCTCGGCGAAGTCGCGCGGCCGCTGCAGCGGCCGCGGCCGCTCCCACGTGCGCGAGGTGTTGATAATGATGCCGACGAGCAGGCCCATCAGGAGGAGGTTGGAGCCGCCGGCACTGATGAACGGCAGCGACATGCCCTTTGTCGGCAGCATGCCGGTGACGACGCCGAGGTTGATGATCGCCTGCAGGCAGATGAGGAGCAGGCAGCCAGTGACGAGCAGAAATTGGAAAAGATTCGGCGCGCGCCGCACGTGCATCAGTCCGGCGATGAAGATGGTGATGAAAAGCCCGACGACCAGCAGCGTGAAGAGCAGACCCAGCTCCTCGCCGAGGATGGCGAAGATGAAATCGGTGTGCGCCTCCGGCAGGAAGGCCTGCTGCTGGCGGCCGTTGCCAAGGCCGACGCCGTCGACACCGCCCGAGGCGAAGGCGAGGATGGCCTGCCAGAGCTGGTAGGCGCCGTCGCCGCGGTTGGCCTCGATATCCATAAACGACGTGATGCGCCGTAGGCGGTTCGGATTGTGCAGCACGAGCACGACGAAGCCGGCCAACGCGCCTCCGATCGACGGCAGCAGGAAGCGCAGCCGCGCGCCGGCGAGAAAAAGCATGATCATGCCAATGGAACCGGCGAGAAAGGCCGTGCCAAAGTCAGGCTCGGCCAGAATAAGGATGGCGAAGAGGCCGATCCATGCGAACGGCAAAAAAAAGCCGCGCCAGAATTCGGACAGTTTGCTCTGGGCGAGTGCGAGGTAATGCGCGAGGGAGAAAACGAGCGCGAGTTTGGCGAACTCCGAGACCTGCAGGCGCACGCTGCCAAGGCCGAGCCAGCGGCGGCTGCCTTTCACCGCGATGCCGAGGTGCGGAATGAGCACCAGCACCAAGGCGAGCAGCGCGAGGGCCGCAGCCGGCCAGGCAAATTTGCGCACCTGCTCGAGGTCGGCCCGCGCCACCACCCAGCCGGCGCCGAGGGCGAGCGCGAGGAAGATGAACTGCTTGTATAGATAGGCGTAAGGCCCGCCCTTGATCGGCGAACTGGCGCTGAACAACACCGCGAGTCCGATCGCCAACAACGCGGCGACACAGACGAGGATGACACTCGCGGGGGTGATCGTGAGGGTGCGGCGGGGGGCGGTAACGGCACTCGGCGAACTCACCATGGCGGTGGCGTTATCCCTTGGGCGGTTGCTCCATCTTCTTCGGCTCCTCGACCTTGATGGTGGGCACCACGGCGGAATTCGGATCTTTCAGGCCGGCGTCGAGATCCTGCCCGGCGGGCGGCGGCTTGATTTCAAAGTGCGGCGTCGTGCCGGTGGCGGGCTGCGCGGGCTTGTCGGCGGGGCTGGCGCCGGCCGGTGTCGAGGACGGGGCGGGGATGGCCTTGAAGCCCGGGATGACGAGCTGCTGGCCAGCGCGGATCTTGGCGGGATCGGTGATGCTGTTGGCCGCGGCGAGTTCGCCGACCGTCACCTGGTATTTGCGGGCGATGATGCCGAGGGATTCACCGGGCTGCACCGTGTGCCGGATCGTTTCGCCGTTGGCGCGGGGCGCGGCCGTCGTGGTGGTAGCAGCGGGAGCATCAGCGACGAGCTTGGTGCCTTCGGGCAGGCGGAGCTCCAGGCCGACACGGATGGTATCGGCCGTCATGTTGTTGACGGTGCGGAGTGCCGCGGTGGTCGTGCCGAAGCGGCGAGCGATGGCACCCAATGAATCGCCCGAACGGACCTTGTAAGTCATGCCGGCAGGCGCGGTAGCAAGCGTATCGCCGTTGGAACTGGCCCCAGCCTTGCCGGGGATGAGGAGTTTTTTGCCTGGCTGGAGCGAAGCGTTCGCGCCGAGGTTGTTGGCCTTGGCAAGTTCGGCGACAGTCAGGTGATTCTTTTTGGCAATGCTCCAAAGACTATCACCACGCGTGACGGTGTAAGTCGTCACGGGCGCGACATCCTCGGCGGATTTCGCGGGCGCAATGGCAGCAGCGTTTGGTGAACCCGGACGAGTGGGATTGGCGCGGCCGGGCGTGGCGGGCGGAGTGTAAGTGACGGTGGAATTCGCCATTGCGCCGGGATTGGTCTCGGCGGGCGCAGCATTCTCCGCAACCGGCTGCACCGTGGTGCCGGTGCTGAAGCTGACAGCTGGTGTCGTGCTCGCGGCCGCCGTGGGCACAGTGGCGTCGGGTGTCGGCAGGTTGCGCGGGGTCGACTGGCAGCCGGGGCTGGCGAAGATGAAAATGAAAGCGAGCAGGTGCACGGCAACGACTGCTCCGAAGATCTGGAGGATTTTCATGGGGGTGAGTATGAATGGCTGGCTTGGCGGGTTGCTACTTAAAAATAGGAGTTTCTCACAAGTTATCCCCAATCTTTTCGAACTGCTGGCCGCGGTCGCCGTAACCTCGGAACAGGTCGAAGCTCGCGAAGCCCGGACTGAGCAGAATCCGGTCGCCCGGCATAGTCAGCCCGACGCGGAGCGGACGGCTTTGTCGAGACCGGCACAAACTCTCGCGGCACCCGGCAGGCGCAGCCAGCTGCGCGGGCCGGGCGCGCAGCGGGGAAATATCCTGGGGTGGCAATGGAAGCATGAAAAGGAAAGTAGGTGCCCGCGGGCAGAAAGGTTTTAGGTTCCGGTTAGGGATGGGGATAAAGAACCTGACCGCGGGCTCCTACGAAAGTGTTGGATTGGGCGCCGCGCCGGCCCAGACGGGGTCTCGCCCCGCCGGATGCGGCGCAGCCGGGCCACCGAGCCGACCAGGGGACGTCGGAACAGCACGAGGCTGGTGAGCGGGAGGTCACGATAGCACGGGGACTGATCGAAATTGAAATTGAGGGGCATGGTCAGCGAAGTTTGAGGGTAGCGAGACCGGCGAGGGCGAAGCCCAGCGAGAGCACCCAGAAGCGCAGGACGACCTTGGTCTCGGGCCAGCCCTTTTTTTGGAAATGATGGTGGATCGGGGCCATGAGGAAGAGCCGGCGGCCCGTGCCGGTGCGACGCTGGGTGAATTTGAACCACCCGACCTGGAAAATGACCGACAACGCCTCCATCACGAACACCCCGCCGACGATCACCAGCGTGAACGGCTGGTGGATCATGAAGGCCATGACCCCAATCAACCCGCCGAGGGCGAGCGAGCCGGTGTCCCCCATGAAGACCTCCGCCGGGTGCGAATTATACCAGAGGAAAGCCATGCACGCGCCGATGAGCGCGCCACATACCACGGTGAGCTCGCCCGTGCCCGGGACGTAGCTGATAAGCAGGTATTGCGAGTAAACGCTGTTGCCTGCCACATAGGCCATGATGCCGAAGACCAGGGCCACCGTGATGGTGCAGCCGACGGCGAGGCCGTCGAGGCCGTCGGTAAGGTTGATGGCATTGCTGAAGCCGACGACCCAGAGGTAGATCATCACGAGCAGCAGCCACCACGGCATCTGCTCGATGACGGCGTGCTTGAGGAACGGCACCCAAAGCTCGCGTATCTTGGCGGAACTCTGCGGGTGCCAGAGCAGCACGCCGAGCGCAACGAGCGTGGCCAGCGACTGCCAGGCGATTTTTTCCCAGGATTTGATGCCGTCCTTGTTTTGATGGACAACCTTCAGATAGTCATCGCGCCAGCCCGGAATGGTCAGCGCCGTGTAGACGAAAAGCGCGGTGAACACCCAGACATTTGGCGCGGCCCACAGCACCGTGCTGAGGAAGACCGCGATGAAGATGATGAGTCCGCCCATCGTGGGCGTGTGCTGCTTGTCGAAATAGGTGGCGCCGAGCGCGCCCGTGCGCTCATCGATGTAGCCGTGGCCGAGTTTCAGCTCGCGGAACCGCCGGATGAGCCACGGCCCGATGAAGAAACCGATGACGAGCGCGGTCGAGGCGGCGAATACCGTGCGGACCGTGATATAGCGCAGCAGCCGCAACGGCCCGAAGTAATGCTCGTAGTCGGCGAGGTAGCTAAGCATGGACGGGGGCGTGCGGATCGAGCACGGTTTCCAATTTGTAGCGACGGCTGCCCTTGAGAAACACGACGCCGGTGAAACTCTCCAGGCGCGCGCGCACCGGCGCCAGATCGTCCACGACGGCGATCCGGGCCGGGTCGTTGCCGTTTTCCAGCAATCCCTCATGCAGGGCCGCAGCGTGCGTGCCGCGGATGAAGAGAAAATCTCCCGGTCGCAGCAGGATCAGCCGGCCGAGCTGGCGGTGATAGGCCGCTGCCGCCGCACCGAGCTCCTCCATGCAACCAAGCACGTAGAGCCACGGCCGGGTTGGATCAGCCAGTCCGGCGAAGGTTGCGATGGCATCGGCCATCGAGGCCGGGTTGGCGTTGTAGAAATCGCAGTAGACCAAGGCCTCGCCGTGCAGCTGGAATTCGCCGCGCCATTTTGTCGGACGCCAGCCGTCGAGGCGCGTCTGCAGCGCCGCATCCCCCACCCCGAGTTCCGCGACCAGCGCGAGAGCCAGCGCGGCATTCTGCGCCATGCCGCTCGAGACGCGGTGCAGAATGAAGGGGCGCCGGCCGTTCAGCGTGACCTCGGTGCGCGCGGGACGGTGGAAAACATTAAATGTGACCGTGCGCGCGTCCACCTGAGTCATACCCTCGTTGGCGGGCACGAGCACGAGCGCGTTGGCCAGCGCGCGGAACGGCGCGTAGGCCCAGCAGGAGACGGGAAAAACTGCAAGGCCGCCCGGCCGGTTGGCGGCAGGCAGAAGCGCCTTCTCGCGCGCGACGCCCTCGAGCGAGCCGAGTTGCTCAAGATGGGCGGGGCCGACCAGCGTTACGAGGCTGTGCTCGGGTTCGATCATCGCGGCGAGGCCGGCCATTTCACCCGGCAGGCTGATGCCCGCCTCGATCACTGCTGCAACATGCCCGGCCGGATTGAGCCGGGTCAGCGTCAGCGGCACACCAAGAAAATTGTTCAGGTTGCCCTCCGTCGCGCAGACGGCCGGCGCGCCGCCGAGGAGCAGCGTCAACAGGTCCTTGGTCGAGGTTTTGCCGACGCTGCCGGTGACGCCGACCACGGTGCCGTGGAACTCGCGCCTGTGCTCCCGCGCGATGCGTTGGAAGGCGGCGAGTGGATCGGCGACGACGAGCTGCGGCAGCGCGCTGTCATTGCGAGTGCGGTTGACGAGCGCAGCGGCGGCTCCGCGCGTGGCGGCCTCACTGAGGAAGTCGTGTCCGTCCCGCTGCTCCGTCTTCAGCGCGACGAAGACCTGCCCCGCGGTCAGTGAACGCGTGTCCTGGGTGAAGCCCGAGAGCACTCCGTCCGGCCAGCGGGTCCAACTCCCGCCCGTCCAGGCGGCGAGTTTATCTGGAGCAAAAGTGGGCATGGGGAAGCTTTCAGGTGGGCTTGATTTTCCTTAGACCGATCAGTTCACGGACCACCTGGCGGTCGTCGAAGGGGATGATCGTGTCGGCAAATTCCTGGTAGGTCTCGTGGCCCTTGCCGGCGATGAGGACACAGTCGCCGGCGCGTGCCTCGGCGAGCGCGAGACCGATGGCGCGGCGGCGATCGTCGACGAAGCTGATTTGGCCGGGTGCGCTTACTCCCGGCTGCATGTCGGCAAAGATCTGCCCGAGCAGCTCGGAGCGGGGATTATCGGCGGTGGCCCAGGCAAGATCGGCGAACTCCTGCACGGCGCCGGCCATGAGCGGGCGCTTGGCGCGGTCGCGGTTGCCGCCGCAGCCGAAGACGACGAGGAGCCGGCCGGGCGTGATGGCGCGGAGCATGTCGAGGACGTTACGGAGGGCATCATCGGTGTGCGCATAGTCGACGAGGACGTTGAAAGGCTGGCCTTCTTCGATCCGCTCCATACGGCCCGGGACGCCGGGAAAACTGGCAAGGCGCGCCGCGAGGACCGCGGGATCGCGCCCGAGAGCGTAGCAGGCGGCCATCGCGGCGAGGAGGTTGCTGACGTTGTAGCGGCCGAGGAACGGGCTCGCGATCTCCTGCGCGCCGCCGGGCCAGACGAGGCGGAGCCGCGTGTCCTTGAAGTTGAGTTGGATCGCCTCGGCGCGAATCAGCGCATCGGGCGCCTCACCGAAGGTGACAACTTTGATATTCGCCGGGAGGGCCGCGGCCAGCTGGCGACCGTGGGGATCATCGAGATTGATTGCGGCGGCCTTCGGGGCGGAGCCGATGCCGCCAGTGAAGAGACGGGTTTTCACTTCGAAGTAGGCCTCGAGCGTCCGGTGGTAATCGAGGTGGTCGCGCGTGAGGTTCGTGAAGACCCCCACGCCGAATTCCATGCCGAGCACCCGGTGCTGGTCGATGCCGTGCGAACTGACCTCCATGACGGCCTGGCGACAGCCGGCATCGCGCATCTGGGCGAGCAGGCCGAAAAGTTCGAGCGATTCGGGCGTGGTGCGGTAGGACGGGACGACGCGCGATCCCAGGTCGTAACTGACCGTGCCGATGAGGCCGACTTTCTGTGTGCCGGTGGCCAGGAGGTGCTTGATGAGACTGGTGACAGTGGTCTTGCCGTTGGTGCCGGTGACGCCGACCAGTTCCAGAGCCCGGTCGGGATAATTGAAATACTGCCGGGAAACGCGCGCGAGGGCGCGGCGGGCATCGGCCACCTGCACGTAGGTGACGCGCGCCGCGGTGGCGGAGGGCAAGCGCTCACAGACGATGGCGATGGCGCCACGCTGGATGGCCTCGTCAATGAACGAGCTCCCGTCGGCGCGCCGGCCGGGGAGCGCGAAAAAGAGGTTGCCCGGCATGACCCGGCGACTGTCCATGGCCAGACCGGAGATGGGTCGGTCGAGTTCGCCTTTCACCGCGAGAAAGTCGTCCTTGTGGAAGTAGTCGTCGAGCCTGGGAGCCGCCGCGAAGATCGGACCCGTGAGCCGGCGGCTGGCACTGGTGCGGGCCGGTGGCAGCGCCCGGAAGGCCGCGACGAGCGGATAGTTAGGGGCGAGATAGCCGATCACCTGACACCTCCATCCATCGCAAGAAAACGGCGCGGTGCGGGCGTGACCGGCTGGATGTCAAGATAAGCGATGAGTTGCTCGGCGATGTGCTTGAAGGACGGTGCGGCAATGAGGCGGCCGTAGGCGGTGCCGCCGGGCACCTTGGCATCGTCGACGATGACCGAGAGGACGACCTGCGGGCGGCTGGCGGGGAAAAAACCAACGAAAGAGGCGACGTGGCGGTTGTTGACATATTTGCCGTCAACGAGCTTCTGCGTCGTGCCGGTTTTGCCGGCGATCTCGAAGCCCGGGATGGCGGCATCGGGCGCCGTGCCTTCGGGGCCGACCACGCCCGTGAGCAGCTGCGCGAGTTGCGCGGCGGTGCCGGGTCGCAGGACCTGTTCGCGTTTCTCCGGGGTGAAGGTGCGGACGACCGCGCCTTGCGCGTCACGAATTTCGCGGACGATCTGCGGACGGAGCAGCGCGCCGCCGTTGGCAACTGCGCTCATCGCCATGTGGATCTGCAGCGGCGTGGCGGCGACGGCGTGGCCCATCGGCATGCGGGTAATGGTGAGTCCATCCCACCGGGCGGGCGGTTCGAGGATGCCGCGGACCTCGCCGCCGAGAGCCAGGCGCGTCGTCTGGCCGAAGCCGAAGCGGCGGGCATATTCGTAGAATTTCTCCTCGCCCAGCAGCAGGCCGAGCTGGGCGGCGCCGCGATTGCTGGAGTGGCTGACGATCTGCGCGACCGAGAGGAGACCGAAGGCATGGTCCTCCCGGGGAAGCTTGAGTTCGCGGCCTTTGAAAAAGACCGAGGTCCGGCCACAATCGAAGGTGGAGAGCGGCGTGACGACGCCCTCGTTGAGCGCGGCGCCGGCGGCGACGATCTTGAACGTCGAGCCGGGCTCGACGATGTCAGTGACGGCGTAATTGCGCTCCGCGTCGAGCGGCGATTTGCTGAATTCGTTTGGATTGTAGGTCGGGTAGTTCGCCATGCCCAAGATCGCGCCCGTGCGCGGGTCGCTGACGATGATGGTGGCGAAGTGCGGATCGTATTTCGCGGCGATGGCCCGCAACTCGTCCTCGATCATATGCTGGATGACCGAGTCGATGGTCAGCACGACATCGCAGCCGTCCTGGGCGGGCACCTCGCGCGAGCGGAACTGCGCCAGTTCGCGGCGGGCGCCGTCCTTTTCGGACTCAATCCAGCCGTTGGAGCCCTGAAGGTAGAGATTGAGGTGGTGTTCGGCGCCGGTGACGGGACTGCCAACCTTATTGACGTAGCCCACCACATGCGCGGCAAGCTGGCCGCCGGGGTAGACGCGCTGGTAATCGCGGGTGCCATAAACGCCGCGGACTTTGAGTGCGAGGATCCGGTCGTAGACCGACTCGTCGACCTCGTCGGCGAGCTTCACCCAGCGGATACGGCGTTCCTTGACGGCGGGATCGGGCGTGGCGAGCGCGAGGGCATGGGCCGCGCTGCCGCGACGGAGCAGCTGCACCAACTGTTCGCTGGACACATGAAGCAGCCGGGCCAGTTCCGGCCAGTTGCGTTCGTCCTCCCGGCGCAGAAGCTCGGGATCGGCGCCCAGCACGACAAAAGAGCGGCTGGTGGCCAGGATGTTGCCCTTGGTGTCGAGGATGGCGCCGCGCCGGGCGTTCTCGACCACGATCTGGCGGCGCGCCCGCTCGACGAACTTGAGCAGGTCGTCGCGGTCGATGACGTGCAAAAAAATGAGCCGGACGGCCACGCAGAGAAAGCAGGAGAGGACGGCCAGCGCGAGCAGCGTCATGCGACCGTTGGAGGCGAAACCCTTGGACATGGATCAGCGGATGTAGGAGGCGTTGACCACGCGGAAGGAAAATTCGCCAGTGGCGGTGGCGAGCGTGAAGGCCTCGCGGCTGCGCTTGGCGGCCAGTCGCAGTTCGGGCGACCCAGCGACGCGGACCACCTGCATTTCCCGCGGGGAGACGAGGCCGAGGCGCATGGTCTCGTTCAGACGCATGAGCGCGGCGGGGTTGAGCGCCGAGGCCACCTCGGCGTTCATCTCGTCGAGCCGGCGTTCGATCTCGGCCAACTGGGTGCGGAGCGCGCGGCTGCGGTTGGCCGTCTGGAAAATCTCCTGCCGGACCCACACTGCACCGAGGCCGAGCGAGCCGGCGAACACGAGCAGCAGCAGCGTCAGGGCGAGAACTTTGTTGACCAGTGCGTTGGGCGGCGGGGGTTTCACGGGGTTGGGGTCAGAGTTTGCGCAGCACGCGGAGCTTGGCGGAGCGGCTGCGGGGGTTGGCGGAAATCTCGCTGGCGGTCGGCGTGAGCGGTCGGCGCGTGAGAGGCTCGGCGAGCTTTTGCCGGAGCTGCTGGGGCGTGGCGTCGTTGGCGTCGACGGGCTGGCCGCACATGAGGCGGATAAACCGCTTCACCGGGCGGTCCTCGAGGGAGTGGAAGCTGATGATGGCGAGCACGCCGCCGGGGGCGAGCTTGGCAAACGCCGCGGGCAGCGCGCGCGCGATGGCGTCGATCTCGTCGTTGACGGCAATGCGAATGCCTTGGAAGGAGCGCGTGGCGGGATGGAGGCGGCTCTGGCGCTTGGCGGCGGCGGGGATGGCGTCGGCGATAAGCTCCGCGAGGGTCGTGGTGCGCGCGAGTCGACCGGTGCCGCGCGCCGCCTCAATGGCGGTGACGACGCGACGCCAGTTGGGCTCCTCGCCGAAGTCGCGGACGGCACGAACGAGGGCGTCGTGCGCGGCGGTTTCCAACCAGCGGCCGGCAGGCTGCCCCTGGCGCGGATCCAGGCGCATGTCGGTCTCGGCGTCCTGCCGGAACGAAAATCCACGGGTGGCATCGTCGAGTTGAAAGGAAGACACGCCGAGGTCGAACAGGATGCCGTCGAAACCTGCGTCGGGCAGCGCCGCGAGGGCGACGAAATTAAGGTCGACGAATTTGAAAGCCTCCGGGAACTGCCCGTGCAGCTCATTCGCGCGGGTTTGGGCCGCTGGATCGCGGTCGAGCGCTGTGACGTGAGCGCCGGCCGCGAGAATGGCGGCGGCATGTCCTCCCCCGCCGAAGGTGCAGTCGAGATAACGGTGGCCCGCCTGCGGCGCGAGGTATTCGAGCACCTCGTGCAGCATGACAGGTTGGTGCCCGCGGGTCATGGCATGGGGGGCGGGCTCAAGCTGAACGGGCGCGGGCATGGAGTTTCTTGCTCGGTCGGGCGATCGGCATCGCCCCCCGCAGGGTCCGGCGACGCGCCAGGCGGACGGGCGCGAGCTTCGGCAGAGGTTGGGAACGGATCAGAGTCGGGGTCTTCATGGTCAGAGGCCGATGCGGCGCATCATGTCTCCCAAGTTATCGCCCGCGGTGCGCTGCTTGACCTTGGCCCAGCGGGCGGGGCTGTAGATGAGGAAAAGGTTGCCGCGGCCGACGAGCAGGGCGGTGTCATCGATGTCCGCGTGCTTGACCAGATCGCCGCTGACGCCGAAGCGCCCCTGCTTGTCGAAGGTGAACGAGAGTGTCTGGGCGAAGAACGCCGCGAGCGCATCCTGCGCGTCGGTGTCGGTCAGCGCGGTCTGCGAAATCTTCGCGCGGAGCTTCTCCACCTCGTCCGGCGGGAGCACGGCGACGTAGCCCTTGGGGTGCGGGGTCGCGAGGAAGATGTCCTCCTCGGCATGCGGCCAGCGCCAAGCCGACGGAATCGTAAGACGATTCTTGTCGTCGAGCGCGTGCTCGAAAACGCCGGTATAAAAAGCTCTGCCTGTGTGCGCCATGGAGTGCCCTAGTTCCCCAGAACGCCCCATTTCTCCCCATTTCACTCCACGCAGTCAAGAAAACTCCGGTGAATTTCGCCGTTATTTATTCACAAGATCCTGACATGGGGCCGACGGTCGCCGTGTAGGAATCCGAGGCCAACCCCGATGGATAACAACTCACACTAATGGAGAGATGAACCTGGGTGTGGTTTGCCCCAAATCTGCCGTTATCCCGCAGCCCGGGTTACCTACTTGGGGTGCATGCGAGTTTCCGCACCAGAGCCGGATCAGGATTGCGGGTCCACGCCGCCACTTTGCGGCTGACCTCGTGCAGATTGCCCAGGTGCAGTGTGGTGGCTAGCCAGCGATTGGTCGCCGGCGTGCGAGCCTGCAACTCTGCGGCCAAAGCCAGTTTCCAACCGGCGGACTTACCTGCGGGTCCGAGCTCGCGGGTGCCTCGCCGCAGTTTGCGTAGCAACTCCGTCAGGACCTCCTGCTGGCCCTGTTCGTTTGCGCTCAAAGGGCGGGCCATGCCCGGCACTGCAGCCGACCGGCCCAAGGTGTCAACCCCAA
>JAHFTD010000122.1 GCA_023269565.1 Opitutaceae bacterium | reverse complement strand
GTATCCATGACCCTTCGGTTTTTTGCCCGGGTGGTGGAATTGGTAGACACGCAGGTCTCAGAAGCCTGTGCCTAACCGCATGCGAGTTCGAGTCTCGCCTCGGGCACCATTTTGCTTGTTTTCCCAACTTGGGTCGGGCTCGGTCAAAGCCGGATTTCCCCTCTGAAAAACGACGATTTCGCCGGTGGGAGAGTGCGGAGGGCGCTTGGGGGGCAAGCGCCCCGGCCATTACCCACTGCCAGCTTGGACCCTTCCGGTGGAGGCAGGAAGTCACGAATCCGCTTGGAGTCAGGCTTGGCATCGGGTCATTAAGCCATCAATCTCCCGGGCGGATTCACCAAGTTACCCCTAATCACCCGGAGTATTCTCCCGCCTATGAAAACACTGCTCGCCGCTTTCCTTTGCCTATCCTTCGCCCAACTGGTCTCGGCCCAGGACAAACCGTCGCTCGTCCCGCTGGCGGGCTCCTCCGAGCGGGAGATGCTCTTAACCCTCAGCGCGAGACTGGCCCGTCTCGAGGAACGCATCGCAGCGTTGGAAGCATCCCAGCAAACCCAATACGCGGCCTTGAAGGACGGCATTCAAATCGCCTTGAATCAAATTGGGGAGGAGATCGGCAAATTAAAGACGGCCGCAGTGGCAACGAGCGCCCCGGCTGGTCCGACTCACTCGGGGGCAAATCAGTTTCCACCAGCGGGCAAAGTTGCGGGGCCGGCCATCGAACAGTGGCAAAAAGTCAAGAGCGGGGCCCTGAAGAAGGAAGTGGTCCGCGTGCTGGGTGAACCGAAAAGTGTTTCGCCTACGGAAGATGGAGAAATCTGGAAGTATGACGGAGGCGGCTGGGTGGAATTCTATAATTATGGCGTCGTGAAATCGACCGGCGGCTACGGGCAAGGCAATTAGCGATCAGTTGCGCCGGCTGAAGACTAGAGCGGCTCCGGTTTATATAGGCGCTCTATCTCGGCTCCGAGCAACTGTGGCGCCAGGTCGGCGACCTGGCCTGCAACACGGCAGAGTAAATCGAAAATGCTCTAGCCCGGGGCTGCGGGATATTTATTGAATCAGGTCCTGCACCAGTGGCTCGAGCTGGGGTGGAGTCGGGATGAACTTGATCGCCTCGCGGATCAGCGCCTCGGCGCGGGCGCCCTGGGCGTCGTCGTTGACGTGCAGCATGCACAGCCGCGTGCCCGGTGCGACCGGTTCGCCGATTTTGATGAGGCCGGCGATGCCGACGGCATGGTCAATCTGATCGGTCACCGCGGTGCGGCCGCCGCCGAGCGCCATGATGGCGTGGCCGCATTTGAGTGCGTTCACTTCGCTGATGAAACCCCTCGCGCCGGCTGGCGCCTTGACCTCGAGGAAGTTCTTCGCGGTCGGAAGAATCCGGTAGTCATCGACCACGCGCGGGTCGCCGCCCTGCGCGGCGCACATCTCGCGGAACTTCTGCAAGGCGGAGCCGTTCGCGATGGCGGCGTCCATTTTCCGGCCGGCGTCAGCCTCGTCTTTCGCGGCGCCGCCGAGCATGAGCATGTGGCCGGTGAGCGCGAAGGTGACCTCCATGAGGTCGGCCGGTCCGCGACCTTTGAGGCATTCGATGGACTCGATGACCTCCGTCGTGTGGCCGGCGGCGTGGCCGAGCGGTTGGTCCATCGCCGTGAGCAGAGCGCGCACGGGTTTGCCGCCTGCGCGGCCAACGTCGACCATGGCCTGGGCGAGCACGCGGGCCTTGTCCTTGGACTTCATGAACGCGCCCTTGCCGAACTTCACGTCCAGCACGAGCGAGTCGAGCCCCTCGGCGAGTTTTTTGCTCATGATGCTGGAGCAGATGAGCGGGATGCACTCAACCGTGCCGGTGACGTCGCGCAGGGCATAGAGCTTGCGATCGGCGGGCACGACTTGCGGAGTCTGGCCAATCATGGCGCAGCCGGTTTTTTGGAGTATGCCGCGAAACTCCGACACGCTCAGCATCACGCGGAAACCCGGGATGGCTTCGAGCTTGTCGAGCGTGCCACCGGTGTGGCCGAGGCCGCGGCCGCTCATCATCGGGACCTTGAGCCCGCAGGCGGCGGCGAGCGGGGCGAGGATGAGCGAGACCTTGTCGCCGACACCGCCGGTGGAGTGCTTGTCGACCTTGGCCCCGGGAATGTCACTCAGATCGATGACCTCGCCGGAGCGCATCATCGCGTCGGTCAGCCACGCGGTCTCCTGCGCCGACATGCCGCGCCAGAAGATCGCCATGAGCAGCGCCGTGGCCTGGTAGTCGGAGAAGCGGCCGTCGCACACGCCGCGGGCGAAAAACTCGATCTCGTCCTTGGTCAGCGCGCCACCATCGCGCTTCTTGATGATGAGGTCTTGGGGAAAAAAGGTGGCGCTCATGCGGTGGATTCAACCCCGACGGGCGGGGCGCGTCGAGGGGTTTTCTCGTTGGCGAAACACGACATTCGGGTTCAGTTGGGCACATGCCTGCTCCCGCCTTCAGCGCCGTCCTGCTTGCCGCCGGGCATTCGACTCGCATGGGTCGCGACAAGGCCCTGCTCGAAATCGGCGGGCAGCCGCTTTGGCAGCGGCAATGGCAATTGCTTGCCGCTGCCGGCGCGGCCGAACGGTTGCTGTCGGTGCGGCCAGAGCAAACCTGGCCGCCGGTGGACGCACGGCTGGTGCGCGACGCCCAGCCCGACGCCGGCCCGCTCGCCGGCATCGTGGCGGCGCTGGAGGCGAGCGCCCAACCGCTGCTGCTCGTGCTCGCAGTGGATCTGCCGGCGATGTCGGCGGATTACTTGGGAAAACTTCTCGCGCAATGCAACCCGACGCGCGGCATCGTGCCATGGCGCCGTGCCGGCCGGCCCGAGCCATTGTGCGCCGTCTATCCGCGCACCGCGCTCGACGAGGCGCAGGCACTGTTGCGCGACGGGCACTACGCGGTAACGGGGTTGGCGGCGGCGGCGGGTGCGCTCGGGCTCATCCGTCCATTGGTCATTGAGCCAGAGGAAGAGCCCCTGTTCGCCAACTGGAACGAACCGGGTGGCGCGCCGACGGTTCAGGCGTAGCGCTCTTCCTTCCAGGGGTCGGCATCGTTGTGGTAGCCGCGCACTTCCCAAAAGCCCAGCCGGTCGGACGCGAGAAAACTGATGGTCTTGACGAACTTCGCCCCCTTCCAGGCGTAGAGCTTGGGGACGATGATGCGCGCCGGGCCGCCGTGCTCGCGCGTCACAGGCGCGCCATCGAAACGTGTCGCCACGAGCACATCGTCGTCAAGGCATTGGTCGAGCGGAACGTTGGTCGAGTAGCCGTCGTAGCTGGTGAAATAAACAAAGCGTGCCTCGGGTTTCGGCTGCGCTAACTCGAACAAGGTGGTGAAAGCCACGCCGCCCCAGCGGCAGTCGTATTTGCTCCAGGCGGTCACGCAGTGGAAGTCGCTCACGTCCTCCACTTGCGGCAGGGCGTTGAACTGCGCCCAAGTCAGCACGGCGGATTTTTCGACCAGGCCGTCGAGCGTGAGCGTCCAATCGGCCGGCGCGAGGTCGGGTTGCACGCCGAGGTCGAGCACGGGGAATCCGGCGGTGAGTTTCTGGCCGGGCGGGAGGCGGCCGGATGCGGCCGTGTCACGCGGGCGGACACCGGCGGCCGTCTGTTTCTCGGCCCAACGCTGCTTGGCCTCGATGTAACGCTGCTTCGACATGGCCGGGACGGTAGGCTGGCAGGGCGGTTTCGCAAGCGGCGGGTGCGTCACGCCGCAGGCGGCAGCCCGGCCAGCGCCCGCAATACATCGGGTGTTTTGCGGCGGTAATACCACGCCAGTCCGCCCTGGTAGAGGCAGCCGACAAAAATGACCGTGCCGTAGAAAATGCGAAAGGCCAGTCGCACCAGCGGCACGATCTCGTCCCGCCCGATCCCGGCATCCCTCAAGGCGGCCTCCATGTCGGGGGTCAGGTTGGCCAGTGCGGTTTCGCTGTCGAAGCTCGCCAGCCGGCTGACCGCATAAACCAGAATGACACTCAGCAGGAACAATTCAGCGCGGACGAGCCACGCCATGCCGCCGGGGTCGCGATGCTGGAGGCGCCGGCTGCCATGGACTTCCATCACGCCGCTGACCACGGCCAGCAGACCGATTCCGGTGCCCAGCCAGTCGCCGAGTGCGAAAGTAGCCAACGCACCGATACCGGCGACGACAGCGATGCTCCAGCCGTTGGCCCGGGAGATTTTCAGCACACGGCGCAGCATGTCCGCGGGAGTTTTTTGGGTTTTCATGCCTCGACGCGGATTCACCGCTTCGTCCACAATGGCAGTCCAGCGCATGCCGTCACGTCGCAAAACGCCGCCGTCTTTCCGCATCGAGTTCCCGTCGGAACTGCCGATCAGCGCGCGCGCGGACGAGATCATCGGGTTGCTGCAGAAGCACCAGGTGCTGGTGCTCGCGGGCGAAACCGGCTCGGGCAAGACGACGCAGATCCCCAAAATGTGCCTTGCCGCTGGCGGCGGCACGCGCGGCCGCATCGCCTGCACGCAGCCGCGCCGCGTGGCGGCCACCTCCGTCTCGCGCCGCGTGGCCGAGGAGATGAACGTGCCGTGGGGCCGCGAGGTCGGCTGCAAGATCCGCTTCGCCGACCAGACTTCGGAAGCGACGCTCATCAAGTTCCTGACCGACGGCATGCTGCTCGCCGAGCTGCAGGGCGACCCCGACCTGCGCGAATACGACACGATCATTGTCGACGAGGCGCACGAGCGTTCGCTCAACATCGATTTCATCCTCGGCCACCTGCGGCGACTGCGCCTCCGCCGGCCTGACCTGCGGATCGTTATCACCTCAGCCACGATCGACACCGTGGCGTTTTCCAAGGCGTTCGGCGATGCGCCCATCGTGGAGGTCTCGGGGCGGGTGTATCCCGTCGAGGTCATCTGGTCGCCGCTCGACGAAATGAAGGGCGACAACGACGAATACACCTACCTCGACGCGGCCGAGGAAGCGGTCGAACGCGTGCTCCAGGAAAGCACCGCGGGCGACATCCTCGTCTTTCTGCCCACCGAGCGCGACATCCGCGAGGTGCGCGACTTGCTCGAAGGGCGCAAGCTGCGCGACATCGAGGTCGTGCCGCTGTTCGGCCGACTGACTAATGCCGAGCAGCAGCGGGTCTTCGCGCCCACGCCGCGCCGCAAGGTCGTCGTCGCGACCAACATCGCCGAGACCTCGCTCACCATCCCCGGCATCCGTTTCGTCATCGACACAGGCCTCGCCCGCATCAGCCGCTACGTGCCGCAGAGCCGCACGCGCCGGCTGCCGGTCGAGCCGGTCGCACAGAGCAGCGCCGACCAGCGCAAGGGCCGCTGCGGGCGCGTGAGCGACGGTGTCTGTATCCGGCTCTACGCGGAGCAGGATTTCAACGACCGGCCGCGCTTCACCCAGCCCGAGATCCAGCGCAGCAACCTCGCCGATGTCATCCTGCGCATGAAGGCCTTTAGTCTGGGTGACATTGAGGAGTTTCCCTTTCTCAACGCGCCGCCGGCCAAGGGCATTCGCGCAGGCTACGCGCTGCTGGAAGAACTGGGGGCGCTGGTGGGAGTTGGCGCGAACTCTCCGG
>JAHFTD010000121.1 GCA_023269565.1 Opitutaceae bacterium | reverse complement strand
GCATCGTCGCCGTGGAGGAGGATCCACTGTCCGTCGAGACCGCGCTCGGCGCGATACTTGGCGAGGGCGGCGGGCGTGTCGCGCGCGATGTCGAAGGAGACGAGCACGAACACGGTCTGGCCGCGCCGCTCGGCGGGCAGCCGGCCCTGGATGGCGAGCATGTCGGTGACGGTGAGTGGGCAGGCGTAGCCGCAGGAGGCGAAGAACATGTCGAGCACGACGGGGCGGCCGCGGAGTTCGCCAAGGGAGAATTGCTTGCCGCTGTCGGTGGTGAACCGGCTCTCGAGCTGGTAAATGGATTCCGTGGAAAATTTCCCGGCGGGGACCTCTTCTTTGCAGCAGGCCGCATCCTTTGGGGCGGCGGATTTCTCCTCGCAGCAGGCGTCCTTTTTCGGCGCGGCGCTGGCGGGCGCGGGCATTTCGGCGGCCGGAGCCAGGTTGGCGGCGAGGAGGAGCAGGGCGGCGAGCAGGCAGGGGCCGTTGCCTCCAACGGCCCGGATGGTCAACGAGAGCACTGGGGGGCAAGCGCCCCTACCAATTTGAAAGCCGGGAATATTTTTCATGGCGGGAAATTTTCAGGGTGAGAAGTTGCGCGGCAGCGGAAGCCGAGCGAGCTGGTGGTATTGTTGGCGCGGAGGGAGCTGCGAAGCGCCTGGCGCATGAAGGCGGCGTAGTCGCTGGTGTCCTTGGCGCCGACGGAGCCGGCGCCGCAGAAGAGGTCGCGCTCAAGGCCGGAGTCGCCGCGCGATTCGCCGGTGACCATGGCGGTGTTGAAGTCGTCGACCCATTCCCAGACGAGGCCGTGGAGGCCGCGTGCGCCGTAGAAATTGATCTTCGCGGTGGCGACATCGGGCTGCACGCCTGCAACGGGCCGGGCGAGCCAGGCGTAGAGGTCGCGGTTGAAGGCCGCGTCGTTGCGGCCGTCGGGCGAGGTGTAACCCGCGGCGGCGGCGTGTTCCCACTCGGCGGTGGTGGGGAGGCGCCGGCCGAGCGCGGCGGCGTAGGCGCGCGCGGCAAACCACGAGACGCGGACGACGGGCGCGTGCGCCGGGGCGCCGGGACCGAGTTCGAGGTCGCCGGTCCAGTGCTCGAGGTAGGACGAATCGGCGAAGAGCCGGCTGACCTTGGAGCGCTGCCATTTCGGATGCGTGCGGACGAACTCGAGGAACTGCGCGTTGGTGACCGGCAGTTCGTCGAGCCAGAACGCGGCGACGGGAACGGACGGGAGATCCCTGGTGGAGCGTTGCAGCGGCACGTAGGCGCCGGCGGGAATCAGGACCATACCGGCGCCATTTTCAATTTTCGATTTCTGGTTTTGGGTCGGAACCGTCGATTCGCCGCCGGTCAGCATTGACCCGCCCAGCAGGCTGAGCGCGAAGACGCAGAGCCAAAAATGGAGGGCGGGTTTCATGCGTCGCGGAGACAGGGTGCGGCTCAGTGTGTCTCGTTGCGGATGGCGCGGACGTGGTCGGCCTTGAAGACCTCGCCCGTATTGCCCCAGCTGTTGAAGACGTAGGTGAGGACGTCGGCAATTTGCGCATCGGTGAGGACGGCCTCCTGCGGCGGCATGACGCTGTTGAGGGTGACGCCGTTGACAGTGACGGGACCAGAGAGGCCTTTCAGGATGGTGCGGACGGCGCGGTCGCGGTCGGCGAGCATGTAGTCGGAGCCGGCGAGCGGCGGAAAGGCGCCGGGCAGGCCCTTGCCGTCGGGCTGGTGGCAGGCGAAGCAGAGGCCCATGTAGACCTGCTTGCCCTTCTCGGCCTGCATTTCCTTGGTGAGGCCGGCGATGGTGGGGTTGGCCTGGATCTCGGCGGCGATGCGGGTCTTGAGCTCTGCCTCGCGCTTGGAGGATTCGGAGCCCGCCTCGGCCTGCGAGCCGAGGTAGACGGCGTCGACTTCCTTGCCGGAGTAGATGACGCGGTTCTCGGGGCCGGCGACCTTGAGCATGCCGAGCGAGCCCTTGTTGAAGGTGCGGGTGAGGGAGTGATCGACGAGGATGAAGGTGCCGGGAACCTCGACCTTGAACTCGACAATGGAGGAGCCGCCGGCGGGGACCATCGTGGTCTGGACGTTTTCCTGAATGTATTTCATGCCGCCTTCGGGCCAGACCTTGTCGAAAATCTCGCCGATGACATGAAAGGAGGAGGTGATGTTCGGCCCGCCGACGCCGAAGTAGAGGCGGACGGACTCGCCGACCTTGGCGGTGATGGCCTTGTCGCCGACGAGCGCGCCGACGGCGCCGTTGAACACGATGTAAGGTGGGCGCTCGTCGATGGCCTTGGCCATGTCAAAGGACTGCAGGCCCTCCTCGCCGTATTTGCCGGTGGTGTAGAACTCGCCCTGCATGACGTAGTATTCCTTGTCGACGGGCGGCATGCCGTCCTTGGGCTCGACGAGGATGAGGCCATACATGCCGTTGCCGATGTGCATGGGCACGGGGGCGGTCGCGCAATGATAGACATAGAGGCCGGAGTTGAGCGCCTGGAAGGTGAACTGCGAGCTGTGGCCCGGTGCGGTGAAGGTCGACGCGGCGCCACCGCCGGGGCCGGTGACGGCGTGGAGGTCGATGTTGTGCGGCAGTTTCGAGGACGGGTGGTTGTTGAGGTGGAATTCAACGATGTCACCCTCGCGCACGCGGATGAACAGACCGGGCACGGTGCCACCGTAAGTCCAGAACGTGTAATCGACGCCATCGGCAAGGCGCTTGACAACCTCGCGGACCTCGAGGTTGACGACGACGCGCGCGGCGTGCCGGCGCTTGATCGGCGGAGGGACGTTGGGCGGCGGGGTGAGGATGGCTTCCTCGATAGGGAGCGCGGCAACCTCGGGAGGAAGGATGACGGGGCCCTTGGCATCGGTGGGACTTGCGGCGGCGCGAAGCACCACCGTGGTGGCAAACACGGCCGCCAGCACGAGGGCGGCGGTGAGCAGGAGGGAGGCGAGGGAGCGTTTCATAATGATGGGTGGGGTTGGACGGTGAGAGAGTAGCGGCAGGGCGCCCGGCGGGCCTTGATGTGCGTCAAGTCATCGGTGGCAGCAGCCTGAGGCCTAGGAATGATAAGAGAATGCAATAACGCCGACGTAGAGGACACCCAGCAAGGCCTCCATGATCCCGACGCGACGGACGGGCCAACTCGGACGGAGCGCGGTCGTGAGCCAGACGGTGCGGAGCAACAGCACCGCACCGAGCACCGGGGCGACCCACGGTGCCAAAGCGCGGGCTGCCAGCCACACGAGCAAGGCGAGCGCAAGCACCGCTGCGGCCGTCGTTGCGAAAACACCGGGCCGTCCGCCCTTGTTGAGCCGCAGGTAGGTGCGGACCGTGAGCACCGTGGGCACGGAACGCGCGAGCATGATGGCCGCGAGAGCGAGGGCGGCGCCAACGGACCGACCAGCGAGCGTGGCGAAGGCCGCGGGCAGCAGTGCGAAGGTGGCGCTGCCGGTGAGTTCCGCGGCGGCGGCACGCTGGTCGTGGCGCAAATCGAGCAGCAGGAAGAACGCGCCCGGTGGCGCGGCGAGGAGCAGCGGCCAGAGGAGGGAAAATTTTCCCTCGACGGCCACGAAACCAATACCCGCGGCGGCGAAAAGTCCGATCAACAGCACCCAGCCGCGCGCGGCGTCGCAGCGCGCATCAGCGGCGGGCAGCGTGACGGCGAGCTTCAGCGGCCGGCGGAGGAAAAACCCGGCTACGACCGCCGCGGCCAGGCCGAGTCCCATCCGCGAGGGTGCGGCGAGCAGGCCGAGCGCCAGCGGTTCGAACGCGAGCGACCAACTGCCGTGTTCCTTGGGCAGGAGGAGGTGCTGCGGGGAAGCGGGCGTGGACATGCCTCCGAGCATACCGGGAATTGGGCCGGGCGCCTTGAGTTGGATCAAAGTCCGGGTGGGGTGCGGTGCTTGCATTTCATGCGACCCAATCCCAGATTCGACGGAGCCCCGAGAACACACCGGCCAAGGAATGCACCGCAGCAAACGATGACCGTCCCTCCCGCACTCAAAGACCTGCTCATCCGCGAGGCGCACCTGAAGTTGAGCCGCGCGGCCATCCAGCCCGCCGCCACGCGGCTGGAGTCGGAGCAGCAGGCGCTGGAGGCGGGCAAACCCGGGATGCTGGCCTCCAAGGGCCGGCAGGAGGCACATGCGGAGAGCCTGGCCCGGTTGGCGGGGAAACAGGAGCGGCTGCGCAGCGGACTGGAGCAACTGGACCGCGTCGAGGCGCAGATGGGCAAGCTGGTGCTCAAGGAGGCGGAGGATTACTGCCGGGCCGCGTTTCCGGAATACCTCCAGGCGATGGCCATCCGGAAACATCGCGCGGACTGGATGCAGTGGCTCGAGCGCTTCACGGAGAAGGCGGCGGGCCTGACGCGCGCGCTGGGCACCCTGCGCAACATGGTCTGCACCGGTTATTCGCGGGAGCAGCACACCTACTCGCCGTTCGCCATCCAGGCGCTGCCGCCGGCCAGCGAGGGGGCCCGGGAGGTGGAGGCGGAAATCAAATTCGCCAACGAGATCTCCCGCCTGCAGGAGCAGGTGCTGCAGGCCACGGGGGTGACGGCCGCCGCGCTGCCGCGGCTGCCGGAAGTGGATTTCAGCCAGCGGGTGGACAGGATCATGCAGGTGCCGCTGGTGGAGGCACAGATCCAGTTTGAGCGGATCATCGCCGAGGTGAAGCAACTGCACGAACGGGGCATCCCGCAATTGCGCGCGCAGGCGGAGCAGGCCGGCCACACCCAGGAGGAGGTCCTGCTCGGCTATGTGGCGCTGAAACTGGAGGAGCTGCGGCAGCAAGTCGCGCCGGAGGTGAATCCCGCGGAAACCGAACGGAGCGTGGCGGAGAGCGAGCGCCTCTGTGCGGGGGCGTGAGGGACCGGCCGGCGCCGCGGGAAAGACGCCGGTTCAGAAACGCCGCGGGTAAATGTTGCCCGCCTCGTCGCGGAACAGCAGTTGATCGTCGTTGATCTCGTGGAGGAAGAGGCCCGTGGCCACGGCATCACCGGGATAATACACCTTGCCGGCGATGGAGACGCGCGGCTGCGCGCCGCGGTTCACGGCGGAGATGGCAAGGCTCTGGACGAGGCGGATGAGTTCCCCGGAAGGCGGCGGCAGGGCCGCGGGAGCGGCCACCGGGACGGGGGCGGGTTCCGGCGGCGGCGCGAGGTGGAGGACCTTGGCGGCGGTCCGGCGCGCCCAACGCCGCGGGGCGAGGTGCGACGCCGGCTCCTCCTCGCGGACCAGCAGCCACAGGAACAGTCCGGCGACGGCCACGCTGCAAACGCCGCCGGCGATGATGACCACCAGCCGGAGCTTGGACCGCTTGGGGCTGGACGGCGCCGTTTCGGCCACCACCGGATCAGCCTCGGGTGTTTCCGGCAGCCCGGGGTAAAGAAGGGCCAGTTCCCGGCTCAGGACCAGTGCGGCGGCGATTTTGCTCATGCCTGCATCCTAGGCCGGCGCGGGCGATTTCTCCATCCGTAAAACCACGTAATCGGGCATGACGATTTCAGTCAGCATGGTCCGGGCTGAGGCTCAGAATACCGCGTTGAAGGGCTGACGGTTGTCCCGGGCAAGCGGCCGGCCGCTGCCGGC
>JAHFTD010000120.1 GCA_023269565.1 Opitutaceae bacterium | reverse complement strand
GCCGTCGCGGCGTCCCGGACCACCGAATTCAACGCCGTGGCGATGCGGATGCGGAACCTCGGCATGCGCGTCGACCTGATGACGCAGGAGTTTCTCGCGCAGGCGACGAAGGAGACCATTCAAAAGCGCTTGGATGACATCATGGGACAAATCCAGCGGGCACCCGACGAGCCGGCCCGCGCCGAACTCCAGCGCCGCGCGGACGTCCTGCAGGAAAGGCTCGCTTCGCTGCAGCAGGCCGGTGGCGTGGCCTACGCGCCATGGCATGTGGGCGTGGCGATGGACGACGTCCTGAACGCCAACACGACGAACCTGGTGCGGCTCCTGCACGAGGCCAGCGAGTCGGTGGGGTTGCGCCTCCCGACCGAGATGCGCGGCCGGGTCAACCGGGCGATCGAGCAGACCATGGTGGAACTCCGCGGCCAGACCGCCGCTGCCGCCGAGCAGACCGGGGTGCCGGCCGCGCGCACCGTCAACGCGCTCGACACCCTTTCCGAGCACCTCGCCCAGAAGCTGACCGCCGAGGGCGTCCCGGATTCGCCATCTGTCGCCGGGGCAATCGTCCGGTGGATCAAGGATTTGTATTACCGGGTCGCGATGGCCGCGCAGGCGTCTTTCGGCATCGAGGCGAACCCGGATTTGGCGCTGGCCTGGTTCGAAAACCAATTGCGCCGCGAGGTCTTCGGCGACTTCGACTACCAATTTGCCCGGATCATCGACCGGTTCACCCCGGAGAGCAGCCTGCAGCGAGTCGCCAAGCTGCAAACCATGGAGGGCACGCCGGGCGCCGTCGTCGACTTCGTGGACCCCATCACCCGGCAGATGAAGCAGCCTTCGGCCGGCCTGGATGATCTCGACGCGCTCAACTGGAACCTGCAGCTTCGTGAGGAAGTGCCCGGCCACGAGCCGGAACTGAACATTCCCGACCCGGAGGCGCGGGCGCGCATCATGGGGGCATCCCTCAACGACCGGCTCGAATTCTACACCCAGTTGAAGCAGGAGCTGGACCCTGAAAACAAGGTGCCGTTCGAATCGTTTTGGCTGGAACTCGGCCGGCTGGGGAAGAACGCGGACCCGCGGCTCATGCTCGGTGAGTTGGCCAACCGGATGAAGGGCGCCGAGGGGGCGAAGATTGGTGGCGAGCGCATGACCAAGGCCATGAACGATTTGGCCGGTCTGGACGCGCGCGCGTTCATGCGTAAAGTGTCGGCCACGCTCGCCAAGCGGCACGCCGAGGCGATCGAGGCCGTTGACGAGGCGTCGGCGCGGCTCGTCGAGGTCGCCCAGGAGGCGAACAAACTGGAGGCCGACCCTCGGAACGCCGCGCTCCACGAGGACACCCTGCGCCAGAAGGCGCGCGCCATGGTGCGCGACATGGTCAAAGCCTACGACCGCGGGCTCGACACCGCGCACACCCACGGCCAACTGGCCGACGCCATCCGCCGCGCCGAGGGACTGCTTGAGTCCGACCCCATCCCCGAGAGCTACCAGCGCGTCCTGAAGGCTTTGCACGACGGTTCGATCAAGGTTTTCGACTACGTCCGCGCCATCTCCGAACTGGACCTGCCGCTCACCGACCTCGAGCCGGCCGAGATCCTCGCCGCCATCCGGGAGAACGGCGAGCAGAACCCGGTGCTGACCCAGCTGGCCGAAAACAAGCCGCTGGCCGTCGCGCTGTCCGCGCTGGCGCACGACAACGCCACCGAACTCGACCAGATCCAGTTGGGCTGGCTGCGCGATACCTCCGAATACCGGAAGATTCATGCCCAGTTGGAGGAGATCCGCGGCGCCGGCCAGGAGAAGCTCAAGAGCATGTATAAGATGCTGGACGAGCAGAGGAAGGCCGTCGGGCTGGCCGAACGCGTCAAGCTGCGCTACCTCGAAAAGCGGCGGGAAATCCAGCGCACGAGCGAGCGCATCGCCAAGATGGAGGCGCGCCGGCAGTTGATCGAGCGGGCCCTTCCTTCGGTCAAGACGAAGCTGGACGCCCTCGAACAGGCGCACGGGGGCCATTACAGCGAATGGACGCCCAGTGAGGGGAAGGAATACATCGCCATGCGGTCCCAGCCGGACGGCTCATTCCGCAAGACGACGCGCGTCCTGAAGTTCAACCGCGACGGGTCTGCGGTCGACTCCGAGCAGGTCCGTTCCGACATCGCCCACAACCGGGAATGGCTGGCCGTCAACGCAAAGCAGGCCGGCAAAAAGATTTACGAGTCCGTGAAGCGCCAGACCTACGAACTGGCGAACCTCGACGTGCAGCGGCAGTATGCGGCCGGCTGGAATTGGGGCATGCTCGGCTGGTTCGACAAGTTCGTGCGGACGCCTGGCGACTGGGCCCGGACCGCCGGCCACTCCGCCGGCGAGCGCGTCGCCCAACAGATCAACCGTTTCCAGTTCATCCTGCGGTCCTTCGGCGAGCCGTTGAAGCCCGCAGCCTACCGGTGGGAGGCCGCGCGCGCGTCACTCATGCGCGAGAGCGGCGTGAAGGACATCGGCGATTTCCGCTCACGCATCTATGACCCAGTGAGTTACATGCTCAACGTGAACCCCGGTCTCGACGAGGGTGCGGCCATTCGGGAAGCCCAGCGCGTCGCGCGCCGGCGCCTGCCCGGCCAACCCGGGGAGGGGTTCAACGCGGCCGTCGCCGAGTTCGTCCGCGCCACGAAGGAGCAGTCGACGGCCTTGGACCGGCTCGGCAGGCAGTATGGCGTCTACGTCCGGGATCCGCGCCTGGGCAACGAGCTCCGCGACTCGGTCGCGCGCGGCTGGCTGACCTCCCCGCGCATGCTCCGCGCGCAGACGGTCTCGACGATCATCGCCGAGATGGAGAAAGCCGGCTGGAAGCTCGACTACCGCACGGAAACCGACGCCAAGGGGCAGCCGGTCCGCAAGGGCATCAAGGCCGTCACCTTCGCGGCGATCGACCCGGACAATGCCCGCATCCCGCCGGGAAGCACCCCCGAGCAGGCGCGGGCCATCATCGACCAGTATTTCGCCCGGCTCAGCGACCCGAACGCCCTCCGCGCGGCGTTCCAGAAGCTCTTTACCCCCGGAATTGTGTCCCGCTGGCTCGAACCGTTCATCGACAAGCCAGGAACGGAGGTGTTTTACCACGAAAAGCGGGCCATTCCCCAATCCGAAGTGCATGCGGCTTGGGTTGAATCCGGCGGCGACGTGCTGGGATGGATCGACCGGCTCGGCCAGGGCCTGCAGTTGGACACCGACGATACCGGTCACGACCCGGCCGCGCTCTTCCGACTCAGCATGCTTCGCCAGATCGACCGGCTCTTCGGCATGGAGTCGCGCATGGCTTACCAGCACAGCCAAACGCGCGACGTCTTCGACCCGATGGGCCCGCGCCGGCACCTGATGATGGACTCGCGCGTGAGCGACATGATCCCGCCGGAGCATCTGGAATTCGCCACCTTCGACCCGGAGATGACGCACAAGATCCTCGGTGCATTGGCGTTCCACTCGGCGTTCGGCCGCAATGGCGAGGGGATGATCACCAACCTGAAGGAGTTGCGCGACGTCTTGGCTCCCCAGAAAGCGGCCTACGATTCGCTCCGCGGCACGACGCGCGGCGCGCGCACCGCCGAGGCGAAGGCGATGGGCTACGACTACAAGGAATTGCAGGCGGCGAACCGGCGCTACGCCGACGTCATCCAGTTGCAGGGCAATCTGCGCTCCATCTTCGGCGTGGATAATCCGGCGGGCCCGTTCCATGACCTGCAGGGCGGGTTCGCCCTCCTCGGGGGCATGGCCGGCCAGATTACCGACAACCCGAAAACCGCCGCCTACAACCTCATCGCGAACAGCATGCGACCGTTCGCCATGCACTCACTCGGGCCGTCGACCGTGTCGTCGACCGTGCGCGGCTACGGGAATTTCCTCTACCAGGCGGTTGGTTCCTTCCTCGAGAATTTCGGCGTGCACCTGCTCCGATCCAGCCAATACGCGAAGGACATCGGCTCGGTGCACGGCGCCATGTTCCGCAACCTGCCGTGGGGCGTCATCTATTCGGACCAAGGCAGCAAGGGACGGCTGGAGGACAGTCGGTTCATCAAGCCGCTGGCTCGGATCCGCGCGACCCAAGAGAAGGGCGTGCAGGTCGGCTTCGGTGAGGCGAAGGAGTTCCCGCGCTTGGCGCCTATTCCGGGACTTGGCGTCCTGCACACGATCGCCGACATGGCGTCGCGCGCCTTCGGGGAAGCCCACATCCGGCAGTTTGAAGACCTCGTGACGCGTGGCGCCGCCTACTACAAGGCGCACCCGGAGGTTCAGGCGGACCCCAGTCACCGCTTCACCTACAGCCAGCTCGGCATGCTGAAGCTGGACGCCGGCGTGCTCGACTACTTCCGCAACCGCTCGGTCGAATACAACATGGGCACGATCGAGGACGTCGTCCGAGGCTCCATGAAGCGGCTCGCCACCGGCGAGCGCGTCCTCACGCGCGACCAGGCGATCAACATCGCGATGATGTATGCGAACGAGATGGACGGCCACGCTTCGCTCAACACCACGCCGGCGATCCTGCAGACCAACCCGCTTTTCCGCGCGATGCTTCCCCTCATGCGCTGGCCGCTCTGGATGATGCACGCCACCCACCAAGGACTTTCCACCCTCGAAGGACGGCAGTCCTTCAAGGCGATGGCGAAGGGTCTCGGCACGCTGGCGATGTGGAACCTGCCGGTCGGTATCGCGTTCTCGCTGATGATCGACTGGTATGACGACAAGCTGCTGGGCAAGAAGGCGAACACCCTTCCGATCGACGAGACGGCCGCAATCCCCCTCGTCGGGCCGGCGCTGGCACTCGCGGCCGGCAACCTCTCGCCGCGCGATAACATGCTCGCCATGCTCACGCGGTCGGCCCGCGCCGGCAACATCTACGGGTTGGGCTGGGACATCGCCGCGCAAGTCTTCGGCAGCTACGACCCGTCGACCGGCGTCCGACAGTTCTCGCTCGACCAGCGCGTGCTCGCCATGTCGCAGTTCCTGAACTTCCAGCAGGCGCTTTCGAACGCCATGCACCAAGGCGACGCCACGTGGTCGACCGTCTGGAAGCCGCTCTTTACCTCGATGGGCGGCAACGGTGCAATCCATGCCCTCGACCTCGCCAACAACGCGTTCGGCCTGGACAACGCCGAGTCGCGTCTCGTCATGCGGATCAACGCGTCGAACTGGCTGCGCGCCGCCGGCCGCGAGGCCGGGATTGAAACGCGCGGCGGCAATGTGGCCGCACAACCGGGTGCGCTCGGCATGTGGACCCGGGAAATGCAGCTGGCAGCCATGGCTGGCGATCGCGCCGGCTACCTCGAAATCTACCGGAAGGCCCTCAACACCGCGCGCGAGACCGTCGCCGATGATGAGCGGATCCCGGCCGGTGACCGGGAACGCGAGGCGACCAACCGTGTTCTGTCGAGTTGGCGGGCGCGCAATCCCTTGGAGGTCTTCCGCAACCGGCCCACCGAATACCAGATGGCCCAGCTCTACAGCGCCATGTCCGACGAGGGACAGGCCGACGTGCGCGAGGCCATCAACCGTTACGAGACCTTCACGTCGATGATCGCCCCGTCCAAGCAGG
>JAHFTD010000119.1 GCA_023269565.1 Opitutaceae bacterium | reverse complement strand
GTTTCAAGCACTGTCCCGTCTCACCGGGCCCGAGCGCGCCGCCAGAATGCTGCGGCGATTCCAAGCCGGATCCTACAAACGCTGCCGCACGATGAGCGACACGGAATTCGCCCACCTGCTTCGCACCTTGCCTCCGCCGTGACACCGCCCGCCAGTCCCCTGCGCAATGCAGCCGCCCGACTTGGTCTCGGCCGGGCCCTGTATCATCTCTGGCATCAGCCGCTCGGCGCCATCGCACGTTCGCGGCGCGAAGGCGGGCCATATAATCAGTGGCTGAATTACCGCGGGCGCCGGGCGATGGAGGAAGCCGCGTGTGACTTGCCGCCCCTGCCGGCCTCAACCGCGGCCGGCGCCCCGGAGGTGTGTTTCCTGACCGGCAGGAAATTCTGGCATCAAACCGCCTTCTGCTGCTGGTCGCTCTGCCGACACGCCGGCATCGGGCTGGCGCCTGCCTTCATCGATGACGGCACCTTCGACCAGGCGCTGCGCGCGGAAATCCTCCGGCTCTTCCCCGGAGCCTCCCTGCTGGATCGCGTGGAGATTGAATCCCGGCTGGAAACCCATCTCCCCGTTGCTCGCTTCCCTTCTCTTCGGGGCCAGCGGCGAAACTACATTCAACTGCGCAAGCTCACCGACGCCCATGCCGGGCATCGCGGCTGGCGGCTGGTGCTCGATTCCGACATGCTATTCTTCCGCCGGCCAGACCTGCTGCTCGACTGGCTGGCCGCGCCCGACCGGCCCATCCACATGCGCGATGTGCAGGATGCCTACGGCTACCCCGCGGCGACCTTGCGCAAACTCGCCGGCCAGTCGCTGCCTTCCCGGCTCAACGTCGGCGTCTGCGGCCTGCGCAGCGACGCCCTCGACTGGGACAAACTTGAATGGTGGTGCGCGCAACTGCTGGCACGTCACGGCACCAGCTATTATCTTGAGCAGGCGCTCTTGGCCTTGCTGCTCGCAGACCAGACTCCCCTTTGCCTTCCCTCGCAGGACTACCGGCTGCTGCCACCCGAATCCGAATGCCGCGCCCCCACCGCCGCACTTCATCACTATGTGGCCGAGTCCAAACGCGGCTACTTCCGTCACGCTTGGAAACATGTGATCAATAATCCTGCATGACCCCGCTGGTCAGCATCCTCATCCCCAGCTACAATTCCGGCCGCTGGCTTGCCGCGACGCTCGAATCCGCTCTCGCGCAAACCTGGCCGCGCTGCGAGATTATCATCGTCGACGACGGCTCGACCGACGACAGCCTGACCATCGCACGCCGTTACGAAAGTCGCGGCGTGCGCATCGCCATCCAGACAAACGCCGGCGCGAGCGCCGCACGTAATCACGGCCTCCGTCTCGCGCTGGGCGAGTTCATCCAGTTCCTTGACGCTGACGATTTGCTCTCTCCGGAAAAGATCACCGCGCAGGTCGGTCTTCTGGAACGAGTAGGCACGGACTGTGTCGCCACCTGCCGCTGGGGCCGCTTTGCCGGCGATCCGGGGGCGGCCGCCTTTGTGGACGATGCGGTGTTTCGGGACTTTGGTCCGGCGGACTGGCTGCTCGCGCATACCGGCGCGGCGCGGATGATGCACCCCGCCGCTTGGCTCGTGCCGCGTGCCGTCGCCGGCCGCGCCGGGCCGTGGGACGAAACGCTCTCACTCAATGATGACGGGGAATATTTCGCGCGTGTCGCGCTCGCGGCGCGCCGCATCGCTTTCTCGCCCGCAGGCGCTTCGTTCTACCGCAGCGCACTACCCGGCAGCCTCAGCCGCCGCCGCGACCGCCGCGCGTTGGAGTCAGTGGCGCACTCGGTGGAACTGATTGCCGCCCACCTCCGCCGCGCCGAGGACTCGCCCCGCGTGCGCCACTCGCTCGCTGATTATTGGCAGCGGCTCGTCTACGAAATCTATCCCGACGCGCCCGACCTCTGCCACCGCGCGGAATCGGAGGTGCGCAAGCTCGGCGGCTCCGGGCTGTTGCCGGATATGGGTTCTCGCGAACGCCTCGCCGCGCAGGTGCTGGGCTGGAAACTCGCGCGGCGCCTCCGCCTGCTTGTCTCGTTTTGATGGCTCAAATCCGTGTTTTTCTCTGCACGTATCGGCGGCCGCACCTCTTGCGCCGCGCGCTCGCCAGTCTGTTGGCCCAGACCTTCACCGATTGGGTTTGCGAGTTACACAACGACGCGCCCGGCGACGACACCCCACGCGCCGTCCTAATCGAGGTTGCCGGCAATGATCCGCGCATCAGCTACCATGCCCATGACCGCAACTGGGGAGCTGTCGCGACCTTCAACCACGCATACGCAGGCGCTCCCGAACCTTTCTTTTCAATCCTTGAAGACGACAACTGGTGGCAGCCCACGCTTCTCGCCCGGCTCCACGCCGCGCTCCTCACACATCCCGAAGCCGAACTCGCTTGGGCCAACCTGCGTTTCTGGCGCGAGGAGGCTGATGGTCACTGGACCGATCTGCATCGCACGCTCTGGCCCGAAGTGGCCATTCCTGTAGTGCCGATCGCGACACCGCAACTCATCCAGTTTGACGGGCCGCTTCACTCCAACGGTGCCATGCTGGCGCGTTCTTCCTCCACCCAATCCGGAAGATTGATTACCCCGCTTGGAATTCCCTTTTCCGCGATGGAAAACATGCGCGAACGCTCCTTTCGGCCGCCCCTGCTGCTGATCCCAGAACCTCTGGCCAACTTCGCCCTTACGATTGCCACCTCCCGCCACGCGGATCTTTCGGGTTGGATCCGCACGCAAACCCTTATGGCCGCGGAATTCATCCGTCAGATCGACCTCTCGCCTTCTGACGTCGCCCGGCTCTGGCAGTCACGCCGTGACGCCAGGCCCCGCGCCACCGGCTTACTTTTTCTTGCCGGCCTTCTCGCAGCGCAACCGCGTTTTCTTGTGCATGCCACCTTCCGGGACTGCCTGCTGTTCGTCGCCAGCCAGTTAAAACGACCCCGCGTGGCCTACGCGGCATTGCACGCGCCTCGCACTCAACCAGAACTCGCGCGCGCTTGGGCAGACGCCACCCGTCGTCTTGCCGCTTTCCCCACAGCTACCGCCTCAGACTGCGTGCCGTCGCTACAACTCGCGCGGACTGAGGATTTGATTCTGGCCTGCGACCTCCTCTCTCATCCCCCCGACCGTCCATCATGAGCAGCTTTGCTCGCATCCTGATTGTCACCAATGGCCCGCTCTGCCGCAATCCGCGCGTCGTCAAGGAGGCGACCACCCTTGGTCGCAATGGCCACGCCGTCACCGTTCTCACTGTCCGAAACCACGCGCCGTCCGACCCGATCGACCTCGCCCTCCTCTGCGCCGCGCCATTCCGCCGCGAGACGGTCGACATGCTTCCCGGCTGCGGCCCGGCGGCCTTTGCCCGCCGCCTTTTTGTTCGCGGTGCGCGCGTAGCTGCGTCCCGTCTGGGCTGGAAAACAATTTCCTCCCTTGGCCCCGCCGGATCCGTGTTGCGTCGGATGCGCGCGTTCCCCGCCGATCTCATCATCGTCCATAACGAAATTCCTCACTGGGCCGGCTCCCGTCTGATCGGTGAGGGCCGGCGCGTCGCCGCCGACATCGAGGACTGGCATTCCGAAGATCTGTTGCCCGAGGAGCGCCGCCACCGGCCGATGCTTTTGCTCCGCCGGACGGAGCAATTCCTACTGCGCCGCGCCGTCTACACCACGACCACCTCCCACGCGCTCGCCGACGCTCTCTTCGCGCGCTACGGCGGCGTGCGCCCCTGCGTTCTTTCCAATTCTTTTCCCCTCCAAACTGAACCGCGACGCGCCCTTGGTGATCCACCCGCGTTTTTCTGGTTCTCGCAAACGCTCGGCGCCGGTCGCGGCTTGGAGAATTTCCTCTCCGCCTGGTCGCTCACCACGCAGCCCAGCACGGTCGTTTTTCTCGGAGAACCTCGTCCCCGCTACACCGAGGACCTGCTACGACTGCTCCCGGCCTCGCACCGACTTCGCGTCAGCTTCCGCCCGCTTGTGCCGCCCGATGCCCTGCCCGCGGTCATCGCGGCGCACGACATTGGTCTCGCGCTGGAGGACTCCGCAATCGTCAATCGCGACCTCACCATCACAAACAAAATTCTCCAGTATCTCAACGCCGGTCTCGCAGTCGTCGCCACCTCCACCACGGGCCAGCGCGAGGTGATACGGGCGACTCCAGACTGCGGACTGTTGCTGTCCCCAGACTTGAAGGTTCAAGCTGCCCAGCTGGACGAAATTCTCGGCGACCGGGCCCGGCTGCGTGCCTGCCAACTGGCCGCCCGTGCTGCCGCGGAACGCCAGTTTTGCTGGGAGCTGGAATCTCCCCGTCTGCTCGAGACAGTTGCCCGGGCGCTCGCAACCCCGATCTCTTCCTCCTGAACATGCCGCGTGTCCTGATCATCAGTCCGCACTTTCCTCCCGTCAACGCGCCGGACATGCAGCGCGTCCGGATGAGTCTGCCGCAATTTGTCGCGGCCGGTTGGGAAATGGTTGTGCTTACCGTGGACGACCCGACCACTATGGCGCCGCTGGAGCCGGCGTTGCTGCAGACCGTGCCGCCGGAGGTGCGTGTCGTCCGCGCCGGCGTGCTGTCGCGGCGCTGGACGCGATGGATCGGCCTCAACAACCTCGGACTGCGCGCCCTGCCCTACCTTTATCTTGCCGGCCGCAAGCTGCTCCGTCGCGAGCGATTTGACCTGGTTTATTTTTCCACGACGCAGTTCATCGTCCTGCCGCTCGGCCGTCTCTGGCGTTGGGAGACGGGTGTGCCCTATGTCATCGACCTGCAGGATCCGTGGTTGAATGATTATTACGAGCAGCCCGGCGCGCCGCAGCCGCCCGGCGGTTGGAAATATCGCATCGCGCACAGCCTGGCTCGGCTGCTGGAGGGTTGGTCGCTTCGCCGGTGCACCCACGTCATCAGTGTCTCCGGAGATTACTTGGTCAGGCTCGCCCGCCGGTATCCGTGGTGGACGCCCGACCGCGGTTCGGTGCTGACCTTCGGAGCCTCAGAAGTTGACTTGCAGATTGCCCGCCGGCAACTGGCCGAGGGGGCACATCTTCTGCCTGACACGCCTGCCTTGAAGATCGTCTATACCGGCCGGCTCGGCCCGGACATGCAGCCAGCCCTGGAAATCCTCTTTGCCGGACTCGCCGCGCAGCAAAGTGCCACGAGCCGGGTGATTGAGCTGCATCTGTTCGGCACCTCCTACGCGTCAACCGGCCGTGGCATTGTGACGACCACCGACCTTGCCCGACATCATGGCGTCAGTCACCTTGTGCACGAGAAACCCAACCGGATCGGCTACCTCGAGGCCCTGCGGCTGATGCTGGAGGGAGATTGCGTGCTGCTGCTCGGTTCGGAGGACAAAGCCTATTCACCCTCGAAAATCTACCCCGCGCTGCTGACGGGCCGCCCAGTGCTGGCGGTCGCGCCAGCCGGCAGCGTGCTGGAGCAAAAGATCGCCGAGTTGGGCGGGGCGGCATTGGTGACTTTTCACGGTGGCTCCGCCAATGACAAACCTGCCATCACCAGTTTGTGCGAATGGCTGGCCAGGCTGGCGTCCGGATCGACTGTGCCCCTCGGCAGTCCGCTCCGCGATGATT
>JAHFTD010000040.1 GCA_023269565.1 Opitutaceae bacterium | reverse complement strand
GCTCAGTGGCCGAACTTGATGCCTTGGGCGAGTGGCAGGGCGTCGGAGTAATTCACGGTGGCGGTCTGCCGGCGCATGTAGGCCTTCCAGGCGTCGGAACCGCTCTCGCGGCCGCCGCCCGTCTCCTTCTCGCCGCCGAACGCGCCGCCGATCTCGGCGCCGCTGGTGCCGATGTTGACGTTGGCGATGCCGCAGTCGCTGCCGCGCGCGGCGAGGAAGCGCTCCGCCTCGTGCATGTCGGTAGTGAAGATGGCGGAGCTGAGGCCCTGCGGCACTTCGTTGTGCCACGCGATGGCGTCGGCAAAGCCGCGGTAGGTCATCAGGTAGAGGATGGGCGCGAAGGTTTCCTCGTGCACCATCTTCATGTTGTGGCGCGCCTCGACGATGCACGGCTGCACGTAGCAACCACCCGGATAACGGTGCCCGCGGAGCGGTCGGCCGCCGCAGAGGATCTTCCCGCCCTCGGCCTGCACGGACTTGAGCGCCGCCTGCATGTCGGTGACGGCCTGGCGGTTGATGAGCGGGCCCATGAGCGTGTCAGGGGCGGCGGGATTGCCCACCGACACCTGCGCGTAGGCGGCGGTGAGCCGGCGCACGAGCTTGGCGCGCACAGAATGATGGACGATGATGCGCCGCGTGGTGGTGCAGCGCTGGCCGGCGGTGCCGACCGCGCCGAAGAGGATGGCGCGCGCGGCGAGATCAAGATCGGCGCTCGGGGCGACGATGATGGCGTTGTTGCCGCCGAGCTCGAGGATGGTGCGGCCGAGACGCCGGCCGACGACCTCGCCGACGTGGCGGCCCATCTTGGTGGAGCCGGTGGCGGAGATCAGCGGCACGCGCGGATCGTTGATCAGGCGCTCGCCCACGGTGGCGCCGTCGCCGATGACGAGCGAGAAGATGGCCGGGTCGACACCGTTGGCGCGACAGACTTTCTCCGCGATCCTGATGATGGCGAGCGCGGTCAGCGGCGTGTAGCTGGAGGGCTTCCACACCGTGGAGTCACCGCAGGCGGCCGCCAGCGCACTGTTCCACGCCCAGACGGCGGCGGGAAAATTGAATGCTGTGACAACGCCGACAATGCCGAGCGGGTGCCATTGTTCCATCATCCGGTGCTGCGGGCGCTCGGAGGCGATAGTGAGCCCGTAAAGCTGGCGCGACAGGCCCGTGGCAAAGTCGCAGATGTCGATCATCTCCTGCACCTCGCCCTCGCCCTCGGCGGTGATCTTGCCGGCCTCGAGCGTGATAAGGCGGCCGAGGTCGTGCTTGGCCGCGCGCAGGGCGTTGCCAAGCTGGCGGACCACTTCGCCGCGCGCGGGCGCGGGAACGGTCTGCCACTGCCGGAACGCGGCGGTAGCGCGCCGGAGGACGCGCTCGTAGTCCTCGGGCGTTGCAGTGCGGATCGAAGCGAGCAGGCTGCCGTCGACGGGCGAAAGGCTTTGGAGCAGCTTGCCCGAGCCGGACCACTCACCATCAAAGACGCCGCGGTTGACTTTGCGATTGAGGCCGAGGCGGGGAAAAATCCGCCGGGCCCACGCGGCCACGCTGGGAGAGGATTTCTTGGTGGGCATTGGATGGTTATTTCCCGTAGACGCGGCCGCCCCACTGGGTGCCGAGGAAGTCGGCGAGCGAGACGGATTCCTGTTTGACGAAGCCTTTGCCGAGCTTGCCGGCGGCGAAGAGCTCCAGCACGCCGGTGATGCCGGCCGCCGTGGTGAGCTGGATGGCGTTGAGTTTGCGGCCCTCGATGACGCCGCCGTGCATCTTCTTGATGAAGCTGCGCTGCTTGAGACCGCCGCCGTTCTCGCTGCCGATGACGCTGACGTAGAACACCACGACGTCGGACTCGGTGAGCGGCACCTCCTGGTCGAAGATCTGCGTGACCAGTTCCTGGCGGCTGGCAAGGTTGAGGTCCTGCAGGAGGAATTTCATCAGGTCGCGGTGGCCGGGGTAGCGCAGGGTCTTGTAATTGAGCTCCTGCACCTTGCCGGCGAAGGTCTCGCACATCGTGGCGACACCGCCGGAGGTGTTGAAGGCCTCATACTCCACCCCATCGATGGTGATGCGGTCTACGCCGTCGAGCGGCAGGGTGGCGAGGCGCTTGCCGCAATGCAGCGCCTCGCCCAGCTGGCAGTATTCGTTGATCAGGCCGATCGTGCTCCAGCTGAGGTAATACTTCATCTGGTTGCTGGCGTTGAGCGGCAGGGCGCCGACGCGCATCTCGCACTGGCGGACGTGGTGAAGCGTGGAGGCCAGCGAGCCGCCGACGATGTTAATGGCACCCGGAGCGAGCCCGCACTGTGGCATGAAGGTCGCCTTGCTTTTCTTCGCGAGCTTGCGGACGTAGCTGGTCGTGCCGACATCCTCGGTGAGGTCGAAGTAGGAGACGCCCGCCTTGGCGCAGGCGGCAGCGATGGGTTTGTTAAGAAAATAGGGACCGGCACTCACGATGGCATCCACACCGGCCACGAAGGCCGCGAGCGCGGCCTTGTCGGTGGCGTCGGCCTGGACAAACCGGGATTTCTTCAGGCCCGTCAGGTCGATGTTGGCGCGACTGTCGGCCAGCGCGACGCTTTTGCAGAATTTGCAGGACTCGAGGAGGGTGGCGATGGTGGCGCCGACTTTGCCGGCACCGACGATTCCGATCTTCATTGGGCGTGTTGTGTCTGGGCTGGTTGGTGAAATGGTCTTTCCCACTCAATCCGACCTGCCGCCGTTATCCAAGCCGTTTTTGAACCCGCTCTGTTGGCGGACGCAGCGTTCTTTGCGCCCATCCCCAAGCTCGCCAAGTCGCGCACCCGGCGCCATGTTCGCCGCATCGCATGAGCTCCGCGCCTGCTCCCGACGACTTCCGCGCCCTCGCCGCCCGTTTGGCGGGCGAACTGCGTTGGGATGGCATGACTCGCGCGCTCTATGCCACCGACGCCTCCGTCTACCGCGAGATGCCGCAGGCCGTCGCGCTCCCGAAGACCGAGGCGGATCTCCGCGAGCTGATCCTCTTTGCCCGCGAGCATCGCACCTCGCTCATCCCCCGCACCGCCGGCACGTCACTCGCCGGGCAGGTCGTCGGCCCGGGCATCGTCGTCGATGTCTCGCGCCATTTCACCCGGATTCTCGAAATCAACCCGGCGGAGCGCTGGGTGCGCGTGCAGCCGGGCGTCGTGCGCAACGAGCTCAACCTCGCCCTCCGGCCGCACGGCCAGTTCTTCGCGCCGGAGACCTCCACCCAGAACCGCGCGATGCTCGGCGGCATGGCCGGCAACAATTCCTGCGGCGCCAACTCCCTCGTCTACGGCAGCACGCGCGATCATCTGCTCGAGGTCCGCGCGCTCCTCAGCGACGGCAGCGCCGCCGTCTTCGGTCCGGTCGCGGCCGCGGAGTTCGCTGCGCGCTGCGAGGGACGCACGCTCGAGGCCACCGTCTACCGCAACGCCCACCGCCTGCTCGGCGACGAGGCCGTGCGCGCCGAGATCGCGCAGCATTTCCCCCGGCCGGGCCTCCACCGGCGCAACACCGGCTACGCCGTCGACCTGCTCGCGGCCTGCGCGCCGTTCGCGGCGGGCGGCCCGCCCTTCAATTTCTGCCGGCTGCTCGCCGGCTCAGAGGGCACGCTGGCGTTTGTCACCGAGCTGAAACTCAACCTCGTGCCGCTGCCGCCGGCCGAGGGCGCGCTCGTCTGCGTGCACTGCCGCGATTTGGCCGAGGCGTTGCAGGTGAACCTCGTCGCGCTCCGGCACCGGCCGCACGGCAGCGAGTTGATCGACCGCTACATCCTCGAATGCACCAAGGCCAACCCGGAGCAAAACCACAACCGCTTCTTCGTGCAGGGCGACCCCGGCGCCATCCTCATCGTCGAGTTCCGCGCCGATACGCACGCGACGGTCGAAGCCGCCGCGGCGATCTTCCTCGCCGAACTGCGCACGGCCGGACTCGGCTTCCACCATCCCGTCGTCACGGGCCCCGACCAGGAGCACGTCTGGGATCTGCGCAAAGCCGCTCTCGGCCTCCTCGGCAACCTGCCCGGCGACGCCAAGCCGGTGAACTTCATCGAGGACACCGCCGTCGGCCCGACGGATCTCCCCGCCTACGTCGCCGAGGTCGAGGCGCTCCTGCAGCAGCACGGGCTGGCCACCGTCTACTATGGCCACGCCGGCGCGGGCGAGCTGCACATCAAGCCCATCCTCAACCTCCGCGACGCCGCCGATCGCCGCAAATTCCGCGCCGTCGCCACCGAGGTCGCCGCGCTTGTGAAAAAATACGGCGGCTCGTTCAGCGGCGAACACGGCGACGGCCGCCTGCGCGGCGAGTTCCTGGAAAGCCTCGTCGGCAAAAAGAACTACGCGCTGTTCCGTGAGATCAAGAAGGCCTGGGATCCCGCCGGTATCTTCAACCCCGGCAAGATCACCGACACGCCGCCGATGGATGCCGCGTTCCGCGACGACCACGGCCGTGTGCCGCCGGCCGTCGCGACCGTCCTCGATTTTTCCGCGGCGGGCGGCTTCCTGCACGCCGCCGAGAAATGCACCGGCTCGGGCGACTGCCGCAAGTCACATCTCATGGGCGGCACCATGTGCCCGAGTTTCATGGCCACGCGCTCCGAGCAGGACACCACCCGCGCCCGCGCCAACATTCTCCGCGAAGTCCTCACCCGTTCCGACCGCGCCCGTCCCCTCGACAGCGACGCCGTCGCCGCCGTCATGGACCTCTGCCTCTCCTGCAAGGCCTGCCGCACGGAGTGTCCGTCCAACGTCGACGTCGCCCGGCTCAAGGCCGAGTGGCAGCAGCAGTTTCACGACGCGCGTGGCGTCCCGCTTCGCACGTGGCTTTTCGCCAACTCCTTACTCCTGCTAAGATGGGCCTCCGACATCCCCTCCCTCTACAACTGGATAGTTACGTATTACGTAACGAGTGGCTTGGTGAAAAAAATCGCCGGCATCGCTGCCGGGCGATCCCTCCCCAGCCTTCACACCACCACGCTCCGCCGCTGGCACCGCCGCTACGCCAACCCATCCGGCGCCTTCCCGCACGGCCGCGTCCACCTCTTCTGCGACGAGTTTACCGACCTCCTTGACGCCCCCGCCGGCATCAAGGCCGTGCAGTTGCTCAACCGGCTGGGCTACGAAGTCATCATCCCCGCGCCCACCGACAGCGGCCGCGCGCAGATTTCCAAGGGCCTGCTCCGCGACGCCCGGAAACTCGCCATCCGCAACGTCGAGCTGCTCAAGGACGTCGTCACCGCCGACGCGCCGCTCATCGGGCTCGAGCCGTCGGCGATCCTGGGATTCCGCGACGAATATCCCGACCTGATGCCGCCGCAACTCCGGGCCGCCGCCGCCGCGCTGGCGCCGCACACGCTGATGTTCGAGGAGTTCATCGCCCGCGAAACCGACGCCGGCCGCATCACCCGCGAGCGCTTCACGACGCGCGCCGCGACCATCAAGCTCCACGGCCATTGCCACCAGAAGGCGCTCTCGTCGATCCAACCGACGGTGCAGATGCTGCAACTCCCGGCGAACTACCGCGTGGCCGTCATCGCCTCGGGCTGCTGCGGCATGGCGGGCTCGTTCGGTTACGAAAAGGAGCACTACGCCGTCGCGCAGCAGATCGGCGAGCTGGTGCTGTTTCCCGCCGTCCGCGCCGCGCCCACGGATACGCTCATCGCCGCGTCCGGCACCAGCTGCCGCCACCAGATCAAGGACGGCACCGGCCGCATCGCGCTGCATCCCGTGGAAATCCTCCACGCTGCGCTCGCCTGATTTTTTCCATGAACCCCCATCACCTCCTGCTCGTCGCCGCAGTTGTGCTTTGCTTCATCGGCGCAATCCACAGTTATCTCGGCGAACGCTTCGTGCTCCGTCCAATCCTCGCCCTGCCCAATTTGCCCAAGCTCGGCGGCAGTCGCGCCTACATGGAGAGCATTGTGCGCTGGGCGTGGCACCTGACCAGTGTCGCGTGGTGGGGCACTTCGGTGCTGTTGGTCCTGGGGTGGAGCGGACAGGGCGCTGGTGCGATGGGTGCGGCAGTGGCCGCGACGTTTGCGCTCCATGGGCTGATTATCCTCGGCAAGGTCGGCACGCGCCACCCGGCGTGGCCGCTCTTCCTCCTCACCGCCGCGGCGACCTGGCTTGGTTCGCAGTAAGGCGATGATCCGCACGGCAATTAATCAATATGATAGTCTTGTCACCCCGCTCAGTCGGTCAGACATTAAACCGCAATTTCTCCATGAACATCGACTACACTTCCCGCCGCGCCCGCATCGCCCCGCAACTCGGACTGACCGACGAGATCCTGCTCGTCGGCGCCGGCCACCAGCTGTCGAAGCCGGAAATCAGCGACGCGATGCTGCCGTTCATCGCGCACCAGGAATATTATTACCTTACCGGACTGGGCGACGCGATGGGCGCGGTCATCGCCTACGACCCGATGGCCGGCCCGCGCGCCGGCTGGGTATCGTTTGTCCCCGAGGTCACCGAGGCCGAGCGCGTCTGGGAAGGCCGCGAACAATCACCGGGCGAACCCCTGAGCAAACTTGCCGGCTGGCTCGCCGCAAGGAAAGGCCGTCGGGTTGTCATGTTCGGCGCGCCGGTGGCCGGCGTGGCCTTCGACGAGACCCGCACCGCCGAGGTGCGCGAACGCTATAAGCACGCGCGCCGCCCGAAAGAGCCGGCCGAGATCGAATTGATGAAACGCGCCGCCGCCGCGACCGCCGCCGGCTACGCCGCCGTGCAGCCGTTCCTCAAGTCGGGCGTGAGCGAGCGCCGCATCCAGGTCGAGCTTGAGGCGGGTTATTTCCGCGAGGGTGCGCTGAAGACCGGCTACGACACCATCGTGGGCGTCGGTGCGCAGAGCGCCGTGTTGCACGGCACGCCGTCGCGCGACCGCATCACGCAGGAAGGCGACTTCATCCTCATCGACTCCGGCGCCGAGTGGGATCGCTACGTCATCGACGTCACGCGCACCTACGTGGCGGGCCAACCCAGCGCATTCCAGCGCGATCTTTATCAGGCGGTGCTCAACGCCGAGGTGCGCGCCATCGCGCGCTGCCGGCCGGGCGCCGAGTGGAAGGACATCCATTTCGGCTCGGCCATCGACATGGTTGGCAGCCTCGTCGCCATGGGCGTGATGAAGGGCAACCCCGAATCGCTCGTCGAGCAGGAGGCGCACATGTTGTTCTATCCGCACGGCGTCGGCCACATGCTCGGCCTCGGCGTGCGCGACGCCAGCGGCCAGGAACCCGGTCGCGCCAAGGATCCGCGCCCCTGCCTGAAGAGCCTGCGGCAGGACCTCATCCTGCGCCCCGGTTATATCGTCACCATCGAGCCCGGCCTCTACTTCATCCCGCCAATCCTGAACGATCCTGCGCGCCGGGCGAAATACCGCGATTGCGTAAATTGGGAGCTCGCCGACCGCTGCCTTGCGCTCGGCGGCGTGCGCATCGAGGACAATCTCCTCGTCACCGACGGCGCGCCGGAAAATCTGACCGCCGCCATCCCCAAGACAATTTAAGGAGCATCCATTCCGTCCCCGCTCTTCCGCCAAGGCGGTGGAGGTGTGAAAATGGCAAACAGGAGAATTCCCAGGAGCAGCAGCGTAACGGTGCCGCCGACCCCGATCGCCAGCAGGGGCCAGCCGGCAAAAGCCATCAGGTAGTTGCCGTAATATTTGGCGTCGGCCGAGTAACGATGACTGAGATCCGCCCCAAGGTGCTCCACTTGGTTGGCCGCGCCTTCCACCGCACTAATGTAGGACTCGTAGGTTGGTCTCAGGCTGGCCCGATTAAAACTATCGGCGGCAGCCAGATTGCCGCCGGCGATCAAATCCAGAAATTGGCGGACCTGCCCGATGTATTGCCGGTGCATTGCCAGGAGGGTTTTGAGCTGGGCCGTGTTCTCAATCAGGTCGGCTTCGTTCTGAATCTCATCGATATTGATCTCGGCATCGGCGATACCCTTGCGCAGCCGTTCAAGCATTTCCGTCCGCTCGCCCGGGGTCGGCGCCACAATCGCCCGCAGGGTTGAGCGCTGGGCCATGCTGATGTTCTTGGTGAGACCACGCAAATCATTCAGCAGGGGAACGCTCTTATCAATCAGGGCCGCGTAACGGTCATTGATTGAGCGCAGGAAAAACAAGCTCAGGACGCCAACCGTCAAGTTGGAAACCAGCAGCAAAACCAGCAGGGAAAAACTTATCCGGGTGAATTTCAATGGAGTGCTCCGGGCAGGTTGAGGGTCATGCCAGTCTCTCGCGAATGAAAAATCAGGTAAATTTTTCCACTTGGAGCGCCGCTTTTCCCATCCCCCACACCACAATGGCCAGCGAGAGCAGCGAGCTGACCGGCATGAGGACGGCCGCCAGCAGCGGGCTCATGTGCCCGGCGGCGGCGAGGCCGACGGCGACGAGATTGTAGGCGACGGAAAACACCAGCAGCCCCGCCTGCGTGCGCCGGCGGGCGTCATTGACCTCGAGGAGCCGCCGGATGCCGGCGATGCCGCGGCCGAGATAGTAGAAGTCGGCCTTCGCCTCGAGCACGCCGCGGTGCACGACCGGCGTGCCGCGCACAAACGCCGCATCGAAGGCCAGGCTGTCGTTCGCACCGTCGCCGAGCATCAGCGTGTCGCGCGAGTCGAGCCGGCTTACCCAACGGGCCTTGCCCTCCGGCGTTACTTCGGCGCAGCCATGCGCGGCGGTAATGCCCAGGGCGGCCGCCATGGTCGCAACCTTTTCGTGCCGGTCGCCGCTGAGGATGTAGGTCTCGAGCCCGCGAGCGCGCAGGGCTTTTATCTCCGCGACGGCATCCGCCCGCACCGCGTCGATGAATTGAAACCGCGCCAGCACGACGCCATCGCAGGCGAATTCAGCATCGGCTGTATTGTCATATATTATATGACATTTCTGTTTTGAACGCCCCCGCCAGCCGGACCTGCCAAGGGTCCATTGGCCGCCATCGTCGCGCAGCGAAACGCCAAAGCCGGGGGTCTCCTGCGGCACCTTGTCCGGCGTCATTGCCATATATTGTATGACATTTGCGCTGGGAAGTTGGGGGCCGGGGGTGAGGAGATTTTCGAGCAAACACTGGCTGACAGGATGTGGGTTGTCGCGCACGAGGGCGGCAAGGGCGGCGCGCGCCGGCAGGGTGAGCGACTGCAACGCTTCCGGGTTGGCGAGCGCCGGGGTTTCGAGCGTAAGCGTGCCGGTCTTGTCGAAGATTACCTTGCGCAGCCGCGCCAGCCGCGGCCAGAGGTCGGCCTCGCGCACGAACACGCCGTGGCGGCGCAGTGCGACCGTGGCGGTCTCGTCCGCCAGCGGGAACGCCAGCCCGATGGCGCACGGGCACGAGACGACAAGGACAGCGGTGACCACCGACCAGGTGCGCGCGGCGTCGTGCGTGGCCAGCCACCACGCCAGGCCGGCAGCTGTGGCGACGGCAAAGGTGCCGATGAGGTAGCCCCGGATGATTTTTTCCAGAAAAACGTGACGGTAGCCGTCGCGCGCGACCGGACGCAGCAACTGCTCGAGCAGCGAGCCGCGCCACGGCTGCAGCGCGCGGAGCCGGATGGCGGTGCGGCCGAGATTGATCGCGCCCGCGGGCACGCGGACACCGGCGCGGCATTCCCGCGGCTCGGCCTCGCCGGTGATCCATGCGGTGCCGAGCGTGGCGGCAGGGGTTTCCAAGGTGGATTCGACGGGCACCACCTGGCCGGAACGGATCTCGCACATGTCACCCGGCTGCAGCTGCCCGACGGGACGGTCGAGCGCCGGACCGGCGGCAGGTATGATGAGCACCTTGTCCGGCCTCGCGCCCACGCCGAGCAGCCGGCGGCGGTTGCGCTCGACGGCGGCGACCTGCGCCCAGCGTCCGACCAGCATAAGCAGGATGAACGCCGCGACGAAATCGAAATACACGAACGCCTCGCGCCCGCTCAGCCAGCCGTAGGCCGAGCCGGCGTAGGCGCCGGCGATGCCGACGGCAATGGGCAGGTCGATGTGCATCACGCCCGCACGCAGCGCCCGGACCGCGCGGCCGAAGAAAAACGCGCCGCCCGTGAGCACGCTGAGGGTGGCGAACGCCATGGACAGCGTGCCGAACAGCTGCGCGTAGGCGAACGACGCCTCCATGCCGAAGTAGACGGGCAGGGTGAAGAGCATGACGTTCATCGAGAACGCTGCGGCGAGGCCGACGCGCCGCACGAGCAGCCGGCTCTCGGGCACGGCGGGCTCCTCGCCGGGCGGGCCGACGAGATAGTTGAACGATTGCAGCGTGCGCGCGAAGGCCGGGGCATCGAAGGCGCCGCGCTGCCAGCGCATCCGCAGGCGGCCGAGCTGGGCGTCGGCCTCGACGGCAAACGTGCCGGGCTGCTGGTGGAAGATTTTTTCGATCAACCAGACACAGCCGGCGCAGGAAATGCCCTGGATTCCCAGCGTAAGCTCGGGTGGCGGGGATTTTTTTGGCCCTGCCGCGACGACGGGTTCCAGTCTCTCGGCCTCTGTCTGCAATTCGGCGAGCCAAGTGTAGTCGCGGGGCTGGAAGACCACGGAATCGACCGGCGGAGTGACGGCATCTTTGATGCGGTAGTAGCCCTCGAAGCCGTTTTCCCGCACGAGGCGGTGGACGTAGCTGCAGCCGGCGCAGCAGAAGCCCGACCCGCGCGCGGCGTCTGTCGCCAGCGGCACGCCGCAATGAAAGCAATGGTGGACGGGGGCTGGCCTCCCGACACGCAGTCCACGCACTCGCGTCGTCGAGGCCGCGCCCCCGTCCACCAAATTGGTCTGCGTGCCGGCGTCCATGTCAGAAGCACGCGAAGTTGTTCACGCCCGGGCCGTCGAACCCGAGGGTGGCGCGCAGGCGCCACGTGAGGATGAGTGCCGCCGCGACCGCGAGGGCGGTCTGCAGGCGCGCGAGCCCGGCCGGACCGAGCCGGAGGCGGAGCCAGTGGTAGTTCGCCTGCGCGAACCAGAGCACCGGCACGGTGCCGAGGCCGAAGGCCAGCAGCGTTTCCGCGCCCCGCAACGCCGAGCCGGCGAGCATGGCCAGAGCCAGCAGGAAATAGAGCGGGCCGCACGGCAGCAGCGGCGTGGCTAGTCCCAGCGCGGCGGCGGCCTGCAGGCGCGTGCGGCCGCGCAGCCGGACGGACAACCAGCCGTAGGCGCGACCCAGCCCGGGCACGCGCGGCAACCGCCGGTCGAGGCGCAGGGCAACGGCGAGAAAGAAGACAACCAGCAGCCAGGGCAGCCAGCGCAGGGTGCTTTCACCGAGCAGCGCCAGCGGCCAGCGCCCCACCCCGCCGACCAGCGCGCCCAGCAAACCGTAGGCGGCGAGGCGCGCGAGATGGTAGACGGAGCTGACAGTCTGCGGGTCGGAACGATCGCCGGCTGCCGGCATGAGCGCGCAGGCCAGCGGGCCGCACATGCCCGCGCAGTGCAGGCTCGTGACGAGGCCGGCGAGGAAGGCCGTGGCGGGTCCGTTGATGGCAGCGAGGTCCATGGGTCAGGGCCGGTGCGTCTGGGTTGCCCGCGGAACCTCCGCGATGCCGGCGTGGCGCGCGGCAAGGAAGATGGCCGTCCATGCGACGATGAGCACGAGGAAGGCGGCAGCGACACCGAGCCAGAGCGAGCGGGCGGTGACCTTAGCGTTTGATGCCTTTGTCATGATCTTCCGCTCTGAGTAGTTCGGCGTCAGGGCCGAGGAATTCGATTTCGCGCGCGAGCGACAGCCCGGCGGCATCGCGCAGGCGCACGGTGAAATGGAACGGGCCGGTGTAATGCCGGCGCTCGACGAGCAGCACGAGCGGCGTCACCTGCTCGCCCATGGACGCGAGGGTGACGGGCGCGGCGAAGCCGGAGGTTTTCACCCCCGCCTCCTTCGTCTCGACCGAGACCGTGTAGGTGGCGGCGGTGGCGCGCTTGTTGAGGATGCGCACCAGGAACTGGTTCCTAACCGTCTCGCGGTCGACGAAGTAGGCGGCACCGCTCATGCGGAAGACGGTGAAGTTGGCGGGCTTCACCGTGGAGAGGGCGGACCCGGCCACGCCCGCGCCGAGAAGCAACAGGATGCCGTAAACAATAGTGCGCGGGCGGATCCAGCGCGTGAGACCGCGGCCGAAACCGACCAGCGAATCGTAGCGGATGAGGCCCCGCGGGCGGTGGAGGCGCGTCATCACGTCGTCGCAGGCGTCGATGCAGGCGGCGCAGCCGATGCATTCGAGCTGGAGGCCGTGGCGGATGTCGATGCCGGTCGGGCAGACCTGCACGCAGCGGTTGCACGCGATGCAGTCGCCCGCGCCCGCCGTGCCGGGCTTGCCGCGCGGCTCGCCGCGGAGGTCGTCGTAGCCGATGACGAGCGAATGGTCGTCGGTCAGCGCCGACTGGATGCGGCCGTAGGGGCAGATGACGATGCAGAGCTGCTCGCGGAACCAGGCGAAGTTGAAATAGAGCAGGCCCGCGCTGATGAAGACGAAGCCGAAGGCCGTCCAGTGCTCGGCCGGGTCCGACTGCATGATCGCCCAGAGTTCGGGCAGGGAAATGAAATACGCGAGGAACAGGTGGGTGATGACCAGCGAAACGACGATGAAGAGCGCGTGCTTCGCGACCCGGCGGAAAAGCTTGGCGGCATTCCAAGGCGCCCGGTCGAGCGCGCGGCGCGCGGGGGCGTCGCCCTCGAGCCAGCGTTCGATGCGGCGGTAGACCTGCTCGAGAAAGACCGTCTGCGGGCAGGCCCAGCCGCACCAGACGCGCCCGAGGAGTGCGGTGACAAAGAAGAGCGAGAAGCCGAGGCCGCTAATGAGAAAAAAAAGCAGCCACATGTCCTGCGCAGCGAGCGTCCAGCCGAAGAGGTGGAAGCGGCGGTTGGCCAGGTCGAGGAAGACCGCCGGGTAGCTGCCGACCGGAATCCACGGCAGGGAGAGATAGATGATAATCAAGATGGCCGCGACGATCTGGCGCCAGCGCGTGAAGCGGCCGTGGGCGCCGGCCGGGTGCAGGATGACATGCGATCCGTCGGCATCGATCGTGGTGACGGATTCGAGCGTCGGAACCGGCGGCCGGTCAGTGGCGGCGGGCGGGCGCAGGGGGCCGGGATCACTCATGGCGTGGAGTCGAGTGACGGCGCGGGGTGGCGCACATCAACCGCCGGGCGGCGCCGCGGGCACTCCGCGGGGCTTGTTGGGGTTGAGGGTGACGGGTTCGCCTTCCTTGTGGTAGCTGAGCACGTAGGCGACGACCTCGGAGATTTTCTTCTGGCCGAGGACAGGGCCCCAGGCGGCCATGCCCTTGGCGGGCACGCCCTCGTTGACGGTCTTGAAAATTTCCTTGGGCGCGCCGCCGTGAATCCACTCCGTCGAGAGCAAGCTGGGGCCGACGCCGCCAGCGAGACTGACCTGATGGCAGGCGGCGCAGATGGAGTTGAAGGTCTGCCGGCCGGCGTCGGTGAAGACGGCGTTGCGGCTCATTTCCCAGAACTTGGCATCGTTGGTGACGTCGAGGGAGGACGACATCTTGGCGGCGGCGATCTTCGCCATGGCGGCATCGACCCGCGCGGTGTCGGAGGGCATGATGCCGGCGATCTCGTAGGTGAACCAGTAGATGGCGGCGAAAACGATGCTGCCATAAAGAGTATAGAGCCACCAATTCGGCAGGCGCTTGTCGTATTCCTGGATGCCATCGTAGGAATGCGGCCGGAGCGTGTCCCCGGCGTCGGCGGGCGGAGGCGGATGCGGGTCCATGGCGGCGGGTTACTCGGTGTCGAAGGGGAGCTGCGCGAGGCGGTCGGCCTGCGAGGGCTTCATGCGGCTGGCGCGCCAGGCGGCGGCGAGATAGACCGTCGAGGCGACGAGGAGCGCGACGACAGGGAAGATGAGCTGCCAGTCTTCGTAAATGATGCGGCGGAGCATGGTGGGCGGGGGTTGAGGTTGATCAATTGGCGGCGCCGGCGGGTGCGGCGACAGGGTTGGATTTGCCGAGGGACTGCAGGTAAGCGATAAGGGCGACGATCTCCTTGTCGGGGGCGATGTAGCGGCCCTGTTCGCGGAGATCCTTGGCAATTTCCTTGGCCTGATCCCGCGCCAGGGTGTCGATCATCGCGGGCGACCAGTTGGGGAACGGCACGCCAATGGTCTTCTGGACGCGGATCTTGGCGGAGAGCGAGGCGTAGTCGGTGTCGCGCGCGAAGAGCCACGGGTAGCCGGGCATGTTGGAGCCGGTGGAAATGGAGCGCGGGTCGCGCATATGGTCGAAATGCCAGGCGTGGTTGTATTTCGCGCCGACGCGGGCGAGGTCGGGGCCGTTGCGCTTCGAGCCCCATTGATACGGGTGGTCCCAGATGGATTCGCCGAGGCGCGAGTAGTCGCCGTAGCGCATGACATCGGGCACGAGCATGCGGATCATCTGCGAGTGGCAGAGATAGCAACCCTCGCGCACGTAGAGGTCGCGGCCGGCGAGTTCGAGCGGGGTGTAGACCGCGGCCACGCGGTCCTCAGTCTGGAGCCGGCGGTCGATGGTGAGCATCGGGATGATCTGGATGAGGCCGCCGACGGCGACGGAGAGGAACACGAGCACCGTAAACGGGAGGGAGTTAAGCAGGAGCTTGTCATACCATTCGCCCCACTTGCCGCCGCGGGTCTGGTAATGGCCGATGGCGAGCAGCACGCAGAGGATGGTGCCGAAGAGCCCGAGGAGGTTCAGCCAGCCGCCGGTGAACAGCCACACGCAGGCCATGAGAAAACCGAGGACGCTGAAGAGCACGGGGGCGTTGAAGGCCGACCCGGCGGCGCCCATCTCCTCGCCGGCCGCGTAGGCCTCGGCGTAGACCTCCATCGTGCCGTTGACGGGCTGCGCCGGCGCGATGGTGCGCCAGAGGTTGTAGATCATGACGACGAAGCCCGCGAGGTAGAGCCCGCCGCCCACAATACGCAGCGCCATGAGCGGCCGGATGGCGTTCACGGTGTCGAGGAAGTTCGGGTAGGTGAGAATCGTGCCGCCCTCGGTGGTGGCATTGAGCATGAGGCCCTGCGTGATGCCCGAGGCCCACATCGCCGAGCCGTAAAGGAGGATGCCGACCGTCCCGATCCAGAAATGGAGGTTGGCGAGTGCAGTGGAATGCAACGGGCGGTCCCAGAGCCGCGGGGCCAGCCAGTAGAACATGCCGGCGGCCATGAAGCCGTTCCAGCCGAGCGCGCCGATGTGGACGTGGCCGATGATCCAGTCGGTGTAGTGCGCGAGGGCGTTGACGGACTTGATGGAGAGGAGCGGGCCCTCGAAGGTCGCCATGCCGTAGAAGGTGACGCCGGCGGCGAAGAACTTGATGACGGGATCAGTGCGCAGGCGGCCCCAGGCGCCGCGGAGCGTGAGCAGGCCGTTGAGCATGCCGCCCCACGACGGCGCCCAGAGCATAAGCGAGAACGTCATGCCGAGCAACTGGAGCCAGTTGGGCAGTGCGGTGTTTAGCAGGTGGTGCGGGCCGGCCCAGATGTAGAGGAAGACCAGCGACCAGAAATGGATGACCGAAAGCCGGTAGGAGTAGACCGGGCGCCCCGCCGCCTTCGGCAGGAAGTAATACATGATGCCCAGGATCGGCGTGGTGAGGAAGAACGCCACGGCGTTGTGCCCATACCACCACTGCACGAGCGCGTCTTGCACGCCGCCGAACACGCCGTAGCTGTGCGTCCAGCTGGTCGGGATCGAGAGGTGGTTGACGATGTAGAGCATCGCCACCGTGATGATGGTCGCGATGTAGAACCAGATGGCGACGTAGAGGGATTTTTCGTGGCGGCGCGCGAGCGTCCAGAAAAAGTTGACGGCAAACACGACCCAGATGCCGGCGACGGCGATATTGATGGGCCAGATGAGCTCGGCGTATTCCTTGCCGCGCGTGAGGCCGAGCGGGAGCGTGACGGCCGCGGCGACGATGATGGCCTGCCAGCCCCAGAAGTGCAGCGTCGAGAGAAAATCGCTCGCAAGCCGCGCTTTTACCAGGCGCTGCGTCGAGTAATAGATGCCCGCGAACATCATGTTGCCAACGAAGGCGAAGATGACGGCGTTGGTGTGCAGCGGGCGGAGCCGGCCGAAGGTCAGCCAGGCTGTGCCGAAGTTGGCCTGCCAGAAGTTCAGCTGCGTGGCGATGAGCACGCCGACGAGCATGCCGACCGCGCCCCAGAGCACGGCGGCGAGCATGAATTGCCGGACGACCTTGTCGTTGAATTCGATGGTGATCTTTTGTCCTGTCATGGTGAGGCGTGGAGGTGGAAAAATCCGCGCGGGCGAGCCGAGAAGAGCTGGTATTTGAAGCACGCGGCGCAGGGCGCGGCGGGCGGCACCACCGCCCCTGTGGTCGGGCACACGCAAGCAACGGCGGCGGGACTGCCGACTGGGCGCGGGCGTTCGTCAGCCAGCGGCAGGAGCGAGTCGCGCTCGGCACCGCCGAGGTGCCGCCGGCCCTGCTCGCGCACAAAGAGCGCGACGAAGCACAGGACCAGCAGGAGGCTGAAGAAAACTGTAATCGGGATGACTGACATGGCGTGGGATGTCGCTCCCGAGCCTAGCGGAATCACCGCCGGGGCGCTGTGCATCCCTTGGCATTCATGCACCACCTATTGCGCGTTTCTTGTCCGGCTAGCCTCACACAAGAAACGCCCAAGGATGCACAACCGATGCAGTGTCACCGCCGCAGGTCTCTGGCATTTTACTTCAGTGGAGTATAGTGTGATCAACCAACTCGAGGCACTGCGGCCCGCCATCAAGCGCGAATGGGAGCATCTCCTGCGCACCGAGCCGGCGCTTTCACCGCTGGCCAATCCCGACACGCTGGTCTTCCTGATGGACGAGACCCTTGCACAGGTGCTCCAAGGGCTGCGCAGCCGCTCACTGAAGAAATGGCTCCACGAAGCCGGGATTCTGATGACGCCGCTGCAGCGCCGCTGTTCCTGCGGGGTGAACCCCCTCCTCACCTACTACGCCACCGGCGAGCTGGCGCTGCGGGCGGTGACCGCCAGGTCCCTGGGGGCGAACTTCGAGCCCGTGCTGCTGATCTTCCACGCCATCGCCCAGCGGGAAATCGAAGCCCTGTGCGGCGTATGCTGTCACAAGGGCAGCCCTGCCTGCCCCCAGCGGCAGCTGGCCGCGCCGCCGGCCTGAACTCAGGCCGCGGTGGTGCGCTGCAGTTTCTCGCGCCAGACCGTGGGCGACTCGCCCTCGACCTTCTTGAACACGCGGTTGAACTGCGAGAGCGACTGGAAGCCCGCCTCGAACGCCGCCTCACTGATGCGCTTGTGCGGGTTCTGGAGCAGGTTCTTCACCTTCTCCACGCGCACGCGGGCGAGGTATTCCGTGAAGGTGAGGCCGGTCGCCTGCTTGAACATCTTGCAAAAATAGAACGCGCTCGTGTTCACCGCCGAGGCCACCTGTCGCAATGACATCTCCTCGTCCTGGTGCTGCAGGATGAAGACCTTGGCCTTGGCCACCATCGGCGGCTCGACCTTCTCTGCTGCGACCATCAGTTGGTTGCTGAGTGAGGAGAGGTGCTGGGAGAAGATACTGAGCAACCGCAGCACCGCCTCGTATTGCTTCTTCTCCAGCACACGGGTCTGGTAATAGGCCTCCTCCATCCGCTTGAGGTCGACCTCCGTGCCCCATTTCAGCAGTTCGCGGGTGGCGGCCTTGAACTCCCGCTGACTGGGCTGGTGCAGCAGCACCTGGCCGGTCTGCAGGAAGGCGATCAGATTCTCCCCCACGCGCACGGGCACGGCGGAATCACAGAGGCCGGCGAAGCACTTCAACGTCTTCGGCTCCAGCTGCGCCTGTTCCTCGACTTTCTTCTGCAGCTGCAGGCAGGCGGCGCAAGAGTGGTTCGTCTTGGCCATCAGTGCGCAAAATGGGTTCTCGTTGGGGTCGTGGTGGAACGGCAGGTCGAAGGCCTCAGTCGCGCGCAGGTTGAGTGGCAGTCCGGTGGTCTCGCGGAACGCCTTCTCGTAGTCGCGGAAAATCTGCGACTTCTTCAACCGTTCCACCATCTCACGGCTGCGACGGGCATTGTCATTGTTCGAAACCACGCACCGAGTCAGACGGCCAGCCCGGGTGGGCGCAAATACCAATCTGCCTCTCCCGGCCACCTAACAGCAAATGTTGCGTGGACTAGAAAACTTTTGCTGCGGAGTCCTGTCGGAGATAACTTCCCTCATGCGCCCGCCCGCCCTCGTCGCCAGCCTCCCGCCTCGCACCCTCGTGCTGCGCGACGGCTGCGCCTACCGGCTGCGCCCGCTCGTCCGGACCGACGCCGCGGCGGTGCTGGAGTTTTTCCACACGCTTTCCCCCGAGTCCATCCGCTCGCGCTACGGCTACCTGATCACGAACATGACGCCCGAGCGCGCGCACCGGCTCGTCGAGATCGAGCCGGAGCGCGAGGCCGCCCTCGGCCTGTTCGCCCCCCGGCCCGGTGGCGGTGAGACGCTCTGCGCCATGGGCCGCCTCGTGCATACGCCCGACCATCGCACCGCCGAATGCGCGTTCCTCGTGCACGACCGTTGCCGCCGCCTCGGCATGGCCTCGCAGCTGCTTCTTTATCTGCGCGTTCTCGGCCGACGCCGCGGTCTGCCGCGGCTCTTCGCCCAGGTTCGTCGCGAAAATCGCGCCATGCTTGAGGTCTTCCGCCGCGCCGGTGCCCAGCTTCACTTCGACGCCGGTGGCGAGGTCGTCGAAGTCGACATCCCGGTGCGCAAGACGAAGTTTCTGTTCGACAAATCCGCCGGCGCTCCTTCTGTTCCTCCCATGGCTCCGCCTGCGAAAAAGCCGTTTCCCTTCGTCAGCCTCGCCCTCGACCTGATCGTGTGCGCCGGGGTGTTCACGCTCTTCTTCCGGCTCGTCAGTCCCCATGTCCCCTCGGAGGACCCCGCTATGATCCGGCTCTGGGGCACTCTCGCCGCCAGCTGCATGACCGGTGTCTTCTGGCTCGCTTGGCAGATGGTCAAGACCGTCTTCCGCTTCCAGCGCGAGTCCAACCGCTGACTGACCGCCCCGGCGGCCGACTCCCGCTCCCCCCCTTGGCCGCCCGTCCCAAGTCCGCCCGCTCCCGCACGACCGTCGCGGCCGAGGACTACCTCGAGAAGATCGAACAGCTCATCTCGCGCAAGGGCTACGCCCGCGTCGTCGACATCGCCACCGAGCTGAAGATCGCGCAGGCCAGCGTCACCGCCATGGTGCAGCGGCTCGATGCCGAGGGCTTCGTCAAATACGAGAAATACCGCGGCATGGTGCTTACCAGCTCGGGCCTCGAGGTCGCCCGCCGCATCGCGCACCGCCACCAGCTGCTCACCGACTTCCTCCGCACCCTCGGCATCGCCGACGAGAAGGTGATCTACGACGACGTCGAGGGCATGGAGCACCACATCAGCCCCGAGACCTTCCAAGCCATCGAGGCGCTCACGCGCTACCTCGAGAAAAATCCGGGCGTTGTTGCGAAGGCGCAGGCCGCGGCCGCCCGGCGCTGAGGGCGCCCGCTCAGATTTCCAGCACCGGCTCGCGCCGGCGTCGCGTCAGCCACGCGGCCACGAGGATCGCCACCTCGTAAAGCAGGATCAGCGGCAGGGCGAACAGCGCCTGGTTGAACGGGTCGGGTGTGGGCGTCACCACCGCCGCGATGATGAACATCACCACGATGGCGTGCCGCCGGTATTGGCGCAGCGTCCCGACCTTCAGCAGCCCCAGGTAGACCAGCAGCAGAATGAGCAGCGGGAACTCAAACGCCCCGCCCATACCCAGCACCAGCCACATCATCAGGCTGTAGTAGCGGTCCGCCGTCCACAGCACCGTGTAGCCCATCATCTGGTTCAGCTCGAACGCCACCCGGATCGTGCTCGGCGCGAGCAGGAAATAACCGAACGCCGCGCCGCCCAGAAACAGCAGGAACGCCGCCCCCGCCGCCGGCAGCAGTATCTTTTTTTCTTTTTTCGACAGCGCCGGCGCCACGAACTGCCCGAGGAAATACAGCAGGAAAGGCAGCGAGAGCACCAGCCCGCCGATCAGGCAGATGTCGATCACCACCGTGAAGATGCCCATCGGGCTGTTCGTCACGAGATCGGTCTTCAATTGCGGATAGGCCGCCCGGGCCTGCTGCAGCGGCCAGTTCAACACCGTGGCGAAGTCGTCGATCCAGTAGGCGATGAGCGTCACGAACAAGCCGAAGGTCACCACGCACTTGATCAGCGTCAGGCGCAGGTCCTCGAGGTGCTCGAAGAACCCCATGGCCTTGCGCCGGCCGGTGGCGGGCGCGGCCCCCTCCTCGGCCTCGGCGGATTCGTCAAATGGCGGGCGGTCGCTCACGCGTGGAGTTAGAAGCAAGATTCCGCGCCCCATGCAATTCCCGTATTTGGCTCGCGCGCCGTCCCTTGCAGGCTGCCCGCGGAAAACACCTACCCCCATCGCCGCGCCTGCGCCGTTGACACCCCCGCCGCGACGCACTGCGATGCGCGCTCCGTTTGCACCCAGAATTTCATTCCCGGAAACCCACCATGGCCAAGAAAACGCAGAAGTCCGCCGCAAAGAAAAAACCCGCCGCCCGCAAAGCACCGAAATTCGTCTACCTCTTCGGCAAGAAGACCGACGGCAACGGCTCGATGAAGCCGCTCCTCGGCGGCAAGGGCGCCAACCTCGCCGAGATGTGCCGCATCGGCCTGCCCGTGCCCCCGGGTTTCACCATCACCACCGAGGTCTGCACCTACTATTACGCCCACCAACGCACCTACCCCTCCGCCCTCCGGGGCCAGATGCAGGCCGGCATCGCCTCCCTCGAGGCCCAGACCGGCATGAAATTCGGCGACCTCGTCAACCCGCTTCTCGTTTCCGTCCGCTCCGGCGCACGTGACTCGATGCCGGGCATGATGGACACCATCCTCAATCTCGGCCTCAACGACCAAACCGTCGAGGCGCTGTCGCAGAAAACCGGCAACCCGCGTTTCGCATGGGACTGCTACCGCCGCTTCGTCCAGATGTTCGGCGACGTCGTGCTCGGCGTCCAGAAACTCCCGGGCGAGGACCACGACCCGTTCGAGACCGTCATTTCCCGCCTGAAGGACGAGCGTTATGGCAACCACGAGATCGAGGACACCAAGCTCACCGTCGCCGACCTGCAGGAGCTTGTCGTCCGCTTTAAGAAGCTCGTGCACGACCGCGCGGACAGGGCCTTCCCCGCCTCCCCGTGGGCGCAGCTCGAGGGCGCCGCGGGCGCCGTGTTCGGTTCGTGGATGAACGACCGCGCCATCGTCTACCGCCGCAAATACAACATCCCCACCGAGTGGGGCACCGCGGTTAACGTCCAGGCCATGGTCTACGGCAACACCGGCGAAAACTCCGGCTCCGGCGTCGCTTTCACCCGCAACCCGGCCAACGGCGTCAGGGAATTCTACGGCGAGTTCCTCATCAACGCGCAGGGCGAGGACGTCGTCGCCGGCGTCCGCACGCCCGAGCCCGTCGCCGAGCTGAAGAAGCAGATGCCCGTCGCCTACCACGAGCTGGAGCGCATCCGCCAGAACCTCGAGAAGCATTTCAAGGACGTGCAGGACTTCGAGTTCACCATTCAAGACGGCGTCGTCTACATGCTGCAGACGCGCAACGGCAAGCGCACCGCCATGGCCGCGCTCAAGTTCTCCATGGATATGTTCAAGGAGAAGCTCATCGACTGGCGCACCGCCGTCATGCGCAACCCCGCCGACCAGCTCGACCAGCTGCTCGCGCCGGTGTTCGACCTCGCCGAGGCGAAGAAGGCCCCGGTCATCGCCACCGGCCTGCCCGCCGGCCCCGGCGCCGCGTCGGGCCAGATTTATTTCAACGCCGACCGCGCCGCCGCCGCCGCGCACAAGGGCGAAAAGGTCCTCCTCGTCCGCGTCGAGACCTCGCCCGAGGACCTCCGCGGCATGATTGCGGCCGAGGGCATCCTCACCGCCCGCGGCGGCGTCTCCTCGCACGCCGCCCTCGTCGCCCGCCAGATGGGCAAGGTCTGCGTCTGCGGCGCCGCCGCCGTCGAGGTCGACTACCACGCGCGCACCGCCAGCGTCGCCGGCCACATCTTCAAGGAAGGCGACTGGATGTCCATCGACGGCACCGCCGGCAAGGTCTACGCCGGCGCCATCAAGACCGCCCCGTCCGAGATCATCGCCGGCCTCATCGACGGCAACGCGGCCGCGAAGCAGACGGAGAAATTCAAGGCCTTCCAGCAGCTGATGAAGTGGTGCGCGCAGGCCACCCGCATGTCCGTCCGCACCAACGCCGACTCCCCCGAGCAGACGCGCAACGCGGTCGCGTTCGGCGCCGTGGGCATCGGCCTCTGCCGCACCGAGCACATGTTCTTTGAGGGTGACCGCATCGACGCCATGCGCGAGATGATCCTCGCCGAGTCGCTCGGCGAGCGGAAGACCGCCCTCGCCAAGCTCCTCCCCTACCAGCGCGACGACTTCGCCGGCATCTTCCGCGCGCTCAGCGGCCACCCGGCCACCATCCGCTTCCTCGACCCGCCGCTGCACGAATTCCTCCCGCAGACGCCTGAGACACAGGCCGACCTCGCCAAGAAGCTGGGTGTGCCCGTGGAAAAAATCCACTCGCGCGTCCACCAGCTCCACGAGTTCAATCCCATGCTCGGCTTCCGCGGCTGCCGCCTCGGCATCGGCCATCCGGAAATCTCCGCCATGCAGGCCCGCGCCGTCTTCGAGGCCGCCGCGCTCGTGCAGAAGGAGGGCATCAAGGTCCGCCCTGAGATCATGATCCCGCTCGTCGGTTTCAAGCGGGAACTCGATCTCCAGCTCGACGTCGTCCACACCGTCGCCCAGGAAGTCATGGCCGAGCAGAAGGTGAAGCTGCACTACATGGTCGGCACCATGATCGAGGTCCCGCGCGGCGCCCTCACCGCCGACGAGATCGCGCAGTCCGCCGAATTCTTCAGCTTCGGCACCAACGACCTCACCCAGACCGCGCTCGGCATGTCGCGCGACGACTCCGGCTCGTTCCTCCCGCAGTATGCGGAACTCGAGATCGTGAAGAAAAATCCCTTCGCTACGATCGACCAGACCGGCGTCGGCCAGCTCATGCAGATCGCCGTGACGAAGGGCCGCGCCACGCGCCCCGATCTCAAGCTCGGCATCTGCGGCGAGCATGGCGGCGAGCCCGACTCGGTGAAGTTCTGCCACCGGCTCGGCCTCGACTACGTCAGTTGCTCGCCCTTCCGCGTGCCGGTTGCCCGCCTCGCGGCGGCGCAGGCCGCCATCGCCGAAGCGAGGAAGTAAGCCTCGAGGCCTCCCACTCACGACGCCCCAACTTCACCGCTGGGGCTTTTTCATGTCTGATTTACCCACCGCCATCACCCTCCTTGACCGCAGCCGGCTGCACCCGCACCTTGCGGCGTGCCTGAATCCGCCCCCTCCCCTCTCCTGCTGACCTTCCGCTGGCTGTCGGCCCACGCGGGCTATCCGGCGGCGCGGCTGCCGGAACGCGCAGAGCTGCTCCTGCTGTTCGCCGCCGCCGCCGCGGAAGACGAAATCGGGCCGCGCCCCGCGCAGAACACCAAGGTGGTCCGCAACACTAATTATAACGCCCAGATGCGCAACTACACTGCCCAGCGCCGCCGCGCCCACATCAACAGCGACAACAGCGCGAAGACGTGAGGG
>JAHFTD010000039.1 GCA_023269565.1 Opitutaceae bacterium | reverse complement strand
GCGGGCGGGATTATCCAACTACGCCGCGCTGGCGGCGGCCACCACGGCTCCGGCGGAGTATCTGGGCGAAACCGGCCGGTCCGGCGTCATCGCGGCGGGTGCGCGGGCCGACTTCGTGTTGCTGCGCGGTGATCCGCTGGCCGACCTCCGTAACCTGCGCGAGCCGCTGGGCGTCGCGCTCGCCGGCCGGTGGCTGGACCGTGCCGCGCTGGATAATTTGCTGGGGGCAGCCAGGCCAAAACCGGCGGCCAAATAGCCAAGCAGCTCTTTGGCTATGGGTTGCCCAGCTGACTGTGCCGCCGGTGATGCCTGCGGTTGGCGGCCGAAGAATTTGGTTGCGCGGGGTGGGGCGGGGCTTTTCTCTCGGCCCTTCCCACCCATTTAAGCCATGCAAGAAACCGTCACCCTGGAATGCACTGAAGCCCGCAAAGAGGGCAAACCGCCTTCGCGCTATCTCACCAAGCGCAACAAGAAGACCGTCACCGAGCGCATTGAGAAGAAGAAATACAATCCCTTCCTCAAGCGCCACACTCTCCACAAGGAGATCAAGTAAGCGTTTTTTTGCCCGCCTGAAAATTCGAAGGCCGGTCGCGCGACCGGCCTTTTCGTTTTGCTACTTGCGGGCTTCGACTGGCGGGTGTTGCCCGGCCAGCTGCGCGCGGCGGTTGGTGCGCCAGGCGTCGCGGTGCTTGCGGATCCAATCGAGCAGCGCGCGCTCGAAGCCGATGTCATAGCCGAGCCGCTCGGATTCGATCCATTTGTGCCGTAAAATCTCCTGCCGCTCGGCGAGAAACTCCTGATAGAGGGTCGACTGCTTGACGAACTCCTTGCTGGCCTTGGGCTCCTTGGTGGCGGTCGTCATGGCAGTCGGGCGGTCAGCGGCCGCAGTGAAGGACGCGCCAGGGGCAAAATTGCAGCAGAAGCTTCTTCGCGGGCATCATGGTTGGTAAAGTAGTTGTTTTTCTGCGCCGATGTCAACCGGCGGGCTCAGAGTTTCAGGCGAACCAGCAGGCCCTCGGCAAGCTGGCGGAAGACCTGCGCGGGCTGGCTGCCTGGGGCGGTGACCACGATGGGTTCGCCGGCGTCGCCGCCGGCGCGGATCTCCGGGAACAGCGGCACCTGGCCGAGCAGGGTGGTGCCGAGTTTCTCGGCGGTCAGCGCGCCGCCGCCCTCGCCGAAAAGTGTCTGGCGGTTGCCATTGGCGTCCTCGAACCAGCTCATGTTCTCGGCGACGCCGAGGATGGGCACATTGACCTTCTGGAACATCAGACCGCCCTTGCGCGCGACGTTGGTGGCGGCGGTCTGCGGCGTCGTGACGATGATGGCGCCGTCGAGCGGCAGCGTCTGCACGAGCGAGAGCTGGGCGTCGCCGGTGCCCGGCGGCAGGTCGACCAGCAGCACGTCGAGCTCGCCCCAGTGCACGTTCTGCACGAACTGCTGAATGGTCTTCATGATCATCGGGCCGCGCCAGACCACGGGTGTGTTGTCATCGACGAGGAAGCCCATCGACATCACCTTCACGCCGTGGCGTTGCAGCGGCACGAGCGACTCGCCATCGATCTCGGGCCGGCCGCCGATGCCCATCATCAACGGGACGGACGGGCCGTAGATATCGCAATCCATCAGGCCGATGTGTCCGGGCCGGCCGCGTTTTTCCAGCACCTGCGCCAGTGCGCAGGCGAGGTTGACGGCGAAGGTCGACTTGCCCACTCCTCCCTTGCCCGAAGCGATGGCGACAGAATGCTTGAGACCCGGGGACGTCTGGCCGCTGCCGAGGCCGGCTTGGCCGGGCGGAGGGGCGGTCTTGGCAGCGGAGACAGCGAGCTCGACGATGACCTCGCGGACGCCCGGCTGCGCGCGCAGGCATTTCTCGATCTCGGTCTTCAGGGCCGTCGGCACCCTCGGGTCGGAAGTGGTGAGGGCGAGGGAGACTTTCGCCGTGCCGGCGTCGAACGCCGCGGACCGCACCAGCCCGAACGACACGATGTCGCGGCTGAAGCCGGGGTATTTCACCTGCTTGAGGGCTTCCTTGATGCTGTCGGCGTTCATACGTGGATGGAAAATGGCTTGGAAAAAATGGCGCTTTGACCTTGTGAGTAGGTTGCCGGGAGTAAAACAAAAACCAGCCGACCACTTTCACCATTAATTCCGTGCCCATGCAGTCCGCCTATCGCCTCCTCCTCGGGCTCGCCCTCGCGGCGCCCCTCTTCGCCCAGCGCGACATCGGCATCGTCGATGTCCAGGCCGACAACTCGACCCTCCCGATCACGGTCAGTGCGTCATCGCCCGAATTGCAGAACCTCGCGCTGACAGCCTTCAACGCCCACGGCCGCTACCGGCTTGTCGCCAGCGGCGGCGCCTACGCGATCAATTTCACCGCGGCCGGCAACCAGGTGACGGTCGACATCGCGAAGGGCGCCGCCGCCATCCACACCGAGACCGTCAGCGGCCCCAGCCCGCGGCAGGCGCTGCTCGCGGCCGCCGATGTCGCCGTCACGCGCACGAGCGGCCTGCGGGGTTTCTTCGCGGGCAAGCTCGCGTTTGCCGGCGAGAAGACCGGCAAGACTGAGATCTACACCTCCGACCTTTTCTTCGGCGACATCCTCCGCTGGACCGGCGACGGCAAGCAGCTGATGGGCCCGCGCTGGTCGCCCGATGGCACGAAAATCATCTTCACCAGCTACCGCACCGGCTTCCCCGACATCTACGTGCTCGAGCTGACCAACCGCCGCATTTCGCTCTTTGCCAGTTTCAAGGGCACCAACAGTGGCGGCCGCTTCAGCCCCGACGGCTCGCGCGCCGCCATGGTCCTTTCCGGCGAGGGCAACCCCGAGATCTACGTCGGGACCGCGCAGGGCCGGCAGATCCGCCGCCTGACCAACAACCAGTCGGTCGAGGCCTCGCCCGCGTGGTCGCCCGACAGTTTGCGTCTCGTCTTCACTTCCGACGCCGCCGGCGGCCCGCAGCTTTTTGTCATGCCGGCCAGCGGTGGAACGATGACGCGCTTGGTGACCAACGTCTCCCGCTACTGCGCCGAGCCCGACTGGAGCCGAGCCGACCCCAACAAGATCGTCTTCACCGCCGGCGTCGGCAAGGGTTACCAGATCGCCGTCTATGACTTTGCGGCCAAAACCGCCCGGATCGTCTCGCGCGCGCCGATGGACGCCATCGAGCCGGTCTGGCTCGCCGACGGCCGCCACGTCATCTGCACCTTCCGTGCCGCCAACACCCGCAGCCTCTATCTGCTCGACACCGAGTCCGGCAAGGCCACGCGACTCAGCCCCGCCGGTTTCGGCAACGTCTCCGGCGCCACCTACCTCGCGCCGTGATACCGGTCGAACCATTGGGTAGGGGCACTTGTCCCCAAGCGCCCGGGCCGTTGAGGGCAACGGTCCCTACCAGCGGAATCAGGTCATGAAACTGCTTTTCATCGGTGATATTGTCGGGCGGCCGGGGCGCGAGGCCGTCGCCGTGCTGGCGCCGAAACTGCGCGCCGAGCGGGGCATAGATTTTGTCATCGCCAACGGCGAAAACGCCGCCGCCGGCTCCGGCATCACCACGCCCATCGCCCAGGCGCTCCTCGCCGCCGGCGTCGACGCGCTCACGCTCGGCGACCACGTCTGGGACCAGCGGGGATTCGAGGGCGAGATCGCCGCGCTCGACCGCGTCTGCCGCCCGGCCAACCTGCCCGCCGCCTGTCCCGGCCGCGACCACCTCATCATTGCCAAGAACGGCTTCCGTCTGCTCGTCTTCACCGTGCTCGGCCGCAACTTCATGGGCGCGAAGGCCGACTGCCCGTTCGTCCACGCCGACGCGCTACTCGCCAAACTCGCCGGTCAATACGACGGCGCGCTGGTCGAGATCCACGCCGAGGCCACCTCGGAAAAGCAGGCGCTGGGCTGGCACCTTGCCGGCCGTGCCACCGCCGTGCTCGGCTCGCACACGCACGTCGCCACGGCCGACGCCACGCTGCTGCGCGGGAAAACCGCCTTCCTCTGCGACGTCGGCATGACCGGCCCGCACGAATCCGTGCTCGGCCGCGAAATCGAGCCAGTCGTCGGCCGTTTCCTCGACGGCATGCCGCGCCGCTTCGAGGTCGCCACCGGCGACGTGCGGATGTCCTGCGCGTTGGTGGAATTCTCTGTCGACGGCCGTGCGACCAAGATCGAACGGATGAGCGTTCCGCTGCCGTCATGAAATTTTCCTCCCCCGCCGCCGATGTCTGTGTGCCCGACGGCCGGCCGCTCGGCCGCGCGCTCTCGCGCACGACGCACCTCGGCGTCGCCGCGCATCAGGACGATCTCGAGATCATGGCCTATCCCGGCATCGCCGCCTGCTACGGCCGGCGCGATCGCTGGTTCACCGGCGTGGTCGTCACCGACGGCGCCGGCAGCCCCCGCACTGGGAAGTTCGCGCGGTATACCGACGAACGGATGAAGGCCGTGCGCCGGGCCGAGCAGCGCCGGGCCGCCCGCCTCGGACGCTACTCGGTGGTCATTCAACTAGCGCACCCAAGCACGAGAGTTAAGAACGCCCAACATCCGGCCGTGCGCGCCGACCTCGCGGCCATTCTCCGCGCCGCCGCGCCGGAGATCGTCTATCTGCACAATCCCGCCGACAAACACGACACGCACGTTGCCGTTTTCCTGCGCAGCCTCGAGGCGCTGCGCGCACTGCCGCCGGCGCTGCGTCCGGTGCGTGTCTATGGCTGCGAAGTCTGGCGCGACCTCGACTGGCTGGTGGACGCCGACCGGCGTGCGCTCGACACCTCCGCGCACCCAGAACTCGCCGCGAAACTCATCGCCGTCTTCCGTTCGCAGATCGCGGGCGGCAAGCGCTACGACCTGGCCACGGCGGGCCGCCGCTTCGCGCACGCCACCTTCCACACCTCGCACGCCACAGACCGCGCCACAGCGCTCACACTCGCGATGGATCTCACCCCACTGGTCAGGAACCCGCGGCTGTCGGTCGAGAAATACGTCCTCGGCCACATTGAGCGCCTCCGGGCCGATGTGGCTGGGCGCCTGCGGAAATTCTCCGCCTGATTTTCCCATGGTGAAAAGCACCGGCATCTATCAGGGCGGGCTCAACTGCCTGCTCACCCACGGCCCCTCCGGTCAGCAAATCGAGACCGACGCGCCGACCGACAACCACGGCCGCGGCCAGGCGTTCTCGCCGACCGATCTCACCACCGCCTCGTTCGGCGCGTGCATGGTCACGACCATGGCTATCGCTGCGCGCACCAAGCTCGGCCGCGACATCCCTGGTGTGCGCTGGGCGGTGACGAAGGAAATGTCCACCGACGCCCCGCGCCGCATTGTTCGCATGGCCGCGCAAATCTGGCTGCCTTTTCCCCGGTCGATCGATCCTAGCGGTTTTCTGGAGCAGGCCGCGCTCAACTGCCCCGTGCACCACAGCCTGCATCCCGCCATCGAACGGCCCGTGACCTTTCACTGGCAGGACTAGAGCGCGAGGCGCGCGAATATCCACGGCCGGCCCAGCGGTCTATCCCTGCCTTTATTTCCGCGTTGCCAAGCCCGGCGGCCCGACGTTGCCTCGCTTCCCACCATGGCCAAGAAGCCCGCGCAAGCCACCTGGGGCGGACGGTTCTCCCTGCCGCCCGCCGAACTGATGCTCCGCTTCAGCGAGTCCGTGTCGTTCGACGCCCGGCTGGCCCAGTTCGACATCCTCGGCAGCAAGGCCCATGCGGCCATGCTCGCGCGCACCGGCCTCCTCACGCGCCGCGAGCGCGACGCCATCCACCGCGGCCTCGAGGTCATCGCACGCGAGATCGCCGCCGGCAAATTCAAGTGGCGGGCGAGATTCGAGGACGTGCACATGAACATCGAGCAGGCACTGACGCGGCGCGTGCCCGCCGCCGCCAAGCTCCACACCGCGCGCAGCCGCAACGACCAGATCGCGACCGATATCCAGCTCTACCTCAAGGCCGCCTGCGCCGACCTCATCCAGCGCCTCACCGCCGCCCAGCGCGCCATCCTCGGCGTCGCCGAGAAGAACCGCGACGTGCTCATCCCCGGCTACACGCACCTGCAGCGCGCACAGCCGGTGTTCCTGGCGCACCATCTTGGGGCTTACCTCGAGATGCTCGAACGCGACGCCGAGCGCTTCGCTGCCGTCCACGATCACGCCAACTGGTGCCCGCTCGGCTCCGGCGCCCTCGCCGGCACCACGCTGCCCATCGACCGCGAATTCACCGCGCAGCAACTTGGCTTCGTCGATGCGGCCGGCCGGCCGCGCGTCACGCAGAACAGCATGGACGCCGTCAGCGACCGCGACGTCCACCTCGAGTTTGCCGCCGCCTGCGCGTTCACCGGCGTCCATCTCTCGCGCATCGCCGAGGACCTCATCCTGTGGGCCAGCCAGGAATTCAAATTCCTCCACCTGCCCGATGCGTTCTGCACTGGATCGAGCCTGATGCCGCAGAAGAGAAACCCCGACGCGTTGGAACTCATCCGCGGCAAGTCCGCGCGCCTGCAGGGCAACCTCCACACGCTGCTCACGCTCGTGAAGGGCCTCCCATTGACCTACAACCGCGATCTGCAGGAGGACAAACCGCCGGTGTTCGACAGTCACGACCAGACCGCCCTCTGCCTCGAGGTGCTCGCCGGCACATGCGCCGGCCTGCGCCTCGACCGCGCGAGGTGCGCGCAGGCGGTCGCCGACCCCGCGCTGCTGGCGACCGACCTGGCCGACTACCTCGTGCGTCGCGGTGTGCCTTTTCGCGTGGCGCACCACGCCGTCGGTGCCGCAGTGCGCCTAGCCGAGCAGCGGCGGGTGCCACTCAACCGGCTGACGCTCGCCGAAGTGCGACGGATTCACGCGGCCTTTGGGCGGGACTGGGCGACGTCGTTCGACCTGCAGCGGGCGATGGCCCGGCGCACCGGCACCGGCATGCCCGGCCCCGCGCAGGTTCGCCGCCAGCTTGCGCGCTGGCGGAAGCGGCTTGGCTGACGCCCCACCCGCGCTCACCCATGCCGCCCATTCGCATCCTGTCGGATCGCGTCGCCAACCAGATCGCGGCCGGCGAGGTCATCGAGCGCCCCGCCGCCGTGGTCAAGGAACTGGTGGAAAACTCGCTCGACGCCGGTGCCACGCGCATCGAGGTGGAATTCCGCAGCGGCGGCCGAGCCTACCTCCGCATCGAGGACAACGGCGGCGGCATGGGGAAGGACGATGCGCTGCTCGCCCTCGAGCGCCACGCCACCAGCAAGATTACCGAGACCGCCGATCTTGACCGGCTCGGCACCTTCGGTTTCCGCGGCGAAGCGCTGCCGTCCATCGCCAGTGTCGCCAAATTTGAAATGCAGACGCGTCCCGCCGCTGTGGCCGCGGGCACGGAGATTCTCGTCAACGGCGGCCGGCTTGTCCATGTCCGCGAGTGCGGCGCGGCGCCCGGCACACGCATCGTCGTCGCGCACCTCTTCAACTCGGTGCCGGCGCGCCGCAAGTTCCTGAAGAGCGATGCGACCGAGTCGGCGCACATCATCCAGACCGTGCGGCTCTACGCGCTCGCCTGCCCGCAGACGGCGTTCACGCTCATCGAGGATGGCCGCGTGCTGTTCCAGTCGCCCGTGTGCGCGACACTGGCGGAGCGCGTGGCGGAGATTTTCGGCCGGCAATTCGCCGCCGGCCTGCTGCCGGTGGACACGACGGAAGAGGGATTGCGGCTGACAGGACTCCTCGGCCGGCCCGGCACCAGCCGAGCGACGCGGCACGAGATGATCACCTTCGTCAACCGCCGGCCGGTCGACAGCCGCACGCTGAACTACGCGCTGCTCGAATCGTATGCCACAACGCTGCCCAAGGGCCGCTTCCCCGTCGCCGTGCTTTTCCTCGACCTCGACCCCGCGGCGGTCGACGTCAACGTGCACCCCGCAAAGCGCGAGGTGCGCTTCCGCAGTGAAGGACAGGTGCGGGGCTTCGTCATTCGCAGCGTCCTGCAGAAGCTGCGCGAAATGGGCGTCGCTGCACCGCCGGTGCAGCCGCTGGGCGCGGATTCCCCGGCACCGCTGGCTGCGACCGCGGCAACTCGGCCCTCCTTCACTCCGTCTGCGGTCAGTTCGCCGTCGGCCGGCGCCATGGCGCAGCCGTTCAAGCCCTTTACGCTCAATCCGGCTTCCGGCTTTCCGACCTCCGTGCTCCGCGCCCCGCCGGCCTCTCCGTGCTCCGGGCTCCAAGCTCCCAGCCTGTTGGGATGGCGTTTCCTCGGCACGGCTCACGGAGACTACGCGCTGTTCGAGGCGCCGGGCGGCGTGGTGGTGCTCGACCGGCGCGCGGCGCACGAGCGGGTGTGGTTTGAACGGCTGCGCGAACAGTTTCAAAAAAACGAGGTCGCCAGCCAGCGCCTGCTCTTCGCCCTGCCGGTGGAGTTCGATGCGATTTTCAGCGCGCTCCTGCTCGATCACCTCGGCTGGATCAACCGGCACGGCTTCGTGGTCGCCGAGTTCGGCCGGAATTTCTTCCGGATCGAGGCGGTGCCGGTCTGGCTTGAGCCGGACGACGCCGGGATGTTCCTGCGCGACGTGATCGGACTGGCCCGCGAAGGCCGGCTGGACGACCGGCAGGCCGGGCTGGCTGACGAGGAGCTGGCGCGGCTGGCCGCGGCGAAGGCGGTGCGTCTGCCGGAGACGACCACCGAGGCCGACGCGCTGGCGCTGGTGGCGCAGCTTTTCGCCTGCACGCAGCCGCACACGAGCCCGGCGGGCCGCCCGACGCACTTCGAGCTGAGCCGGGGCGAATTGGCGCGGCGCTTTCAAAGGTAAGCAGTTATCCGACAAATTCCCGGTCTGCTGCTGGCCGGGCGCGGCACTGGCTCCGCAATTCCAGCGTTAATCGCGCCTTGCGTGGCGCGGAGGCGGCACTTTTGATGCGCCTGAATGCCCGCCAAGACCCGTCAGTCGCCACGCCCACCGCGGTCCATCCGCCTGACCGGCGAGGCCGCCAAGATGAAAGCGGCCATCCAGCACTACCTGAAATACAAACTCGCCCGCGACGAGGAGTCGGCCACCGCCCGCGACTGGTGGATCGCCACCGCCACGGCCATCCGCGACCGCATCCTCGAGCGCATGCTCGAGACGCAGACCGCCCACCGCCGCCGGAACGTCCGGCGCGTCAACTATCTCTCGATGGAATACCTGATGGGGCGGCTGACCCTGAACAACCTCATCAGCCTCGGGCTGCACGAGCCCACGGTGGCGGCGCTCCACGATCTCGGGCACGATTTCGACACGGTGCGCGCTGCCGAGGAGGACATGGGGCTCGGCAACGGCGGCCTCGGCCGGCTCGCCGCATGCTTCCTCGACTCGCTGGCGACGCTCGACCTGCCGGCGGTCGGCTACGGCATCCATTACGAGTTCGGCCTCTTTAAGCAGGAGTTCGTCCATGGCCACCAAGTCGAGCATCCCGACAACTGGATCGTGTTCGGCGCGCCGTGGGAGATCGTGCGCCCGGAGTGGAAGCAGGAGGTGCGGCTCTTCGGGCGCTGCGAGCAGGTGTTTGACGACCGTGGCCAGTTCAAGTGGCGCTGGGTCGACGCCAAGACCATCATCGGTTTCCCCTACGACATCCCCATCGCCGGCTACGGCACGCGCACGGTGAACATCCTCCGGCTCTGGGCTTCGAAGGCCACCGAAGAGTTCGACCTCAAGACCTTCAACGAGGGCGGCTACGTCGAGGCGGTGAAGGAAAAGGCCTTCGGCGAGACCATCTCCAAGGTCCTCTACCCGAACGACCGCACCGAGAACGGCAAGGAGCTGCGGCTCGTGCAGCAGTATTTCTTCGTCGCCTGCTCGCTCCGCGACATCATCCGGCGGCACTTCTCCGTTGCCGGCAACAATTGGGGCAATTTCGCCGCCCAGCAGGTCGTGCAGCTCAACGACACGCACCCGGCCGTCGCCATCACCGAGCTGATGCGCATCCTGCTCGACGAGGAGGGCATGACCTCCGAGCGCGCGTGGGGCATCACCACCAGCGTGTTCGCCTACACCAACCACACGCTCCTGCCCGAGGCGCTCGAGAAGTGGAGCGTCCCGCTCTTCCAGCGCGTGCTGCCGCGGCATCTCCTCCTCCTTTACGATATTAACCAACGCCTGATGGAGGCCGCCGAGGCGAAATGGCCGGGCGACCACGAGAAGAAGCGCGCCGTCTCGCTCGTCGAGGAGAACGGCGAGAAGATGGTTCGCATGGGCCACCTCGCCGTCGCCGGCTCGTTCTCCGTCAACGGTGTGGCCGAGCTGCACACCCGGCTGCTCCGCGCGCAGCTTTTCCCCGAGTTCGACGCGCTCTACCCCGGCCGCTTCAACAACAAGACCAACGGCATCACCCCGCGCCGCTGGCTCCTCGCCAGCAACCCGCGCCTCGCCGCCCTCATCAGCAGAAAGATCGGCGACGGGTGGGTCCGCGACCTCGACCAGCTCCACCGCCTCGAGAAATGGGCCGACAATCCCAAGTTCCAGGACGAGTTTATGGCCGTGAAGCGCGCCAACAAAGCCGACCTCGCCGTCCTCATCCATCGCGAGTGCAGCGTCGACGTGTCGCCCGACGCCATCTTCGACGTGCACGTCAAGCGCCTGCACGAATACAAACGCCAGCATCTCAACCTGCTCCACATCCTCGCGCTTTACCGCCGGCTCGTGCAGAGCCCCGATCTCGACATCGCCCCGCGTGTCTTCCTTTTTGCCGCCAAGGCCGCCCCCGGCTACGAGCTGGCCAAGGCCATCATCAAGTCCATCAACGCCGTCGCCGCCCGCGTCAACGCCGACCCGCGTGTCAACGGCAAGCTGAAGGTCGCCTTCCTGCCCAATTACCGCGTCTCGCTCGCTACGCGCATCATCCCCGCCGCCGACGTTTCCGAACAGATTTCCACCGCCGGCAAAGAGGCCTCCGGCACCGGCAACATGAAGCTCGCCCTCAACGGCGCCCTTACCATCGGCACGCTCGACGGCGCCAACATCGAGATCCGCGACGAGGTAGGCCCCGAAAACATCTTCATCTTCGGCCAGACCGTCGAGGGTATCGCGGCCCTCCGCGCGCAGGGCTATAATCCGCAGCAATACTACGAGCAGGACGAGGAGCTGCGCTACGTGCTCGACTGGCTCGGCTCCGACTACTTCGTGCAGGGGGAGCCGCACAACCTGCCCGCGCTGGTGCGCGCCAGCCTCCTCGAGGGCGGCGATCCCTTTATGGTTCTCGCCGACTTCCGCGCCTACTGCGATGCCCAAGCCCAGGTCGACGCCGCCTACCGCGACCGCCGCCGCTGGGCGCGCATGGCCATCCTCAACACCGCCCGCATGGGCAAATTCTCTTCCGACCGCACTATCCGCGAATATGCGCGGGACATCTGGAAGCTCGAGCCGGTGCCCGTGCGCTGAGCGACGGGGGCCGGCTGGCCCCCGCTGCGGGGTTCTGGTTGCGCTGCGGGGAAACGCCGCCAAGGTGAGGGAGGTCGATTTTCCCCCATGCCCCTGACCCGCTTCCGTCGCTGGCTCGCCATGGCCGCCGCCGTTTTTGCCGGCGCGGCCGGGCTGCTATACCTTTTTCGTGCCCCGGCCCTCGCGGCTGCCGCTGGCGCCGCCCTGCGGCAGGCGGGCGCGTCGGACATCCGGCTGACGGTGGCGCAGGCCTCGCCGTGGCGCGTCGAACTGGCGGACATCGGTTTCCGTTACAGCTTGCGGGAACTTTCGGCCAGGCGCGTGTCGTTGGCACGGGCGCACTGGTGGACACCGTCGCTCGGTTCCGTGCGCATCGAGCAAGCGCGCGTCGTTGCGCTCGTTCCCAGCGCCCGCGTGACTGCACCCGCCGCCCCGGCCCGGCCCGGTGGCCCGGCAGTCGGTGTTCCCATGCTCCGCATTCCGGCGGAGGAAATTTCCATCGACGGCCAGCTGGTGGTGCGCGCCGGGGCGCTGCCGGAGCAGACGCTGACCGTGAAACTCGACGCGCGCCTGAACGCAAAAAAAGAATGGGAGGGCCGGGTGCAGGCCGGCGCTCCGGGGTTGCGGCTCACCGGCGAGGCCGGGTATGCGCCGGCAGAGCGGTCGTTGCACTTCCGTGTGACCGGCACGGCGCTCGACCTGAAACCATGGCAGGAATTCGCGCGCGGCCTGCTCAATCTTCCCGGCGGGCCGTGGGAGATGGAGGGCCGGCTGACCGGCACCGCCGAGGGGAGGATGGTGGGCGGCGACTGGCAGGCGGCCGCCCGGGTGCAGTTGCGCGACGGCGCCGCGCGTCAGTCGGGTGGGGGGAATATCGTCGCGTCCGGCATCGAGGCCGATCTGGAATTCGACCACCTTGAACACTGGCATTCGTTGCCGGCGCAAAGCCTGCGTGTGCGCGAGCTGCGCACAGGGCAGCTGGTCGTCAGCGATATCCAGGCGGAGTTTGCCGTCGCGGGGCTTGACCGGCTGGAAATCACGGCTTTGTCGGCCGCCACACTGGGTGGCCGGATTTCAGCTGAACCCTTTCGCGTCAACCCCGGCGGCGGGACTCTCGAGGCGACGCTGCTGGCGGACGGCATTGACGTGGAGCAGGTGCTGGCGGTGACGCACGACGTGCCGGCGCAGGCCCGCGGGCGCGTGAATGGCCGGCTGCCCATCCGCATTGATGCCTCCGGTCTGCGGCTCGGCACCGGCTGGCTGCAGCTCAAGCCGGGCGTCAGTGCCGAGGTGCGTTTCAACGCCAACGGCCTCCTCACCCATGGGCTCTCGCCCACGGCCGCCAGCTACGCCGTTATGCAGAAGCTTGAATCGGGCCTGCTCCGGCTGCGGCTGAACGAGCTGCGGCTGGAAATTTATCCGCCCAACTCCCCGGCCGGCCGCACCGCGCAGCTGCACCTCGTGGGCGAGCCGGTTGACCCAGGCATCAAGGCACCGGTAACCCTCGACCTCAACGTCAACGGTCCGCTGGAAAAACTGCTCAACGTCGGGCTCGACTCCCGCCTGAGTCTCGGCCAGAAGCATTAAGGAAACCTTCGCCCCGCGCCGCTGACTAAATACCCCACCCGCCATGAACCGCCGCCGTCTCCTTCTGCTCGCCGCCCCGCTCTTCCTCGCCGGCTGTCTCAACGTCAAGACCGAGCCCATCGAGGTGAAGCCCATCCACATCACCGTCGACGTGAACGTGAAGGTGGACCGCGCGCTCGACGATTTCTTCGGCGACCTCGACAAGAAGTCCGCCACCATCGAACCGACCAAAGGATGACCGCCATGAAAGCCCGTCTCTGCACCCTCATTACCGCCCTCTGCCTGCTCGCCGCCCCGCTCCTCGCCGAGAGCACGGCCGACATCCGCCGCCGGATGGAGCAGCGGCTGGCCGCCATCGACGACCTCAAGGCCCGCGCCATCGTGGGCGAGAGCAACCGCGGGTTCCTCGAGCTGCGCGGCGCCGCGCCGGACGGCGGGGTGGTCAGCGCCGAGAATTCCGATCGCGAGCAGGTCTACGCCGAGATCGCGCGGCAGACCGGGACGTCGCCCGATGCCGTCGGCCGCGCCCGCGCCCGGAAAATTGCCGAGAACAGCCGACCCGGCGTCTGGCTGCAGCGCGAGTCCGGCGAGTGGTATCGGAAGTAGGCGGAAATTTCCGGCACGATATCAAGTCTGCCTTCCGGATTTGTCGCCGCTGCCGACGAAAGTTAAGCCGGCAGGAGTGAATATATCGGGTCACTTCATCCGGCGGTTCAGGGATTGAACTCCCGGAATATTTCCCGCAGCGTGCGCGGACTTCCTTACCCCTATGGATCGTTTACAAGGCCTGTTTGGCGTCGCACTCATCCTCGGTCTGGCGTGGCTCGCGTCGAACAACCGCGGCCGCATCAACTACCGGCTCGTGGCGAGCGGCATCGCGCTGCAGATCACCATCGCGCTGCTCATCTTCAAGGTCGGGCCCGTGGCCCGCTTCTTCCAGGTGCTGGGCGCGGGCATCGGCGTCCTGGAGGCGTGCGCGCGCCAGGGTGCGGCCTTCGTCTTCAACGGCATCGTGGTGGAGGAGGCGCCGGGTAAGCTGACCAATTTCTTCCACGGCGGCTTCACTTTTGTCTTCAACATCTCGGCGACCATCATCCTCGTCTGCGTCCTCGTCGCCATCCTCTACCATTACGGCATCATGCAGCGGGTGGTGTCCTTCATTGCCCGCGCGATGAACGTCATCATGCGCGTCAGTGGCGCCGAGGCGCTCAGCAACGTCGCCAGCGCCTTCGTCGGGCAGATCGAGGCACAGGTCATGATCCGGCCCTACCTCGCGGGCATGACCAACAGCGAGCTGCTCGCGTCGATGAGTGGCAGCCTGGCCTGCATCGCGGGTGGCATCCTCGTGGTCTATTCCAACATGGGCACGGCCGCCGGCATGGACCTCGCGCCGAAACTCATCACCGCCTCGCTCATGGCCGCGCCGGGCGCGCTGGTCATCGCCAAGATGGTTTTCCCCGAGACGCTGGAAAGCCAGACGATGGGCACCGTGAAGCTGGAGGTGAAGAGCAGCTACAGCAGCGTGATCGACGCCATTTCCCACGGCGCGGGCGACGGCATGAAGATCTCGATCAACGTCTTCGCGATGCTCATCGGTTTCATCTCCCTCATCGCGTGCATCGACTGGGCGCTCGGCGGCCTCGGCCACCTTTTCGATCCCGACTTCCAGCTGTCCCTCAATTGGATCTTCGGCAAGCTCTTCTACCCGCTGGCGTGGACCATGGGCGTGCCCTCGGCTGATGTGGCCAACGTGGCGACGCTCCTCGGCCAGAAGCTCACGATCAACGAATTCGTGGCGTTCCAGAACCTGACCAACAAGTCCGTGCCTATCGTCACCGAGAAGGGCCTGCTCATCCTCAGCATCGCCATCTGCGGTTTTGCCAATTTCAGCAGCGTGGGCATGCAGATCGGCGGCATCGGCGCGCTGGCGCCCGAGCGCCGCGGCGACCTCGCGCGGCTCGGCCTCAAGGCGCTGTTTTGCGGCACGCTCGCCTCGTATCTCTCCGCCACCATCGCCGGCATCATCATCTGAGCGCGTGCGCCCGGCGCTCCGCTGCCTCGGCCGTCGGGCGCGTCACGGCTGACGCGCTTCTGACTTGGCGCGCACGCGGACCGCATCCTAGGCTGTCGGCATGGATGTGCAACAACACCTGGCCCGGCATCTCGGGCGCAACCCCGACACCGCCCGCGCCGCCTTTGTCGCACCCAACGCCACGGTGCTGGGCGACGTGACACTCGGCGCGCACTGCAGCGTGTGGTATGGCTGCGTGCTGCGCGGCGACATCAACTCCATCGTCATCGGCGAGGGCACGAACATCCAGGACCTCACGATGGTGCACCTCGCCGACGACTACGGCGCGAAGGTCGGCAACTATTGCACCATCGGGCATGGCGCCATCATCCACGCCTGCGAGATCGGCGACGAATGCCTTATCGGCATGGGTGCGACGATCCTCGATGGGGCGAAGATCGGCGATCGCTGCATCGTTGGTGCCAACGCGCTGGTCACGCAGAGGTTTGTTGCACCGCCCGGTTCGATGATCCTCGGCGCACCGGCGAAAGTGGCGCGACTCCTGACCGAGAAGGAGAAAAGCGGCATCCGCCACTGGGCGGAGAAATATATCGAGGTGGCCAAGGCGCACGCCGCGCTCAAGCGCGGCTGAGGATGAAGTGTCCGGTCTTGCCGCGGCGCGGGCGGGCGGACAATAGGGGGGATGCGCTCAACCCTGTTTCCCCGGCTCAGTTTCCTTCTTGCGACTGGATTCGGCATGCTTTCTGCCGGCGAGAATTACGACCTGATCCTCCGCCACGGCACCGTCTACGACGGCAGCGGGACCAAGCCCTTTGTGGGCGACGTGGCGATCCGCGGCGACCGCATTGCCGCCGTGGGGAAGCTGACTGAAGCGCACGGGAAAAGAGAGGTGGATGTGACCGGTCTCGCCGTCGCGCCGGGCTTCATCAACATGCTCAGCTGGTCGAACGAATCGCTGCTGCAAGATGGCAACTCCCAGAGCGAAATCCGGCAGGGCGTGACGCTTGAGGTCATGGGCGAGGGTGAGTCGATGGGCCCGCTCAATGCCCGGATGAAAGCCGACCTGCTCGAGGAGCAGGCCGACATCAAGTATCCCATCGAATGGACGACGCTGGGCGAATACCTCGCTTATCTCGAAAAACGCGGCGTCTCATGCAACGTCGCGTCGTTTGTCGGCGCCACGACGGTGCGCGTCCACGAGCTCGGCAAGGCCGACCGGCCTCCGAACCCGGCTGAGCTGGAGCGCATGAAGGCCTTGGTGCGCCACGCGATGGAGGAGGGCGCGCTGGGCGTCGGTTCGTCACTGATCTACGCTCCGGCGTTTTATGCAAAAACGGACGAACTGATCGAACTCTGCCGCGCCGCCGCGCCTTATGGCGGCAGTTATATCTCGCACATGCGCAGCGAGGGCAACCGGCTGCTCGAGGCGCTGGATGAATTGATCACCATAGCGCGCGAGGCGCGTGTTCCTGCCGAGATTTACCATCTGAAGGCCGCCGGCCAGCCCAACTGGACTAAGCTCGACGCTGTCATTCAAAAAATCGAGGCCGCGCGCGCCGCCGGTTTGCACATTACCGCCGACATGTATACTTACACCGCCGGCGGCACCGGACTTGATGCCGCCATGCCGCCGTGGGTGCAGGAGGGCGGTTACAAGGAATGGGCCGCCCGGCTCAAGGACCCGACCATCCGGGAACGTGTTCGCCGCGAGATGCGCACGCCGACGGACAAGTGGGAGAACCTCTACCTCGACACTGGCTCGCCCGACCGAATTCTGCTCTTCCAATTCAAGAATCCAAAGCTCAAGCCGCTCACCGGCAAGTCGCTTGCCGAAGTCGCGCGGATGCGCGGCACGCCACCCGAGGACACCGCCATGGACCTGGTCATCGAGGATGGCAGCCGCGTCGGGACGATTTATTTCCTGATGAGCGAGGACAACGTGCGCCGGCAGGTCGCGCTGCCGTGGGTGTCGTTCGGCTCCGATGCCGAGTCTATGGCGCCCGAGGGACCCTTCTTGCTGTCGAACCCGCACCCGCGCGCCTACGGCAACTTCGCCCGCGTGCTCGGCCGCTATGTGCGCGATGAGAGGCTGCTTTCGCTCGAGGCGGCCGTGCGCAAGCTCGCCGCACTGCCCGCGGAAAACCTCGGTTTGCAGGAGCGAGGCACGCTCAAGCCCGGCAATTTCGCCGACATCGTTGTTTTCGATCCGGCAAAAATCTCCGACCACGCCTCCTTCGAGCAGCCGCACCACTACGCCACCGGCATGGTGCACGTGTTCGTGAACGGCGTGCAGGTGCTCAAGGATGGCGAGCACACCGGCGCCAAGCCCGGACATTTTGTCCGCGGGCCGGGTTGGAAACCGAAGTCCTGACCGCGTTCAGTGCTCAAGTGTCAGAAACGTGTAGCGGTAGCTGGCGTCGCGGCTCTCGCGGCGCGCGGCCTCGCGCCACGGCAGATGACGCCAGTCGGGCATGAACACATCGCCCGGCACCTCGGTGTGCACGAGCGTCAGGTAAAGGCGCTGGGCGAGGGGTAGGGTTTCTTTAAAAATGCGCTCCCCGCCGCAGATCATGATTTCGCCGGGCAGAGACTGTGCGAGGGCGAGCGCCTCCGACACGCTGGCAGCGGTGCGCAGCTGCTGAGCGGCGTCAGCCCCAAAGCGGCGGAGGGCATCAGCGCGAACGAGCTCGGGCTGCGAAGTGATGACGATCGGCTGGCGGCCGTCGAGCAGCACGCGCGGCCAGATTTCAAAGCAGATGCGGCCGAGCACAACGACGGTGTTGGCGGTTTTTTGGTGGAACCACGCCTTATCCTCGGGAATGTGGAAGGGTAGTTCGCGACCGCGGCCCATGACGCGGTTCTCGGCACAGGCGACGATAAGATTGAGGGGCTTGGCCATCAGCGGGTTGGGTGGCGCAGCAAACACGCGGTCCTGCGGGTGCGGCAAGCGCATTCCCGGGATAAGCGACAGCCGGCCGGAAATTAGGGCCGGCACTACCGGGGTCAGTGGTGGCTGCGCTCTTGAGTTCGCCGGAGTGACGGGTATGCCTTTGCGCCTATGATTATCGGAGTCCCCAAGGAAATCAAAATCGGCGAGACCCGTGTCTCCATGACCCCCAGCCTTTGCCGCCGCGTCACTGCGCTCGGCGCCAAGGTGCTGCTCGAGAAAAACGCCGGCATGAACTCCGGTTTCACCGACGCCGAATACAAGGCCGCCGGCGCCACCATCGCCACTTCCGCCGCGAAGGTGTGGAAGAGCGCCGGCCTGATTTTGAAGGTCAAGGAGCCGCTCGAGGCCGAATACGGGCTCATGCAACAGGGACAGACCATCTTCACCTACCTTCATCTCGCTGCCGGTCCAAAGCTCGCAAAGGAGCTTTGCCGGAAAAACATCCTCGGCATCGCCTACGAGACGGTCGAGGGAGTGGACGGACAGTTCCCGCTGCTGAAGCCGATGTCGCAGGTCGCCGGCCGGCTCGCCATCCAGCTCGGCGCGTATTTTTTGCAATCACAGCTCGGCGGCTCGGGCGTGCTGCTCGGCGGCATCCCCGGCACGATGCCCGGCCACGTCGTCGTCATCGGCGCGGGCAACTCCGGCGCGCACTCCGTGCAGATGGCCGTGGGCATGGGCGCGCGCGTCACCGTCCTCGACCTCGACACCCGCAAGCTGGAGCAACTCGACACCGAGTATCGCGGCCGCGTGGTCACCCTCATGTCCAACCCGGCCAACATCGAGCACGCCGTGGCCGATTGCGACCTGCTCGTTGGCGCCGTCCTCATTCCCGCCGCTAAGGCCCCCATCGTCGTCAGCCGCAGCACGGTGGCACAGATGCGCCCGGGCAGTGTGATCGTCGACATTGCCATCGACCAGGGCGGCTGCATCGAGACAGTGCATCCGACCTCGCACGAGAAACCCACCTACCAGGAGCACGGCGTCATCCATTACGCAGTGCCGAACATGCCGGCGCTCGTCGGCCGCACCTCGACCATCGGACTCACACAGGCGACCGAGCCCTATGTGGCCATGATGGTGCAGAAGGGTGTCGAGCGTGCGCTCAACGAGCACAAAGGCTTGGCCAAGGGCGTCAACACCCGCAACGGCCGCATCGTCTACGGCGAAGTAGCCCGCGCGGTGGGCTTCGATTCTTAAGGCTCGGCCCGATCCCGTCGCAAAAATTCCGCCGAGCCGGCTCTTTGGCCGTCGAGTTTTTGTTGGGAAACCTCAGGCCGCCGGGGCGGCCACGATCCGCACGCTCTCGACGGCGATGCGGTCGATGGGCGTGCTCTTTTCGCCGCCGCCGCCGCCCTTGGTCGGCACGGTGGCGATGCGTTCTAGCACGTCGTCGCCGGCGATCAGCTGTCCGAAGGCGGTGTATTGCCGGTCGAGGAACTTCGCGTCGCCATGGCAGATGAAGAACTGCGAGCCGGCCGAGTCGGGGTGCGCCGAGCGGGCCATGGAGATGACGCCGCGGACGTGGGCCTTCTTGTTGAACTCGGCCTTGATCTTGTAGCCGGGGCCGCCGGTGCCGGGCTGGCCGCGGGCGCCCGCCTTGGTTTCGGGGCACCCGCCCTGGATCATGAAGCCCTTGATGATGCGGTGGAACGCGGTGCCGTCATAGAAGCCCGCGCGGGCGAGCTTCTTGAAATTCTCGACGGTGCCCGGCGCGACGTCGGGCCAGAAAGCGACGGTCATCTCGCCGTAGCTGGTCTTGATCACGGCAACTTCATTGCTGGGGGAGGCGGGGGCGGTGCTCATGGGGCGGCTAACAAGCCCGGCACTCCGCCGTGCGGCAAGAACCAATTTGACGTCGCCCGTCGCATCGGACATCGGGGTGCATGCGTGCCACGCTGCTGATCGTCCTCCTTGCTCTCACTGTCGTTTCACGCGCGGCTGCCGATCCGCTCCGTCCCAAGGTCGTCATCGTCGCGATGTTCGAGCCGGGCAAGGACACCGGCGATGTCCCCGGCGAGCTGCAGTTCTGGGTCGAGCGCGAGCATCTCGACCGCGTGCTGCCGCTGCCGCAGGCGTATCACGACGTGCGGGCCAACACCGACGGCTCCGTCATCGCCATCGTCACGGGCGTGGGCAACACGCGCGCGGCGGCGACCCTCATGGCGCTAGGCAGCGACCCGCGTTTTGATTTTTCCCACAGCTACTGGCTGATCGCGGGCATCGCGGGCATCGATCCCGCCAAAGGCTCGCTCGGCTCCGCTGCGTGGGCGGATTGGGTGGTGAATGGCGACCTCGGCCACGAAATCGATTCACGCGAAATTCCCCCCGATTGGCCGACCGGTTACGTGCCCATGCGGAAGAGCCGGCCCTTCGAGCAGCCGCATGAGGCGGAGGAATCCTCGCAGGTCTTCCACCTGAACCCCGCGCTGGTCGAGTGGGCCTACCGGCTGACCAAGGACGTCCCGTTGCCCGACACCGAAGCCATGCAGCGGATGCGCACGCGTTTCACCGGTTATCCGAACGCCCAGCGTCCGCCGTTCGTGCTCAAGGGCGCCACGCTGTCGTCGGAGACCTACTGGCACGGCCGGCTGATGAACCAGTGGGCTAATGACTGGGTGGCCTACCACACCGACGGCAAGGCAACTTATGTCACCACGGCCATGGAGGACACCGGAACAATGCAGTCGCTCACCTGGCTGGCGCGCGCCGGCCGGGTGGACCTCCAGCGCGTGCTCCTGTTGCGCACGGCGAGCAACTACGACATGCAGTGGCCCGGGGCCACGGCGGCCCAGAGCATGTTCGGCGAAAAATTCACCCACTACTCGGCTTATCGGCCTTCCCTCGAATCCGCCTATCTGGTCGGCAAGAAGATACTCGATGCGCTCCTCGCCGATTGGGCGCACTACGAAATGGCCCCGCCCGCTGCGGTGAAATAAGCGGGCCGTCCGGAAAATCATGGCGCGAAAATCCGTCAGGCAGATGTGGAAGGCGAAGCTCGAGGGGAAACTCGAAGCCAAGTCCTGGCCCGACGCACCGAATTTGCACCGCGCGCAGTTCGCCGGGCGCGTGTTGGGCATCGATCCGTCGTTGCGCGGCACGGGGCTGGCCCTGATCGAGTTCGCACCCAACCGGCCGGCCGTGCTGCTGCGCTGCGAGACCCTGCGGCTGCCGGCGCGGCATTCCTTGGCCCATTGCCTCGGGGAAATCCACCGGGCGGTGGCGGGGTTTCTGGAGGATTTCGACCCGCGCCACGTGGCACTGGAGCAGACGATCTACGTCCAGAATGTGCGGACGGCGCAGATCCTCGGTGCGGCGCGCGGGGCGGCCATCGCGGCGGCAGCGCTGCGAGACAAGGAAGTTTTCGAATACCCGCCGCTGCGCGTGAAACAGGCCGTCACCGGCCGCGGGCACGCCAGCAAGGAGCAGATGGCGCGCTCGGTCATGGCCATGCTCGGGCACGGCCGGACCCTAGCGTTCGACGAAGCCGACGCCGCGGGTGTGGCGTTCTGCCATGCGCTGACGTGGCGCGGCTAGGGGAGGCGGCTTATACAGAGAAGTCCGTCCTCTGTTAATCAGTCATGGGCGGACTGAATTCTTGTCCTGCCCGGCCTGATTCGGCATCTTCATCTAATGGAAGAGACTGCCCCGCCATTCTCCCTAGCGAATTTCCGTTTTCGTCCCCGGTTGTTCGACGCCCTGCAAGGCTACACTCGGGGGAAATTTTTCACCGATCTCGGGGCCGGGCTGACGGTCGGCGTGGTGGCGCTCTCGCTGTGCGTCGGCCTCGGCATTGCGTCGGGCGTGACGCCGGCGGCCGGGCTGTATTCGGGTATCATCGGCGGATTCATCGTGTCCGCGCTGGGCGGCTCGCGCGTGCAGATTGGCGGCCCGGCGGGCGCGTTCGTCGGCCTGGTGGCGCTCATCGTGGCACAATACGGACTCGGGAATCTGCTGCTTTGCACGATGCTGGCCGGCGTCATCCTGTTCCTGATGGGCGCGCTGCGGCTGGGCAGCCTCATCAAGTTCATCCCGCATCCGGTTACGGTCGGGTTTACCTGCGGCATCGCGGTCACAATTTTCGTCACGCAAATCCGCGCCGTCCTCGGTCTGCAGATCGAGCGGGAGCCGCCGGAGTTTCTGCCGCGGATCATGACGCTGGGTGCGGCGCTTCCGACGCTGCACTGGCCGACGCTGGCGCTTGGCGGGCTTTCGCTGGGCATCGTGATTTTCTGGCCGAAGAGATGGAGCCGGGTGCCGGGCTCGATCGTGGCGGTGCTGCTGGGCACGCTGCTCGTGGCGGTTTTCCACTGGCCGACGGAGACGATCGGGAGCCGGTTCGGCGGTATCCCGCAGGGCATCCCCGTTTTTCAGTTTCCCAATCTCAAGCTTGAATTGATCGGCGCGCTGATCCGTCCGGCGTTCACCATCGCGATGCTCGGAGCCATCGAGTCGCTGCTCTCGGCAGTGGTGTCCGACGGTCTGATCGACGACCGGCACGACTCGAACCAGGAGCTGATGGCGCAGGGCGCGGCGAACTTCATCGCACCGATCTTCGGCGGCATCCCGGTGACCGGCGTGCTCGCCCGCACGGCGGTCAACATCCGCAGTGGCGCGACCTCGCCGGTGGCGGGCATCGTGCACGCGCTGTTCCTGCTGGTGGTGCTGCTGGTGGCCGCGCCGTGGGCGAAGAACATCCCGCTGGCGGCGCTGGCCGCCGTGCTGATCGTGGTCGCGCTCCGCATGGGCGAGTGGGAGGAATTTTCACTGTTGCACCGGAAACCGCGGGGCGACGCGGCGGTGTTCCTGACCACGTTCGGGCTGACGGTGTTCTTCGACCTGACGGTGGCGGTCGAGGTAGGCATGATCCTCGCGGCGGTGTCGTTTATCAAGCGCGTGGCCGACACGACCAAGATCCACGCCATGACCGGCGAGCAGGCAGCGGCCGGCGGCCAGGGGCACGAACCAGTGGCCAACGTCCCGCGCGGCGTCATCATCTACCGCGTCTTCGGTGCGCTGCTTTTCGGCTCGGCAGAGAAGCTGGGAAATATCAGCCGGCGCGCGGGCGTGCAGGACGACGTGATCATCCTGCACCTCGCGGCGGTCACCGCGATGGACGCCACCGCGCTCAACCGCGTGGAGACGCTGCATGAGAAACTGCGCCGCCACGGCAAGCACCTCGTCCTGAGCGGCCCGCACACGCAGCCCTATTTCATGATGGAGAAGTCGGGGTTCTTCGACGCGCTCGGGCGCGAGAATGTGTGTGCCGACCTTGCGGCCGCCGTGGGCCGCGCGCGGGAGTTGCTGGCGAAAAAGCCACACGCCTAGGTTAAGCGCCAAGCACGCTCTGCAGGACCAGGCCGAGGTCGCCCGTGAGGTAGGGCTTGCTCAGGATGCCGCGGAATCCCAGTGCGCGGAATTTCTCCGTTTGACCGTCGCTGTCATAACCGCTGGCGATGATGGCGCGCACGGCCGGATCAATCCGCAGTAGATGTCCGGGGGTCTCGGCGCCGTCCATGCCGCCGCTGCTGGTCAGATCCATGACAACAACGTCGTAACGGCCGCTGGCCGCCCGCCGCTGCTGGTAGAGTTGGATGGTTTCCTCGCCGTTGCCGGCTAGAGCATATTCTAATTAGATAGACGCAGAGCGATTGCTCGAGTATGGTGGATCTTATGAGGAACCCATCATGAGACCATTGAGTGAGGATTTGCGGCTGCGGATCATCGCCGCGCGG
>JAHFTD010000118.1 GCA_023269565.1 Opitutaceae bacterium | reverse complement strand
GCCGGGCGTGCGCGCGAACGGGATGACGTCGCGGATATTGGCGACGCCGGTAACGAACATCAGCATGCGCTCGAAGCCGAGGCCAAAGCCCGCGTGCGGCACGGTGCCGTAGCGGCGCAAATCGAGATACCACCAGTAGGGTTTTTCGTCGAGGTGGTGCAACGCCATGCCGGCGCGGAGCAGGTCGAGCCGCTCCTCGCGCTGGCTGCCGCCGATGATTTCGCCGATGCCGGGCACGAGCAGATCCATCGCGGCCACGGTCTCGCGGCCGGGCGCGGCGCCGTCGTTGACGCGCATATAGAACGCCTTGATCGCGCGCGGGTAGTTGTAGACGGTGACGGGGCACTTGAAGTGTTCCTCAGTGAGGAAGCGCTCGTGCTCGGCCTGCAGGTTCGCGCCCCACGCGACGGGGTGCTCCCACTGGCGGCCGCTTTTTGCGAGGATCCCGACGGCCTCGGTGTAGCTGCAGCGGACGAACGGTTTCTCGAGCACGAAATCGAGGCGCGCGAGCAGGTCCTTGTCCACGTGCTGGGCGAAGAAGGCAAGATCGGCGGCGCAGTGCTCCTTGGCGTCGCGGATGAGGTGCTTCACGAATTCCTCGGCGAGGTCCATGTTGCCCGCGAGGTCGCAGAACGCCATCTCGGGCTCGATCATCCAGAACTCGGAGGCATGGCGCGAGGTGTTGGAGTTCTCGGCGCGGAACGTCGGCCCGAACGTGTAAATGCTGCTCAGCGCGGTGGCGAAGATCTCGCCCTCGAGCTGGCCCGAGACGGTGAGGAAGGCTTTCCGACCGAAGAAATCCTGCGCGTAGTCGGCCTCGCCCGTCGGCGTGCGCGGCGGATTGGCCGGGTCGAGCGTGGTGACGCGGAACATGTCGCCCGCGCCCTCGGCGTCGCTGGCGGTGATGATGGGCGTGTGGACGTAGAGGAAATCCTTCGCCTGGAAAAACTGGTGGACGGCGAACGCCAGCCGGCTGCGCACGCGGAAGACGGCGCCGAAGAGGTTGGAGCGTGGACGCAGGTGGCCGATCTCGCGCAGGAACTCCGGCGTGTGCCCCTTCTTTTGCAGCGGGTAGGTGTGGTCGGCCTCGCCGAGCACGGTGAGTTTCTCCGCGACGAGCTCCCATTTCTGCCCGGCGCCCTTCGACGCGACGAGCCGGCCGCGCACCTCGACCGACGCGCCGGTGTTGGCCTTGGTGATGTGCGCGTAGTCGGGCAGCGCGGCGTCGACGATCACCTGCAGGCCCTTGAGGCAGGAGCCGTCGTTGACCTCAAGGAACGAAAAGGCCTTGGCGTCGCGGCGCGTGCGGACCCAGCCTTGGAGGAGGATGGCGTCGAGCGGGCCGGCGGCGGCGAGGGCGTCCTTGACGAGCGTGCGGTGCATGGTGTGAAAAGGCGAACAAAAGGGGCGGAGCGGCACTTGGCAAACCGGGAGTTGGCTTGCCCGGGGACAACGGACGACTAGCGTGCGCGCATGTTCATCGGGCATCTCGGCGTGGGCCTGGCCCTCAAGAAGGCCGAACCGCGGCTCAGCCTCGGCTGGCTGTTCCTCGCGGTCATGCTGCCGGATGTCGTGCTGTGGCTGTTCGTGCTGGCGGGGGTGGAATCGGTGCGGATCCCGGCGGACTATGCCACGCGGCACTACCTGGCTTTTGTTTTCCCGTATTCGCACGGGCTGGTCGCCGTGATCGGCTGGTCGGTGCTGGCGTATCTGGCGGGCAAGATGACGCACGGGGTCCACGCCGGCGGCGTGCTGGCGCTTGGGGTATTCTCCCACTTCGTGCTCGACTGGCTGGTGCATCCGCCCGAGCTGCCGCTGGCGGGCGAGCACACGCTGATGGTCGGGCTCGGCCTGTGGGACCGGCTGCCGCTGGCGCTGCTCCTCGAGGCGGGGCTGCTGGCCGGTGGCGCGTGGCTTTACTACCGATCGACGCGTGGCGAGGGTTTTGGTGCCCGCTACGGACTGGGCATCTTCCTCGGGCTGCTCGCCGCGTTTGTGATTGGCGGACAATTGTTCGCCCCGCCGCCGCCCTCGGTGGCGCAACTGGCGGGCAGCTCCCTTGGGTTTCTCGCGCTGACCTTTGCGCTGGCGGCCTGGCTCGATTGCCGGCGCCGGACGCCCGGGGTGTAGGCTGGCACGAAACCGGCGCCGCGCGCCGGTCAACGCTCGATCCCGACCGGGTAGAGCAGGTGGCGCTCGTCGTGGAATTTGCTGCGCTCGTAGAACCACTGCAGCCGCGCCGTCGGATCGGCGGCGAACTTCGCGTCGGCCTTCAGCTTCGTCTCGAACTCGGCCCGCAGGGCCGGGTCGTCCGCGAGCATCTTTTCCGCCATCGGCGCGACGACGTAGCCCTCGATGTATTCGGTGCGCTGGAGGATTTCGTTGAAAAAGCCCCAGGCGAGCAGCGAGTCGTTGCTCTCGGGTTCGAGCATCAGGATGGCGAGGTCGCCGAGCGGCTGGTCGATGGAAACGCGGACGGAGCCGGCGGGGAAGGTCTCGGTGTGCGCCTCGTGTTTGATCGAGGTCGAGAACGTGTAGCGGCCCTCGAAAATGAAGTCGGTCGTGAACGGCTGCAGCCGCCGATCAGTGAGGCGATACATGTCGACGGCGAAGGTCTTCGCCTCAGTCAGCGTTTCCATCTGCACGCCGTGGAGCCGCAGCCGCTCGATGACCTCGGGTTTGGTCACGGGCACCCAGTAGGCCTTCGGGCGCGCAAAGGTGACGCCGGGATTGGTCGTGAAGTGCGGAAGATTTCTGAACACACGCGGTGTGCCGAGCCAGCGGACTTCCTTGATGCCGGAGGCGGGGGAGATATAGGTGTCGTAGGCGATACCGGCGAAGTCGATTTTCGCCTCGTTCAGTTTGCCCAGATTGTTGATCCAATTGGCCGGAATCACCGCCGGACGCGCGGCCGAGTCGGCGGCGATGGCGGTGCGGAGGGTGGCGGCGTTATCCCCGATGGCCCGGAGTGCGGCCTCGAGCAGCAGATAGGTGCCGAGCACGCGCTGTGGGTAGGACTTTAGCGAGTGGTTCTCGACGAGGATCGAGGGGATGTGCCGCAGGTCGCCATAGGCGTTGGAGAAGCGCGGGTCGCCGTTGCCACTCCAGAACACGCCCTGGGGCAGGTCGCGATCGTCCACGGCCGCATTGATCAGCCCGCCGGGAATGTGGCCGCCGGCCGTCAGCGCGACATCGACGGCAGGGCGGAGGTGCAGATCCAGCCAGTGCGCGCACTGCGGCGACCATGCGGGGCCGCCATCCCAGCCGTGATAGCCGTAGGTGATGTCGTATTGGTAGTCGATGCCGTCGGTGACGTGCAGGTCGAGGTAGAGCGAGGGCGACCACGCCTGGAGTAATGCGAGCATGGCACGCATCTCGGGCGTGTCGGCCTTGATGTAGTCGCGGTTGAGATTCAGGTTTTGCGCGGTGGTGCGGTAACCCTGGTGCACGGGCCCGCGCTGGTTGGGCCGGTTCCACTCGGAGATGCGCTCGTGGCCGTCGGCGTTGAAGACAGGCACGAAAAGGAAATTGGCGCGGTCGAGCAGCGCCGCCTTGCCGCCGAAGGCGAGGTCGCGAAGGAGCATCAGGCCGGCGTCCTTGCCGTCGATCTCGCCGGCGTGAATACCGGCCTGCGCGAGGACGGTGGGTCGGCCGTTGGCGCGGAGCGCGGCGGGCGCGGCTGCGCCTTCCTTGCTGGCGATGACGACGTAGAGCGGGCGGCCTTGCGCGGTGCGGCCGAATTCCTGCATCTTCAGCAACGGCGTGGCGGCGCAGAGTTCATTCAAATAGGCGATGGTCTCGTCGTAGTTCGGCGTGTCGAGCAGACCCATTTTCTCGGCCGGTGTGATCCACGGGTTGTCGGGCCGGGCGATGAGCGCCTCGCTGGCGCCATGCCACGCGGGTGCAGGTGGAAGGAAATCGGCAGGACCGGAGGCCAGCCCAAGCGTGAGCAGGAGGCCGAGGAGGGCAAGACGGGCGAACAAGGGGGATTTCATAAAATATGGAAACCGAGAAAATGGAGGCGCTCGGCGGATTCGCAACCAGAGACACGAACAAACGTCACGGCCCGGGTGAGAAAGTCAGCCAGCTGTGCCGTCCTTGCGCGAGTGGAGGCAGATGCGGTTGCCGGCCGGGTCGGCGATCCAGGCCATCCAGCAGACGCGCGTCTCCACGGGCGGTATGAGCACCTTGACGCGGCGCCGGCGGCACGCGGCGATGGCCGCGGGGACATCGTCGACGGCCAAAGCCACGCACGCTGGACCGTGCCAGTTCCATTTCGGGTCCTTGGATTTCGACGAGCCGTTGAGGCAGAGTGTCAGCGGTTCGGTGGCGAACTCCGACCAGAAGTCATTCCACTCATGGCCGCGCTTGAAACCGAAGAGCTTCTGGTAGAACGCCGGGTGGTGCGGCGGTCCTTCGTGTCATACATCACGAAATCGACGGCGCGGACGGGGATGAAGGCTTTCTTGCCAGACACGGTGGAAGAGCGGCGGGGGCGGAGCATGAAAAATAAACACCCCCTAAATCGCGACAGGACAGGGGAAAATGCGCCGCGGGGCAGGGGGACAATAAAGTTGCGCTTGACAACCAAGTCGAGATAGATGCTAGTGACAACCAAGAACAAACCACAGACTCCCATGAAAACTCCCCGCATTCTTCCCGTTGCCGTTGTCACGGCCATCCTCCTCGCCGGCGTGCTCCGCCAGAGTGGCGCCGCCCTCGACGCCGCCAGCCTGGTCTCGCTCTTCTTCGCCGCCGGTCTCACCGGCTGGGTGGCCGAGACCTATCACCGTCCCGGCCCGCGGGCGCCCTCCCGCTGGGCGGCGCTGCTGCAATGGTTCGTGCGGCATGCCGGCACAGTCGCCGTCGATCACACGCATCTGCTGCCACCGGACCAGATCTCCTGCCACACCGGGACCGGCATCGCCCCTCCGCCGGCGCGCTGCTGCTGAACCCGCCGCCAGTCTCCCTGCGCCATGAAAACTGCCGAATTCCTTTCCGCCCTCCGCGGCCACGCCGGATTGCCGGTGCATTTCTCGCTGGGCCGGGGGCGGGCCGTGCCGGCCGGTTACCACCTCACCGAAGTGAAACGCGTCGCGTTCGAAACCATGGATTGCGGCGCCGCCACCCATCGGTGGCAGGAAACCCATTTCGAGTTGTGGGTCCCGCCGCTGCGCGGTTTGCGCCCCGTCCACATGCCGGCGGAGAAATTCCTTGGCATCGTCGGACGCGTCGAGGCCGCTCTGTCGCTCGACGGCGCCGCCGAGGCGAAGGTGTTCTTCGGTGAACACGGCCGGTCCGCCGTCCTCTGCACGATCGAAGAAGTCGCGCCCGTGTCCGGCCGGCTGGAGGTGCGGCTGGCCGCCGACGCGGCCCGCTGCAAGGCCGCCGAGCGCCGGCTCGAAGGCGTGGCCGCCAAAATCACATCCTGCTGCGGCCCGTCGTGCTGCCGCGGGGAAAAGGTCGCGGCGGCCGCGCAGCCTGCCGCCACCGCCTGCTGCGACAGCGAAGCTCCGCCCCAGGACAACGCCATCACCGCCGCCCTGTCGCCGTTCCCCGCCGCCGGGCTGCGTCTTGCCTTCTGAACGGCCGACGCCCAGCCTCTCCGGACTCCCGCCATGGCCCGCTGCACCCCGACC
>JAHFTD010000038.1 GCA_023269565.1 Opitutaceae bacterium | reverse complement strand
ACGCCGCCGGTGTGGAGGTCGATGGTGTCGCCGAGGAGGGCCTTGCTCATGGCGCTGCACTCGATGTGCCAGCCCGGGCGGCCGGGCGCGGCGCCGTCGGGGCCGGGCCACCGCACGTCGCCGTCCTCCTCGGGCTTCCACGCCTTCCAGAGGGCGAAGTCGGAGACGGAGTCCTTGTGGTCGGCGTCGGCGGCGGCGACCGTGACCTTGAGCTCGCGCTCCTTGATGCGGGAGAGGGCGCCGTAGCCGGGGAAGGAAGCGAGCTTGAAATAGACGGAGCCGTCGGCGGCGCGGTAGGCGCAGCCTTTTTTCATCAGCACCTCGATCATGTCCACCTGCTCGCGGATGTAGCCGGTGGCGGTGGGCTCGGAATGGGGCGGGATGCAGTTGAGCGCGGCGCAGTCGGCATGGAATTTGTCGGTCCATTTTTTCGTGATCTCGGCGAGCGGGCGGTGTTCCTGCCGGGCTTGGCCGATGGTGCGGTCGTCGACATCGGTGAGGTTGCGGATATGCCGGACCTTGCCCGGGCCGAACTCGAGCTCGAGGAGGCGGCGGAGGACGTCGTTGACGACGAAGGTGCGGAAGTTGCCGATGTGCGCGGGCGCGTAGACGGTCGGGCCGCAGTTGTAGAAGCGGAAAACGCCGTCGGGCTGGTGGGCGGCCAGCGGCTGGAGTTCGCGGCTGAGGGAGTCGTAAAGGCGGATGGCCATGAAAGGTCGGATAGTTGGAAACTGAAAAGGGAGGGTTTTGCAAACGTGTCCTGAGCACCTGCCCGGGACGGCCCCCGGCCGAGAGCGCCGGGCGGACCTGCTGGGTTCAACAACCGCAGGTAATAGTTCGGGGGCGCGTCGGCGTGCGGCGCGCGATAGCATTGCAAAACGGGAAGTCAGCCAACAGCATGGCGGCGAGGAAAACACCGATATGGCCAAGAACTTCAAGCTCGATTTGACCCACCGCCCGCGCCGGCTCCGGCGCTTCGCCAGCCGCCGTTCGCTCGTCGAGGAAACCGTGCTGCGGACGGCCGACCTGATTGCGCCGCTGTTCGTCATCGACGGCAAGGGCAAGCCCGAGGAGATCGGCTCGATGCCGGGCGTGTTCCGCCTGACCATCCCGGATCTCGTCAAGGAATGCCGGGAGCTGCACCAGCTCGGCGTGCCGGCCGTGGCGCTTTTCCCCAAGCTCGACCCGAAGCTCAAGGACGAGGTCGGCTCGCGCGCGCTCGACCCCGGCACGCTGGTGCTCCGCGCAGTGCGTGCCGTAAAAGCCGCCGTGCCCGAGCTGTCGGTCATCACCGACGTGGCGCTCGACCCCTACACCAGCCACGGCCACGACGGCGTGCTCAACGCCGCCAAGGACAACGTGGACAACGACCGCACGGTCGGCATCCTCTGCGAGATGGCCGTGCTGCAGGCCGAGGCGGGGGTGGATTTCGTGGCGCCCTCGGACATGATGGACGGCCGCGTGGGCGCGATCCGCAAGGCACTCGACGCCGCCGGCTTCACCGACACGGCGATCCTGGCCTATTCTGCAAAATACAATTCGGCTTATTACGGGCCGTTCCGCGACGCAGTCGGCAGCGCGCAGGCCGCCGGCACGAGGCTGCTCAGCAAGGCGACCTACCAGATGAATCCGGCCAACCGCCGCGAGGCGATCGAGGAGGTGCTGCTCGATGTCAGCGAGGGCGCCGACATCGTCATGGTCAAGCCCGCGGGGCTCTGCCTCGACATCATCCGCGAGGTGCGCAACGCCACGAACCGGCCCGTCGCCGCCTACCAGATTTCCGGCGAATACGCGCAGATCCACGCCGCCGCGCGGCTGGGCTGGCTCGACCTCGCCAAGTGCCGCCGCGAGTCGTTGCTCGCCATCAAGCGCGCCGGGGCCGACATGATCCTGACCTACTTCGCCAAAGACATGGCGAAGGCTTTGAAAGGATAGGGCGCGTTATCCTTAATGCGCCGTGGTTGGCTCATGGTCACTGGAGAAAAGTCGGCAGAATTTCTCCCATAGAGACATTTCGAGTTTCAGTTCCAGTTCGTTACTTTTGAGGGGACACCACGCTGACTCAGCGGCATCGGCAGAATCGTAATACTCAAACATGCGGTTGATTTTTAGACTGTATTTGGCCCCACGACGAACTTGGTAGTTTTTGGTTACGTCTATTCGTTCCTCAACCACTTCGCCGCGTTTGAGTGGGACATAGTCCTTCCGCTTGGGTTCACCGTAGTAGGCCCAGATTCCAATATAGGGGACTTCCTGTTTCCTGAAGTCCGTAAACTCAAAAGGATTTCCTTCCAGTTTGCCATGGCTGGGCATCCACCAGTTCAGGTAATAGACGTCGTGTCCCGAGTTATTTACCAAGCGAATTGTTACAATTTCTGGGTGGGCATTGTCACGCGATGAGAGGGAAAGAATAATACCATGATTCTCTTGGGCGATCAGGCTGCCGAAAATCAGCAACCCAAGTAATATGAATCTTAGTGTGTTCATGCCTTGTCTATGACGTGGGAAGACCATTGAAATTAGGGCCCGCTAGAAAATATGTGGAAGTGCGTGCAACGAAAAGGGCCGTTGAGGGCAACGGCCCCTAGCGAAGACAGACGGCGGATTAGGGACGATCCGCCCTACCTCACGGACCTTGGTGCAGCTTGCTGTGCCGGCGACTGTAGCCGACGTAGACGGCGAAGCCGAGGGCCATCCAGATGGCGAGGTTCATCCAGGTGATCGTCGGGAGGAAAAACATCTGCGCAACACAGGTGATCACGCCGAGGATCGGCACGAGCGGCACCCACGGCGTGCGGAACGAACGGGGGGCATTGGGCTCGGTCTGGCGGAGAACGAGCACGCCGACGCAGACGAGCGAGAACGCGAGCAGCGTGCCGATGGAGACGAGTTCGCCCAGGATGTTGAGCGGGAAGAGTCCCGAGATGATCGCGCAAGCGACGCCAGTGATCCACGTCGTGACGTGGGGCGTGCCGTATTTCGGATGGATTTTGGCGAAGGCGGCGGGGAGGAGTCCGTCTTTGGCCATCGCGAAGAAGATGCGCGGCTGGCCGAGGAGCGAAACGAGGATGACCGAGGTCAAGCCCGCGAGCGTGGCGGCTTCCATGAGGTAGCGGAAGAGCGCGGGCGCTCCGGCCTGTTGCAGGGCGTAGATGAAGGGGGCGTCGACGTTGAGTTTCGAGTAGTGGACGAGGCCCGTGAGCACGAGGGAGACCGAGATGAAAAGGAAGGAGACGATCAGCAGCGTGCCGAGGAGGCCGATGGGCAGATCGCGCTGCGGGTTCTTGGTTTCCTGCGCGGCGGCGGAGACACAGTCGAAGCCGACGTAGGCGAAAAAGATCGCGCCGGCGCCGCGAAAGATGCCGCTCCACCCGTATTGGCCGAAGGAGCCGCCGTTCGGGGGAATGAAAGGAGTCCAGTTGGCGATGGTCGCCGCGCGGTGGCCAAAGAAATACCACGCGCCGTAACCGACGAGCGCGAGGAGCACACCGACCTTGATCGCGACCATCAGGTTGTTGAAATTCGCCGACTCCTTGATGCCGAGGTAGAGAATATAGGTCAGCGCGAGCGAGATGAAGACCGCCGGGAAGTTGATAATTGACCCCGTGGTGACGAGCCGGTTGCCGGCAAAGTCCAAGGGCGCGCTCATCAGCGCATGCGGAATGTTGATGTTGAATTCGTGCAGAATCTCGTTGATCGCGCCCGACCAGCTGACGGCGACGGCGGCGCCGGACACGAGGTATTCGAGAATGAGGCACCAGCCGACGACCCACGCGAGCACCTCGCCAAGGCTGCCGTAGGTGTAGGTGTAAGCGCTGCCGGAGACGGGGATCATCGCGGCGAGCTCGGCGTAGCAAAGTCCGGCGAAGAGGCAGGCGATGCCCGCGACGACGTAAGACAAGGCAATGGCCGGCCCACCGTAGAGGGCGGCCGCCGGGCCCGCTTGCACGAAGATGCCCGCGCCGACGACCGAACCGATGCCGAGGCTAATGAGGCTGATCGGCCCGAGCGAGCGTTTGTAGCCGTGCTCGGCGGACGCCTCGGCCTGGAGGGACGCGAGGGACCTGGTGCGGAACAGGCTCATGCTACTTGGCGGCCTGGTTCAGCTTCGAGTGGTGGCGGCTGTAGCCGAAGTAGATCACGAGTCCGATACCCATCCAGACGATGAGCCGCATCCACGTGTCTTTCGGCAGGCCGGCCATCTGCGCGCCGCAGATCAGGATGCCGAGAATCGGCACGAGCGGCACCCAGGGCGTGCGGAAGGTGCGGACGAGATTGGGCTGCTTGTAGCGCAGGATCGGGATGGCAACGCAGACGATGACGAAGGCGAAGAGCGTGCCGATGGAAACCAGCTCACCGAGGAGCGCGAGCGGGAAGATGCCGCCGATGATGGTGGCGGCTACGCCGGTCACGATCGTCGTCACGTAGGGGGTCTTGAAGCGCGGGTGGACCTTGGCGAAGACGGCGGGCAGCAGGCCGTCGTTGGCCATCGAGAAGAAGATGCGCGGCTGGCCCATGAGCATCACGAGGATGACGGAGCTGAGGCCGGCGATGGCGGCGATCTCCACCACGAAGCGCAAGGCGAAGGGAGCGCCGGCGGCCTGGAGCGCGTTGACGACCGGGGCGGCGTTGTTCAGCTCCGTGTATTTCGACATGCCCGTCAGGACGAGAGAGATCGTGATGAAGAGCACGGTGCAGATGGCGAGCGAGCCGAGGATGCCCATCGGCATGTCCTTCTGCGGATTCTTCGCCTCCTGCGCGGAGGTGGAGACGGCGTCGAAGCCGATGTAAGCAAAGAAAATGACACCCGCGCCGCGGAGGATGCCGCTCCAGCCGAACTGGCCCTCAACGCCCGTGTTCGGAGGGATGAAGGGCGTCCAGTTCTTCACGGCGAGACCGGGGTTCTTCAGCAGATACCAGACGCCGAACCCGATGACGGCGAGCAGCACGGAAACCTTGGTGATGACCATCAGGTTGTTGAAGGTCGCGGATTCCTTGATGCCGATGTAGAGGAGCGTCGTCAGAACGACGATGATGCCCATGGCGGGCAGGTTGAGGAACGCGCCGGTGGCCACGAAGTGACCGTCGACGAAATTGAGCGGGGCGTTGGTCAGGGCCGGGGGAATGACGAGGCCGAATTCCTTGATGAAGGCGACGAAGTGCCCGGACCATCCGACGGCGACCGTGGGCGCGGTGAAGAGGTATTCGAGGATGAGATCCCAGCCAATGATCCACGCGAGGAACTCGCCCATCGTGGCATAGGCGTAGGTGTAGGCGCTGCCGGCGATGGGGATCATCGCGGCGAACTCCGCATAGCACAGGCCCGCGAACAGGCAGCCGAGGCCGGAGATGATGAAGGAAATGACGATGGCGGGGCCGGCGTATTGCGCGGCGGCCTGCCCGGTCAGAACGAAGATGCCGGCGCCGATGATGGCGCCGACGCCAAGGCTGACGAGGTTGGTCGCCGAGAGGACGCGGCGCAGGCCTTGGTCGGTGCCGGCTTCCCGTTGGAGCGACTCGATGGATTTGGTTTGGAACAGGCTCATGGGGACGTAGGTTGGGGTAAATTTATTAAGCGCGCCGGCTGAATTGGTGCCAACGCCGGATGATCAGATCTAACGGGATGGGTCGGCGGTGTGCGGATGGGCGGCAGTCGGGTCGGCGGAGCCGGCCGCACAGCTACCGGGATTTGCGACAATTGCACGCGCGGCGGCTGGGAGGGGCGGACGGGGAAGCAACATGCGGGGAACTCGTGACTGAGCGATAGCCCGCACCTTGGCAATACGCCTTTTTAACGGCTTCCCCGGCGGGAGCTGCGGCCGGGTCGTTCGTCCTCTTCTTCCTTCTCCTCCTCATCGGCATCGCCGGTGGGGGCAACCTTGCCGTCTTCGTCTTCCTTGTCCTCGTCGTCGTCGTCCCATTTGAGGGAGGCGTCATTCTTGAGCTTTTCTTCCTCCTCCTCACCAATCTCGGGCAGTCCGTCGTCCTCGTCCTCGACGGCCTTGACGGTGGCCTCCTCCTCGTCCTCGCCATAGCCGGCGGGCATGAAATCGAGGAGGGCGATGATCTCGGTGAAAAGATGCACGGCCTTGCCCTCGATGAAGTCGGTGTTTTGCGCCTCGCGGATCTGATCCTCCACCTCGTCGACCGTGAGCTTTTCCTCGAAGGCAAAGAGGTCGTTGAGCAGCTTCACCCGCAGACGGGTGATGTGATCGAGAAAATCGGCGTAGGGCCCGTTCTCCTCGTCGATGATGTCGGGCAGGGCGAACAATTTCTCCTCGGACTCCAGGAACGGCTCCTTGGCCCGGGCGAGCCGCACGCGGCCTTTCCCAAGATCCTTGGCGATGCGGAAAGGGATGAAGGCGCGCTCGAAGACGTCGGGGTCGAAGCCGAACTCGCGGAGCGGCTCGATCAGCTCGATGATGTGGTCGAGTTGGCGCGGGTCGATGATGCTCAAGCCATCCACGTCCCAGCGGATGGGGTCGCTGACCTCGGTGACCCACCAGTTGTGGTCTTCGCCGAGCTTAACAATGCACCATTCGAGTTGAGGGGTTCCTTTCGCCATACGTGGTGTGAGAATTGGCTGGACGAAAAAGGGGGCTTCTCACGCATGTCAAATCCTGAAACGCCGAAAGACGAAAAACTTTTTTCCGGCCAGACCGACCGATGTCGGGAGGGCGGCAGGGTGGGGTGCGAGGGGCAAATAACAAGCCCAAAACTTTATCCCTTGGCGCGGCCCGTCCGGCGCTTGAAACTTCGCGGGCGGCTGCCACTGTCCGCGGCGCATGGGCTGGCTTTACGAGCACGTGGGCAAACCGCTCTTCTTCCGTCGCGACGCGGAGGCGGCGCACGAGCTGGCGGTGTCCGCACTGGCCCGGCTCGGGCGAATCCGGCCCCTGTGCGCCTTGCTGGAAAAGCTCAGCCAACTGCCGGCGGATTTGTATCGGCCGGTCGAATGCCTCGGGCTGAAATTCCCCAACGTCGTCGGCCTGGCCGCCGGGTTCGACAAGAACGGCTGCGCCTGGCCCGCTGCCGCCGCCCTGGGCTTCGGCCATGTCGAGATCGGCACCGTCACACTCCACGCGCAGCCCGGCAACCCGCGGCCGCGGCTCTTCCGCTACCCCGCGGAGGAGGTGGTCATCAACCGCATGGGTTTCAACAACGACGGCGCCGCCGCGCTCGCCGCCCGGCTGGCCCGGTTGCCCGGTCCGGGCGCACGGTGCATCCCGCTCGGCATCAATCTGGGCAAAAGCAAAATCACCCCGCTGGAGCAGGCGGGGGAGGATTATCTCGGCAGCTTCCGGCTGCTCGCCGACCACGCCGACTACCTCGTCGTCAACGTGAGCAGTCCGAACACGCCCGGACTGCGCGAACTGCAGGACGCCGCGTGGCTGCGGCCATTGCTCGCCGCGCTCGCCATGGCGAACCGTGCACGCGCCGCCGCGGGCAGGCCGCGTCGTCCCTTGTTCCTCAAGATCGCCCCCGACCTCAGTTTTTCCCAGATCGACGCGGTGCTCGGTGTCATCGCCGACCTCGGACTCGATGGCATCATCGCCACCAACACCACGTTGGCGCGGCCCGGGCGCTTCGCACAAGTGCACGAGAGCGGCGGGCTCAGCGGGAGGCCGTTACAGCATCGCTCAACCGAAATCATCAACTACATCGCGCGGGCGACCGAAGGCCGGCTGCCGATCATCGGCGTCGGCGGCATCACCGATGCGGCCTCAGCGGCGGAGAAGCTCGATGCCGGCGCGACGCTGGTGCAGATCTACACGGGCATGATTTTCCACGGACCGTTCTTCGCCGGCGAGCTCGCCCGTGCGCTGGCGGTGCGGCAGCGGCGCTGAGCCGGCGGCGCTTTCAGCTGGCCGGATCGGCCAGGACTTGCGCGAGGTAATCGTATTCCTCAATCGCGTTGTAGATTTGGGCGGAAAGGCGAAACCACCGGCGCTCCGGCGACCCGAAGCGGAGGAACGGCACCTCGAGCCCGAATCGGTCGAATAAAGCCAGTTGGTCCGCCGCAAGGATGCCAGCAACCGGGCGGCCTTGGAATTTTTCCGGTAGCGGCAGCGTGGCCATCGACCCGAGCATGTCTTCCGGACAGGACGGCTCAAGATGAAGCCTGTCGCAGAGCGTGCGGCGCGCCGCCGCGGCCAGCGCACAGTTCCGCGCCATTATTTCCGGCCAGCCGCCGGGCAGTGATGCGCCCATCCACCGGATCGCCTCGCCCACGCAGAGCCACGGGGTGGGATCAAAGGTGCCCGGCCAGTCGAAACGGTGCTGCAGGGCGGTCTCGCCGGGCCACGGCGTGTTGTAGCCGTGGCTAATGACAGGCGGGTGGAGGTTCGACTGGCGGTCTTCGCGCACCCAGAGGAACGCGGCGCCCTTGGGCGCGCAGATCCATTTGTGCAGATTGCCGGTGTAATAGGCCGGCCGCAGCTCGATGAGGTCCAGCGGCAGCATGCCGGGGGCGTGCGCGCCGTCGACCAGAGTGTCCACGCCGCGAGCCTCCAGCTCGCGAACCAGCCGGGTGATGGGAAAAACCAGCGCGGTTGGACTGGTGACATGGTCGAGCAGCGCCAGCCGGGTGCAGGAAGTCACGGCGCGCAGGACCGGTTCGATTATTTCCGCGGCGCTCCGGACTGGAAAGGGAATTTCGGCGACCACGACGCGGGCGCCCGACCGCCGGGCGACCTCGATCAGGGTGTTGCGGCAGGCGTTGTAGGCGTGGTTGGTGGTCAGGATTTCGTCGCCCGGCCGGAGTTCGAGCGAGCGCAGCACGGCGTTCACGCCCGCAGTGGCGTTGGTCAAAAAAACCAGATCGCGTGTCCGGGCGCCCAGAAAATCCGCCAGCGCCGCACGGTTCTGCGCGAGATTTTCGTCATAGTTGCGGACGAGGAACTGCACCGGCTCCGCTTCCAGCTCGGCGCGCAGGCGCGACTGCAACTCCAGCACCGGCCGCGGGCAGGCGCCGAACGACCCGTGGTTGAGATACACCACGCCGGGGGCCAGGCCCCAGTGCTGGCGGAGCGGGGAGGTGGCGGGTCGGGACTGGGACGGTTTCACCGGGAAAATGGTGCTCAGGACAGGAGTCGAACCTGCACGCCTTACGGCACACGCCCCTCAAACGTGTGTGTCTACCAATTCCACCACCTGAGCGAATCCATTGTTGGGAGCGTGGACTTAGGTAAATCCCGCCCGGCTTGTAAAGCCCCGAAATGCGCTTGCGTCGCCCTGCCAACTCTGGACACTGCCACTTCCCGCGCGCCTGACCTGGCGGCACGGAACACCAAGCTCATAAACCGCTCATACCCGGGTAACCATCCCCGTTTTCCGCCCATTCATGGACGACTCCAAGCCCGTTAACGATAGCAACGACCAGGGTCTGAACAAAATCGACCTGAGCCAGTTGCAAGCCTTCAGCTTCGGCACCCAGTGGACCGAGGTCAAACCCGTCTCCCCGCCGCGCCGCGAGCGTGACTCTGATCGCGGCGGCGAACGCCCCGACCGGCGGGACGGCCCGAGCGCGCCCTCGCGCGACCGGCGCACCTTCCGCAAGCCGGCTGGTCCGTCCGCGCCCGGCCCGGGTGGCGCATCCGAGCCCCGCCGCGAAGGCCCGGGCGGCGAGCCACGACGTTTCGAGCGCGGCCCCGGCGGCCCGCGTCGTGATTTCCGCGGTGGCGAGCGGCGCGAGGGCGGCGAGCCGTTCGAGCGCCAGCCCTACTTCAGCCCGCATTTCTCCCTCACCTGTTACCCCGAGGACACGGGCTTCGCCGCGATGGTGAAGGCCGTGCGCGCGTCCTGCCGCACCTTCCAACTCTTTGAGATCACCCGCGCGGTTTTGGAAAAGAACGACCGCTTCATCGTCGTCATCCACCGCACCCGTCCGTCCCGGCCCGACCAGCCCGCCCCCGTCGCCAGCGAGGGCGCCGCGCCCGAGAACGCGCCGACGCGCACCGACAAACCCGCGCCGCTCTTCATGTCGCTGCCCGACCACCTGCCGTTCGACACCGAGGAGGCCGCGATCCAGCACGTCCTGAAAAACCATTTCGGCCAGTTCTTCGACCTGCAGGAGGTCGAGATCGATCCGCCCAAGGGGAATTTTCCGATCATCAACAAGTGCGGCATCACCGGCGAGCTGCTCGGCCCGCCGAATTACCACCGCTACCAGCAGATGATCCAGCAGCACCACGCCACGCGACTCAATCGCATGCCGTTCGAGAAATTCCGCGACAGCATCGTCTCCGCCCGCGAGCCCGAGGTCATCGCCCAGTGGCTGGAGAAGATGAAGAAGGCGACGCGCTACTCTTGGAAGACCCCCGCGCCCAAGACCGCCTCCACGCCGCCCGTCGTTGCGCCTGTCGCAGAAATCGCTCCTGCGATGGAATCCGCTCCGCTCAGCGAAACGCCCACGCCCGATGCCGCTCCGACACCCGCCTCTGAAGTCACGGCACCGCCGCCGACAGACGCCGTTCCCGTCGCGGCTGCACCCGCCGGCGACGCCCCGGCCGTCCCGCCAGTGGCTGAAGTCGCACTCACACCTGCGCCCATCACTTTCGATAGCTTCGATGAAGCCCGCGCGCACCTGCTTGCGCACGCCCGCGACAAGGTTGTCCGCGCCGTCGAGAGCGTGCGCTTCCACGGTCGGCTCATCGAGAAATTGCCGCCGGGCGAAATCCGCCGCGCCGTCGAGGGCCACGTCGAGCGCCAGCGCCGCTATCCGCTCGACTCCGCCAACGCGCTGCGTGGCCGGCTGCGCCGCGAGAGCTTCACCATCTTCAAGAAAGGCTCGCGCGGCATCTCCTACGTCTGCGCCGTCAAGCGCCGCTTCCGTGTGCCCGGCCAGGTGTTCTCGGAAAGCATCACCGGGCTCATCGACTTCATCGAGAAGCACCCGATGGTGCCCATCAAGGACCTGCCGAAAAATTTCCTTGGCATCGATATTGCGGCCGCGCTGGCCTCCGGGCCGCTGCCCGAGGGCATGCCTCCCTCGCAGGCGCCGTTTGCCGTGCTGCCGCCCGAGCAGGCCGAGAAATTGCACAAGGTCAGCAATGATCTCCGCTGGCTCGTGATGGAGGGCTACGTCACCGAATTTTCCGACGGCAAGCTTTTCGCCCCGCCGCCGATGGTGCCGCAGACCGCCAGGAAAACCTCCGACGAGGAGGAGCACGACCCGGTCGACTTCCCCGAAGCGACGGCTGCCAGCACTGCGGCGGCACCGACTGGCGAGACGATGCCCGCACCGGAAGCACAAGCGGCTCCCGGGGCGGAGACTGCTCCCGCGCCCGAGGTGGCCGCACACGGTGAGTCAGCGCCTGCGGAATCTGCGCCGGGCGAAAGCGCGCCGGCACCGGAAGCCCCCGCGCCTGCCGCCATGGAGAGCGAACCTACTCTGGTGGTCATCGAGCCGGCAAAACCGGCCGAACAAAGCTGAGCGTTCCATCTCCCCCAAGCCCGCTCGCGAGAGCGGGCTTTTTATTGGGAGGACGCGTCTCCTGACGGACCGTGAGCGCGCAGGTAGGGGCGCTTGCCCTCAAGCGCCCTAAGTCTCGGGCCGTTGGGGGGCAACGGCCCCTACCTCAATTGCACGCGGTGCCGGTCGCTGTCCACGATGGACAGCGTGAGATGCCACGCGTTGGCCGGCAACCACGCGGCGATTTTCTCCGGCCATTCGACGGCCAGGCACCAGGGATTGGTGAGAAATTCCTCCAGCAGCAGCGACTCGACCTGCCGCTCGTGCTCGAGCCGGTAGGCGTCAAGGTGGACGAGTGTGTGCGTGGTGCCGCGGTGGACGTTATAGATGGCGAAGGTCGGGCTCGTCACCGGTTCGCGCACGCCGAGGCCGCGCGCGAGGCCCTGCACGAACGTCGTCTTGCCCACGCCCATGTCGCCATGCAGCGCCAGCGTCGTGTCGGGTGGCAGGGTGGCGGCCAGCTCGGCGGCGAGCGAGCGCGTCGCCTCGGCGGAGGCGGTGGTCACGCCCGCGCGCAGTCTAGCGGAGATGCTCGAATCCATGGTGGTCGGCGAGACGCAGCGCGTCGGCGGGCAGTTGGTCCCTGCGCACAAAATGGCCGAGGTGCGTCAACCGCAGCCGCGGGAAACGCCGGCGCCAGTCGCGCGCGAATTTTTCCCGGTCGGCCCGGCGGGCCACCACGAGCAGCAGTTCGTAGTCCTCGCCGTCGCCGAGCGCGTGATGGAGCGGCGGCTTCCCACTGCGCGCGGCGCAGCGGCGGGCCGTGGCGCTGACTGGCACGGCGCCCGCGCATAGCGCGGGCGCCAGGCCCGGCGGCGTGAGCGCGCCGAGATCCTTCGCGAGGCCGTCGCTCACGTCCATCATGGCGCGGATCTCCGGGCGGCTGGCCAGCCAGCGGCCCTCGGCCAGCCGCGGGATGAACTGGAAATGGTGTCCGAGCCGGCTGCCGCCGAGCGTGCCGGTGACGTAGAGATGATCGCCCGGCCGCGCCCCGCCGCGCGTGACCACACGCCGGCCGGTGGATTCGCCGTGGAGCGTGAGGAATGCGCCGAAGAAACCGGCGGGCGCCTGCGTGACGTCGCCGCCGACGATTTTCACGCCATGGCGGCGGGCGCAGGCGGCGAGGCCGAGATAAAATTTGCGCAGCCACGCCGCGGCGGTGTCGGCGCCCAGCGCGAGCGACACGACGGCCGCCACGGGCCGGCCGCCCATCGCGGCGATGTCGCTGAGATTGCGTTTGAGGACCTTGGCGCCGACGGCGCGCGCGGGCACGGTGGCGTCGAAATGCCGCCCGTAGAGCACGGGGTCGGTGGTGACAAGTTGGTGGTTCTTCGTGGGCGGGATGACGGCGCAGTCGTCGCCGATGCCGAACGGCGAGGCGGGCGAAGTATTGCCCAGCCAGCGGCGGATCGCGGCGAGGAGCCGCGGCTCGCCGAGCGCGGCGACCGAGCGGACGCGTTGACGGGTGAAGGGCGTCATGTTTGCGGCAGGCCGGAGGCGAGGATGAGGACGGTATTCAGGTTGAACAGCGCGTGCATGGCGATGGGCACGCGGATGTCGCCCGTGCGCTCGTAGGCGAGGGCGAGCGCGGCGCCGAGCAGCGCCAGCGGGAGGAACCCGGCGAGGTTGCCGTGCAGCGCGGCGAAGCACGTGGCGCTGAGCAGCAGGCCCGCCGCGCGGCCCCAGCGCTGCCGGCAATAGCGGTAGAAGCCGGCGCGGAACAGCAGCTCCTCGTTCACCGGCGCCAGCACACAGGCGACGAACAGCATGCCCGCGGCCACGGCGGGCGAATGGGAGTCGGAGAAAATCGCCAGCAGGTCCTGCGGTTCGGCGGGCAGGCCGAGTTTCTCGAGAAGAAACGTCCAGCCGAGACTGATGGCCGAGAGCACCGGCAGCGCGGCGCAGAGCGTGGCGGCCGCCGTCAGCAGCAACCGCCCGGACGGGAGGCGCGGCGACGGCTCCACGGCTGGCGGCTCCGCGCCGTAGTCCGTGTAGAGGTGACGGCGCAGCAGGCCGAAGAGCGGCCAGCCGAGCAGGGCGAAGCCGTGGAAGCCGACGCCATAGACGATGACTTCGAGGGCGGCGCGGTCTGTCGAATGCTTGAGCATGTCGCCGAAAATCCGCCCGAGCACTCCCTGTCCGACAAAGCCTGTGAGGAAAATGGTCACGAAGAGCAGCGCCGCCTCGTAGCCGGTGAGGGCCCACGGCGACAGCCGGTTGACGCCCAGCCAGGCTTCGCGTCGCGCGGGGCTGAGAAACGCCAGGAGCAGCAGCACGGCGCCGCCGAGCAGGAGGCCGATCTCACAGGCGCCGACAATGAGCTGGACGGGGGTCATGACAGGCCCGGCATCCTTGGCGTTAGTCGCCGCGAAACAATCCCGAAAGCTCGCCCGGACTCACGGCGCGGCCTGCGCGTGCGAGACGAGGATCACCGCCAGCGGCAGCACGACACCGAGGACGAGGCAGCCGACAACGGCGAGACGGCTGCGGCCGTGCTTGAAGGCGAGCACCACGCCGAGAATCATCGTGACGAACAGGGCCGATCCCATGGCGATGGTCAGGACTTTCATGGCGGTGTCGGGGTCGTTCTTGGCCAGATGCTGGTCCTTGTGCACCAGCGCGAGCGACTTGATCCAAGCCGGCGGCTGGTAGGGCTCGCCCTTGTGGGCCTCGTGCAGCGTCAGGGTCTGCATTATGCCGGTGAAGGCGAAGAACGCGAGCAGCGGCGCGAAGAAACAGCCGAGGTAGAGATGAATCTGGCGGAGTGAGGACATTTTTAGGAGTGGATATTGCAGATAAACCATACGCAAGGGAACTCGTGTTCGCAGACAAGGTCGCGGGTGTATACTAAAACGGAGAACAACGGCCGGTGCATGGCAAATCAATCGCCACTGAGTGTTTCCAACTACCAAGATCGGTCACCGATCCGGTTTCTTGGACTTGTCGATCTGGATGTTGAGGCCGCCGTCGTTGGGTTTGCTACCGTCCTGATAGGACGAGAGTTTTATATTTGCACAGCCGGTCAGGCTGGCGAACGCGAATATGCCCATGAGCAGCGACGGGAGGAATAATCTTGGGGATTTCATGCGTGAGTCGGTGAGGCGGGGAGGTTATCATGGTGAAGTGCAAAATTCAGTCTTTCTGACCCGTCAAACGGCAGATGAACCCCCATCCGCCGCCGAGTTCGCTGACTGCCAGCACCAAATCATTGCGGCCCTTCCTCAAGGGAAGATAGACGGCGTCGTTCTCCGGATTGACGATGCCAAGGAAACCAGGATCGCGGAAACCCTGGGCGCTACGGCCCCGGAAGAGGATCTTGCCGTTCAAGAATACACTCACGTCGTCGCTGTAGCCGATCGAGAGTTTCTTCACCTGGGCGCGGTCGCAATCGATGCTGGTGCGGGCATACACCACTTTCATGTCCGGCTGGGGTTCGAGGCGCTTCGAGAAATCGCCTTGGAACGTGACCCTCGGGTGCGGGGCCTGGAGGTAACGGTAGAGGGTCACGAAGCCGGGTGCCTCGGCTTCGACGTTCTGCCACTGCATCGCGTCGCTTTCGTCGGCGGTGAGCGGGCGTTCGAGATCGCGCGCGAGTGCGTCGTAAACCGGCGAGATGCTCCATTTCGTCAGAGTGTTGGCAGGCATCGCGGGTTGGTGGCGCTCCCACGGGGCATCGGGCGTTGTCCGGATTTCGAAATTCGAGTAGTAGGTCGCGCCGGTCAGGACATACAGGGCCACCTGACCTTTCTGAATGCCGCTCTTCAGGTCGTCCATAACGAGCGCAGGCTGCTCCATGTCCTTGACATAAAGTTTTGCCTGCGCGCCGGACACTTCCAGTCGCAGGTGGAACCAGACATCCTTCGGAATATCGACAGCGCCGGTGAAGCCCGGCCCGTTGTAGAGTTGCCAGTTGAAGCCGGTGTTGAAGACCGGCGTATACTGCATCGCGTCGGGAAGTCCGGACTTGTGCTGGCGGAGATAAACCAATTCGTGGTTGGCCCCGCCGTTCGCGATCCGAAAATCAAGGCCGAAAAAACCGCGCTTGGCGGGAGTGGCGACATCCACATCGATCACGCCGTCGCGCATTTCAAAGTCTTTCAAGATCGCCGCTCCCCCGTCGAGGAAGAGGCACTGGCGGCCTTGATATTCAGCTACCTTGGCCTGCCCCTGCAGTTCCCAGCGCGTGGAGTCGGCCGGAATCGATAGCCCCGGCGACGTCTGGGCGTGGACCGCGGATCCCATGAGGAGTGAAAGCCAGCACAGAGCGTGAAGTAGGCGAAGAGAACATTTGCGGCGGGGAGTCGTCATTGCGGGGCGAAAAAGCAGCAGGCATCCCCTCACTCAAGAATATAAATTTCTGGCTTGGTCCGACGGTATTTCGCCGCCAAAAACAATGCATTGGCCGCTGCGGCAGATTATTGAACGCCCTGCCTGCTGGGAGTCTGTTGTAGAACTGGCGGCGGAAATCGGTTCAGACCATCTTGCCGTCGGCGTAGACGACCTTGCCGGCGACGAGAGTGGTCTTGACGCGGCCGGTGAATTTTTGGCCGTGCCAAGGGGAGTTGCGGGACTTGGAAAATCCTTTCGCGGTGTCGTATGTCCAGGTTTCCTTGGGATCGAAGAGGCAGATGTCGGCGTTGGCGCCGGGTGCGAGCGTGCCGGCGGGGAGCTTGAGCACGCGGGCGGCGCGGCGGGTCATCAGGTCGATGACGTGCGGGAGCTTGAATTTGCCGCGGCGGACGAGCACATCGAGGCAGACGGCGAGCGAGGTCTCGAGGCCGATGATGCCGTTGGGGGCGTAGTCGAACTCGCGGTCTTTCTCGTCGGGCGAGTGCGGGGCGTGGTCGGTGCCGATGCAGTCGAGCGAACCGTCGCGCAGGCCGGCGATGAGGGCGCGGCGGTCGGCCTCGGTGCGGAGCGGCGGGTTCATCTTGAAGTTGGGATCGTAGGTGGCCAGCGACTCGTCGGTGAGGGCGAGGTGGTGCGGCGTGGCCTCGGCGGTGACGTTGATGCCGTCGCGCTTGGCGCGGCGCATGAGCTCGACCGACCGGGCCGAGCTGATGTGTTGCATGTGGATGTGCGCGCCGGAGTAGGCGGAGAGGATGATGTTGCGGGCGACGATGATGTCCTCGGCGGCGTGCGGCCAGCCCTTGAGGCCGAGGCGGGTGGAGACGGCGCCCTCGTTCATCACGGCGCCGTTGGTCATGGAGTCGTCCTGGCAGTGGTCGAGGATGGGGAGGTCGAACATCTGGGCGTATTCGACGGCGCGGCGCATGAGCTCGTTGGACTGGACGCAGAGGCCGTCGTCGGTGAGGGCGACGACACCCGCGGCCTTGAGCGAGCCGTGCGGGGCAAGCTGCTCGCCTTTCTGGCCGACAGTGATGCAGCCGGTGGGGTAGACGCGGACGGGGGCCTGGGCGGCGGCGGCGTTGATGAGCTGGATGGTGCCGGGGTTGTCGGCGGGCGGCGACGTGTTGGGCATGCAGACGACGGTGGTGAAGCCGCCCGCGGCGGCGGCCTGCGCGCCGGTGAGGATGGTCTCCTTGTGCGTCTGGCCGGGTTCGCGGAAATGGACGTGGATGTCGACGAGGCCGGGGCAGACGACGAGGCCGGCGGCGTCGATCACGGCGGCGGCCTGCCTCTGCGCGGCGGGGAAGTTTTTGACGATTTTGCCGTCGGCGATGAAGACGTCGCCCGGGCCGTCGCGCTTGGTGGCGGGATCGATGACGCGGCCGTTTTTGATCCAGAGAAGGCTCATGATTTATTGGCCACAAAAAACACGATAAGACACAAAAAGGGTTTAGGAGAGGGCATCGGACATCAGGTATTTTTTAACATGGAGTCGCGGGGAACCGAAATTGATCAGCAAGCCTGTTTCAATCCGACCAGACTTCAGATAGCCGAGCAATTGGGCAATGTGCTCTTCGGCGATGGTGCGCACCGCCTTCAGTTCGACGATCAGGCTGTTCTCCACAAAAAGGTCGGCGAAGAATTCACCGAGCAGAGTGCCGTCCTCGTCGCGGACAGTAAGCGGATGTTGCTGCCGGACTTCGACGCCCTGCTGGCGCAATCGATGGGCCAGGGCGTGTTCGTAGATTTTCTCCAGGTGGCCGTTGCGGTGGTAACGGTGGATGGCAAAGCTGGTTTCGCGAACCAGGTCGCAAAGTTCGTTGACGTGAGTGAATTTCATGGCGCCTCCTTTTTGTGGTCTTGGTGTTTTTTGTGGCCCATGATTCATTCGACGGGGTTGGTGACATGCTCGGGCTGGCCGCCGGCACAGAGGTAGAGGACGGCCATGCGGACAGCGATGCCGTTGGTGACCTGCTGGAGAATGACGCTGCGCGGGGAGTCGGCGAGGGCGCTGTCGATCTCGACGCCGCGGTTGATGGGGCCGGGATGCATGATGATGGCGTCGGGCTTGAGCCAGGCGGCGCGGGTCTGGTTGAGGCCGAACATGCTGGTGTATTCGCCGAGCGAGGGGAAATGGCCGGCGGCCTGCCGCTCGTGCTGGATGCGGAGGAGCATGACGACGTCGGCATCGGCGAGGGCGGAGCGGAGGTGGTGCGAGACCTTGACGCCAAGCGCCTCGAACCAATGCGGCACGAGCGTGGACGGGCCGACGATAGTGACGTCGGCGCCGAGCTTGGTCAGCGCGTGGATGTTGGAGCGCGCGACGCGGCTGAAGAGGATGTCGCCGAGGATGACGACTTTCCGGCCCTTCAAGTTGCCGAGTTTCTGGCGCATGGTGAAGACGTCGAGCATGGCCTGCGTCGGGTGCTCGTGCGCGCCGTCGCCGGCGTTGATGACCGGGATGCCGAGGCGCTCGCTGAGGTAGAGGGGCGAGCCGCTGGCTGAGTGGCGGAGCACGATCATGTCGGCGTTGAGCGCCTGGATGTTCTGTGCGGTGTCGCGGAGGGATTCGCCCTTGGTGGCGCTGGAGGAGGCGGCGTCGAAGGTGATGATATCGGCGCTGAGGAGTTTGGCAGCCATCTCGAACGAGATGCGGGTGCGGGTGCTCGGCTCAAGGAAGAGATTGACGATAGTCTTACCGCGGAGGGCGGGGACCTTCTTGACGCGGCGGTCGAGGATGCGGCGGAAGGCGCCGGCGGTGGCGAGCACCTGCTCGATCTCGGCGCGGCTGAGCTCCTCGATGGTCAGGAAATGTTTTCTATGCCAGGACACGGGGGAAGAATTTATTATTGGCGAGTGGCGGGCTGCGATTGCGGCCGGGCGGCCGATTCAAGCACCACCACGGAATCATTGTCAGGTGCTTTCTCATCGAGACGAACCACCACCTTCTGTTGATCCGTGGCGGCGATGGTCAGTCCGCAATAGTCGGCGGCGATGGGCAGCCGGCGGCCGCCGCGATCGCACAGGACGGCGAGCTCGACCTTGGCGGGCCGGCCGTGGTCGAAGAGCTCGGCGAGCGCGGCCTTGACGGTGCGGCCGGAGTGGAGGACGTCGTCGACTAGGATGACGGTGGCGCCGTTGACGTCGTGTGGAATCATCGTCGGCATGAATTCCTTCGGGATGGGGCGGCGGCCGATGTCGTCGCGGTGGAAGGAAATGTCGATGATGCCGGTGCCGCAGGCGAGGCCGGATTCTTTCAGGCGCTCGGCGAGCCGACGCGCGAGGACGATGCCGCCGTTGGCGATGCCGAGGAGGAGCAGGTGCGGCGTGGCGATGTGGCGGCGGACAAGGGAGGAGGCAATGGAATCGATGGCCTGGGAGATCGATTTCGCGTCGTGCTTCCGGAGTGTGCCCACGAGCCCGAGTTATTGAGGCCGGGCTTTGGCGCGTCCAGCGCAAACGCGAAGTAACTATTTTATTAACCGGTAACGGGGGTGACGCAGTCGGGCGCCTCGTAGCGGGCGCTGTTCATCCGCGGATGCACGCGGTGCCCCGCCATCATCTCGGCGGGCAGGGGGCGGCTGAGTTGCTGCAGCCGGGCCGGCTCCAAGGGCAACTCGCCCAGCCAGGCCGGGCCACTGTTCGGACCGAGAATGACCGGCATCCGGTCGTGGATGGGGCGGAGAAGTGCATTTGGCTCGGTGGTGACAATGGCGAAAGCGGCGGGCGACGCGGCGGTTTCGGGCTGCCAGAGTCCCGCGAAGAAGAACGGCCGGTGTTCCTTCAGGTAGAAATAATAGGGGAGGCGGGCGCGGCCGGTTTTTCCCCATTCGTAGAAGCCGTCGGCGGGCACGAGGCAGCGGCGGTGTTGCGCCGCGTCGCGGAAGGCCGGCTTGGCGAGCAAGGTTTCGGCGCGGGCGTTGCCGAGGATCATGGGGCGTTCGCCGGAAGTGCGGCCGGGTAAAGTGATACCAAAAGACTGCTCGGCGATTCCGGCTTGCTCATTCTGGCGGACGACAACGGGCATGCGCTGGGTCAGGCCGACATTATAGCGGGGGAAGAACGGCGGGACGTTCACGCCCAAGGCGCGACAGAGGCTGACCAGCGCCTGTTCGCTCGCGAAACTGTAGCGGTAGCACATGGGGCGGGTCGGGCCAAAAAACAAGCTCCTCGCGGGAGGAGCTTCAGATGGTGGACCCTACTGGACTCGAACCAGCGACCTCTTCCATGTCAAGGAAGCGCTCTAACCAACTGAGCTAAGGGTCCGGGGAAGGCGAGGAGTGAACGGTTCGCCTCCGGCGGCGCAAGGAAATTTCCTTCAAGGGCCGCGCCGAGCTTTTCGCGTGCATTTAAGGCACTGCCGGCTAAACACCTGCCCCATGCTGCTGAGCCTCCGCATCCGCAACCTCGCCCTGCTGGAGGAGGTCAACCTCGATTTCGAGGAGGGATTCACAGCCGTGACCGGCGAGACCGGCGCGGGCAAGAGCATCCTGCTCGGCGCGCTCGCGTTGCTGGCGGGCGCGCGGGCGGACAAGACGATCATCCGCACCGGTGCGGCGGCCTGCGAGGTGGAGGCGGCGCTGTTCTTCGCCGACCCGCGCCGGCTCGACGCCGCGCTCGCGGCGCTCGACCTGCCGCCGTGCGACGACGGCCAGCTCATCCTCAAGCGCAGCGTGCCGCGCGACAAAGCGCCGAAGATCACGATCAACGGCGGCCTAGCCACGCTCACCGCATTGCAGGAGCTCGGCGAATACTGGATCGACTTCCACGGCCCGGGTGAACCGCGCCGGTTGCTGAAGGAAAACTGCCAGCGCGAGCTGCTCGACCTGTTCGCCAAGAACGAGGCCGCCATCGGGAAATATCAAACTCTGTATCAAGCGTGGCGCACACTGGTGGACGAGCAGGAACGCCTGCGCGGCGCGGAGAAACTGTCCGCCGACCAGGTCGATTATCTCCGGAACCAGCTGGCGAAGTTCGACGAGCTCGAGCTCACCGAGGAGGCGGTCGCCGCGCTGGAGCGCGACTTCACACGGCAGAGCAAGTCGCAGGAGCTGATCCAGCTCGCGCAGGGCCTGAGTCACGGGCTCAGCGGCGAGGAAGGCCTGCTGAGCCGGCTGGCCACGCTGCTGCGGGAGGCGCGGCAACTCGAGTCGCTCGACTTGGCGAGCAGACCGCTGGCGGACCGGCTGCAGTCCGCCAGCGTGGAGCTGGCCGACCTGGACACCGAATTCTCGGCGCTGGCGCAGTCGCTCAACTTTGACCCCGAGCAGGCCGAGGCGCTGCAGGTCAAGATGAACGTCTGGCTGGACCTGAAGCGGAAGCACGGCGCCAAAGTGGAAACGGTGCTCGCCGCGCGCGACGCGATGTGCCGCCAGCTCGAGCAGCAGGGCAACATCGAGGGCGCACTGGCGAAATTGGTAAAGCAGATTGCCACCGCCGGCAACGCCGCGCGCCAGCAGGCCGCGGAGCTGCGCGCGACACGCGAGAAGGCGGCGCGGGAACTGGCACGCGCGGGTGCGCGGCTCATCGGGCAGCTCGGCTTCAAGAAGGCGGATTTTCAGGTGCGGCTCGTGCCGCTGGCGGAACTGGCACCGCACGGCGACTGCGGCGTGGAGTTTTTGTTTTCACCCAACGTCGGCGAGCCGGCGCTGCCGCTCAGCCGCATCGCGTCGAGCGGCGAACTCGCGCGCGTGATGCTGGCGTTGAAGACCGTGCTGGCGGCGATCGACGAGGTGCCGCTGCTCGTATTCGACGAGGTGGACGCCAATGTCGGCGGCGAGATCGGGCGCATCGTCGGCGAGAAGATGGCCGGCATTGCGGAGCGGCACCAGGTGCTCTGCGTCACGCACCTGCCGCAGGTCGCGGCGCAGGCGCGGAATCATTTCGTGGTGACGAAGGACCAGGGCGGCGAGCGCGCCGCCGTGCGGATCGAGGCGATCCACGGCCGCCGGAAGGAGCGCATCGGCGAGCTGGCGCGAATGCTCGGAGACCGCAGCGCAAGAAGTGCGCAGGCTCACGCGGAAGAGTTGCTGCGGGGTTGAAAACCCCGCCGATGGAGTGCTTCGAAGAGCGAACCGGATGAAGAATGATTATCAGTGTGTTAAGGTCTTGTGATACCGGGGCCTTCGCGCAAAATTTCACATTCGCCAACCTCTGCGCAGAGCTGCGCAAGCGATGCGCAGTAGATTAGCGGGCCTTCTGGCATTCTCACCGTGGCAGAAAAGTAAACCCTATCACCTGAACCTACAGAGCTATCTCTGGCCAACCAATCGCTACCCAAACCTAACCCGTCATGAGCACTCATCGTCGCTGGACAAAATCCACAGTAATCTTCGGAGGCGCTGCCGTCTGGGGATTGCTTCTTGTTTCGTGCGTGGTGGCCGACCGCACGCTGGTCGCCCCACCGAAGATTGCGGGCGCGACCTTCGTCGGCTCCAAGGAATGTGCGCAATGCCACGAAGACAACACCGCGCACTTCGCCGGCGCCACCCACAGCAAGCTCGCATTCAAAGACGCCAAGGTCGGCGACATCGGCTGCGAGTCCTGCCACGGGGCGGGCTCGATCCACGTCAAGGCCGGCGGCGGCAAGGGCACGATCATCAATCCCGCCAAGTCGCCCGAGACCTGCTTCCAGTGCCACCTCGACAAGCGCGGCGAATTCAGCCTGCCGCACGCGCACCCGGTGCTGGCCGGCCAGGTGACCTGCGGCGACTGCCACAACCCCCACAAGGGCCATGTGGTCGCGCGCACCGGCGCGGAGCTGGAGACCCCCAACGAGACCTGCACCAAGTGCCACACGGCGCAAAAGGGGCCGTTCCTCTTCAAGCACAACGCCATGGTCGAAGGCTGCACCGTCTGCCACAACCCGCACGGTTCCGTGAACCAGAAGATGCTGGTCTCCCGCGACGCCAACCTCTGCCTGCGCTGCCACCTCGAGCATCCGTCCACCATCGCCGGGGGAGTCGTCGGCGACGGCAAGATTGTCGCCGGGGGCGAGGACCATCGCACCCGCCTGATCAACGGCACCTGCTGGTCCGCCGGCTGCCACGAGGACGTCCACGGCTCGAACGCGAGCAAGGCCATGCGCTACTAACCCCGCAACCACCTCCTAACATGAACGCGATCAATTCTTCCCTCCCCCGTGGTGCCGGCCTGCTGGCCTCACTTGCCCTCCTTCTGGGCGGAGTCAGCCTCCAAGCGGACACTGCCCCGAAGCAGCTCGACGCCTTCCCGCTGTTCGACAGCTATATCAAGATCTCGGGCCGGGCCGCCGACGTCACCGGCAATCCGGCCTCCTTTGCCAAGCGCTTCCAGCGCCCTGACAACGGCTCCTACGGTCTCGAGGCGCTGCACATCTCGCGCGACATCAACAAGGACACCGCCATGGAATTCGACGGGCGCGCCTTGGCCGGGGCCGAGGATTATCTCGGCAAATTGCGCATCACGAAGAACGAGATGGCCACCTTCGAGGTCGGCTACAAGCGCTTCCGCACGTTCTACGACGACATCGGCGGATTCTTCCCGCTGAACAACCTGTGGCTGCCGGTTTCCAGTCTCGGGCTGCCGGAGGAACTCCACACGGATCGGGCCAAGCTTTGGGCCGACCTGGTGATCGCCCGGCCCAACGCCCCGGTCTTCCATTTCCGCTATGCCAACGAGCTGCGCAATGGAAGCAAGGACACGACCATCTGGGGCGACTCGGACCTGACCGGCATTCCCATCTACAACCAGAGCGCCCTCAATCCGATCTCCGCCAACCGCAAGCTGGTCCCCGCTTACATCGACCTTAACGAGCGCCAGGAGACCTGGGAGGCCTCGATGAGGCACACGGTGGGCAACACCGAGTTTGAGTTCGAGATCGTCGGCAACAACACCAACAGCTTCGATACCCGCTGGACCGGACGCTATCCGGGCGAGGTGAAGCTTTATCCGGCCTATTCCACCTCGGCCAGCCCGGCTTTCCTGATCCCGGCTTTGCAGGCGAACAACCAGATCCTCGGCTTCGATTCGCAGATGAACAAAGCCGACATCATGAATTACACCGGCAAGTTCGAGACCAAGCTCTCCGACCGGGCCACCCTGTTCGGCGGGCTCAGCTACCAGCATGCCACGGCAGATATCGGCGGCGACCGGCAGATGTTCATCACCGTCAACACCGGGGTGGGGCAAATCACCGCCGTCGGCGGCTTTGGCAGCGGCAACATCAGCGGTCGCCCGCCATATTCCTACACCACGGTCACCGGCTACACCAAGC
>JAHFTD010000037.1 GCA_023269565.1 Opitutaceae bacterium | reverse complement strand
AGGTGAGCAAGGCCGGAAACTGGCCGGGGAATTGCGTGACCGCACGAATCTGCCGGAGGCGGTGGTGCAGGAATTCACCGGAGCCGTCCGGGTGCAGCGGGCGGGTGAGCAAGGCCGTATCAGGCTGGAACTATCCGGCACGGCGGGGGCGCCGGATCTCGTCACAGTGCTTGATCCGGAAGCCGGGCGATCGCTGGATGTGCGCGACAAGGGATTCCTGACGGAGCACCGGGTCATTCTCCGGCGAGGCCAGCGGTTGTGGCGCAGCTTACAGGTCTGCGCGGGCGGACTGGCGGCGGCGCTTGTGCTGGAGGTGTTGATGCTGGCGGGAAGTTTCGCGCTGCAGAAGCAGCGGGAGGACGTGCAGCAGCACGCCGCCGAAGTGCGAAAAATCGAGACCGCGCAGACGCTGGGCACGCGCATCGAGGAACTGGCCCAGCGCCGGCTCATGCCGTTTGAAATGCTGGCACTGGTCAACCAGAGCCGCCCGGCCTCCATCCAGTTCCTGCGAACCACCACGACAAGCCTCTATGGTTTGGAAATCGAGGCACAAACGGGGAATGCCCCCGACGTGGGTCAATACGAATCCGCTTTGCGGGCCCGGCCGGAGCTGAACGGAGTCGAGACGCGTGAACTGCGTTCGCGCGAGGGTGTTACGTCCTTCATCCTCACAGTTTCCTTCCGGCCGGAGTCGTTACACGGGGAAACGGGCCCATGAAGGCGCTTTATTTCCGCTGTAGTCTGCGGGAGAGGAGCCTCCTGCTTGCCTTTGCACTGTTGATCCTGCTGCTGTGGATGGCGCAGTTGTTGGGGCGCGGCCAGCGTTTATGGGACGAGTGGCGGAACGTGCGGGCCGAACTGGCCGCCCAACTGGTGTGGCGGGCAAACGCCGCCGGCATCGCGGCCCGGGCGACCGCGGCGATCCGGAGCCTGGAACCAGCGAAAACCCTCAACGCCACGCGCCTAGTCGGGGAACTCACCGCGCTGGCGGCCAAGACCGGTTTGACTGCGGATATCAGCCTGCAGAGCACCGTGCGCACGGACCAGTTTGCGTTTCACACGGCGCAGGTGAATTTCCGCCGGGCCGAACTGGCCGCGCTGCTGGGCTTCTATCAACAGCTCGGGCAGCGCTCGCCTTACCTGGGGCTGGATCAGTTTTCCCTGGTGGTGGACCGGGCGAACCCGGCGCAGCTCAACGCGAGCTTCCGGGTGGTCGCCGCCGAGCTCGCCCACTGACGGCACTCAGAACTTGAAGCTGGCGCTGATCTGGAACACAGCGGAGACGATAGCGTAGGCAATGAACGCGACGAAGGAAAAGGCGAACAGCAGCACCCCGCTCGAGACGACGGTGGTGAAGAACTGCAGTTGGCGCGCGATTTCCCGTTCGTAGGTGCGAGCGAGATCCCGCAGACTGGGGGCGAGGTTGCCGGTGCTTTCGCCGACAGCGAGGCGGTCGAGCACCAGATCAGGGAAGCAGCCCGTGCGGCCCAGCGCGCGGGAAAGGCTTTCACCCTCCAGCACGCGGTCGGTGGCATCGCGGAATGCTCGCTGCAGCGGTCGGTGGGTGATGGTGCGCTCCGTCATGCGCAAAGCCTCGGCGGCGGTGACGCCGTTTTCCAACAGCACAGCGAGTGTCTGGCTGAAATTGTGGATGGTGGATCGGATGATGAAGGCGCCGGCAAAGGGCAGACGCTGCAGCCAGCCGTCCGTAGCGGTTCGGCCCGCCTCGGTGCGCCGCCACTGCCAGAGGAGCAGCGTGCCCAAAGCAAGGGTGGCCAGCACGAGCAGGCCGTAGCTGAGCAGGAAATGGGACAGTCCGACGAGAATCCGCGTGGCGAGGGGTAGTTGGCCCCCGAGCGAGGTGAGAAGCGTCTGCAGGCGGGGCAGCAGGAAAAACATGAAGAAGAGAATCACGCCTACGGCGACCGCGCAGATGAAAGCCGGATAGGCGAGGGCGGCAGTCAGCTTCTGGCGGAGTTCCCTCTGTTCCTGAAAATGCTGGATGAGGCGGAGCAGCACTTCCTTCAGGTTACCAGTCGCCTCGCCCGCGGCGATCAGGTTCACCGTCTGGGGGTCGAAGACCTCGGGGAACACCTGCATCGCGCGGGAGAGAGGCAGACCTTCGCTCAGCCGGTCCCAGAGCCCGGCGCACAGGGCCCGCAGGCGCGGCTCCTTCAAGCGCCGATGCAGCAGGCTCACTGCCTCGCCGGCGGGCATGCCGCTGCCGGTAAGTTCGTGGAGCGCCTGCAAGAAGGGCAGGCGTTGCTGCGGGGAGAAATTGCGGAACACCATTGGCGCACGCGTGATTGCGGCGTCGGGGTCGGTGAGTTCGATCACCTGCAGCCGGCGCGCGGCGAGCAGCCGCATCGCATCCTTGCGGCCGGGCGCCTCGAGGGTGGCCCGCACCGTCTGGCCGGCGGGGTCACGGGCGGTGTAGGCGTAGCGCGGCATAATCGGTGCTAGATGACGGTGATCACACGGAGCACTTCGTCGAGGGTGGTGTGACCGGCCCTGATCTTCGCCCAACCAGACTGCTGCAGTGTGCGCATGCCGTGCTCGCGGGCGCACTTATCCAGTGTGCGGGTGGACTCGCGTTTCACAATCAGGTCGTGGAGGCTGTCGCTGGGCTTGAGGATTTCAAACAGGCCGATGCGGCCGCGATAGCCAGTGCCCCGGCAGAGGTTGCACCCCACCGGCTGCAGCAATTCAGAGGTGCGCTCAGCCTCGGCCGGGTCAAGACCGAGGACCGCCAGAGTGTCGCGCAGCTTGAGGGGATTGACCGGAGCGAGGCGGGCGCAATGCGGACAGAGCCGCCGGACGAGCCGCTGGGCGATGATGAGCTCAATGGCGGAGGCGACGAGGAAGGGCTCGATGCCCATGTCGATGAGCCGGGTGATGGCCCCGGGCGCGTCGTTGGTGTGCAGCGTGGAAAAGACGAGGTGGCCGGTGAGTGAAGCGCGGATGGCGATATCGGCGGTTTCGCGATCGCGGATTTCGCCGACCATGATGACGTCGGGATCCTGCCGGAGCACATGGCGCAGGGCGCTGGCGAAGGAGAGGCCGATTTCGGGGCGCACCTGCATCTGGTTGACGCCGGGCACTTCGTATTCAATGGGGTCCTCGACGGTGACGATGCGCAGGTCGGTGGAATTGATCTTGCGCAAAAAGGCGTTGAGCGAGGTCGACTTGCCCGAGCCGGTGGGACCGGTGACGAGCACGATACCGTGGGGATAGGTGAGGACACGGTTGATCTCGGCCTGTTCTTGCTCGCCCATGCCCAGCCGCTCCATGGTAAAGGCCTCGCGCTTCTGGTTGAGGAGGCGCAAACTGACGCTCTCGGCATAGATGGTGGGGATGGTGGAGACACGGATGTCGAGTGTGGAGTCCCCGCCCTTGAAGTTGATGCGGCCGTCCTGGGGGAGGCGTCGCTCCGAGATGTTCAGGCGGGCCATGATTTTCAGCCGGGAGATGATGGCATCCTGGAAGCGCAGGAGGTTGTCTGGCACCGGCACGGGCACGAGCAGGCCGTCCACCCGGTAGCGGATGCGCAGCTGCCCCTCCTGCGGCTCAAAGTGAATGTCGGTCGCGCCGTCCTCAACGGCCTGCGAGATGACGTCGCTCACAAAGCGCACGACGGCGGCGTCGGCATCGGCTTCGAGGCCGGCCAGCGGGGCTTCCTGGAGCAGCGCGGCCATCCCCTCGTTGGCTTCGTCGAGGCTGCCAGAGCCGACACCGTAATTTTCAATGACGAGTTGTCGGATCCGGTCGGGGGGCGCCAGATGCCAGCGGAGCGGGCGCGAGGTGAAGGTGGCGATCCAATCCGCCATATCGTTGTCGGGGGGCCAGGCCGTGGCCAGATGCAGAGCGTCGGACTCCCCGGCTGGGGCTTCGATGGGCACGATTTGATAGTCGTGCACCAGCCGGGCAGGCAGAAGAGGAAGGGCCTGCTTGTCCGCCACAGGTTCCGCGGCGACGGGTAGGCGCGCGCGCCGGGCCAGCTCGGCGAGGGCGGCGTCCTCGTCCAGCTCGTGCAGCCGGGCAAAGACGCCGAGGCGTTTGAGGCGCGGGGCCTCGAGCAAAGACCGGCGCCGCTCGTCATCGGGCCAGTCTTGCAGGAACTGCGGCAGTGGCACCAGCGCGGCGGGCATGATCAGGATCCCTTGATGGGAGCGAGAGTCTGCTTGATTTTCTCGCGCTGTTCCTTGGGGAATTGCTCGACCTGCTGCAGCGCCCCAATGTTGTCCGCGGGCGTATTGGTCAGGACGGTCGGGCGGAGAAAGAAAACAAGATCAGTGCGGGTTTTGCCCTGGGAGCGGGAGCCGAGCAAATCGCCGATGAGGGGGATGGGCCCAAGGCGGCTGGTGCTGCGGGACTGCGAAGTGCGTTGCAACCCGCCGAGCACGATGGTTTCGCCGCTCTTCACGCTGACAAAGGACTCGGTGGAGCGCCGGCCGATGCGCGGCTGGGGATTTCCGTCGATGGTGATGTCGCCGAGGATATCGTTGACCTCCTGCTTGATCTCCAGTTGCACGGAGCCATCGGAGCCGATGAGCGGCTTGACGGAGAGCTGGATGCCAATGTCTTTGGACGAAACGGTGGAGCGGTAGCCGGTGCCGGTGGCACCGGTGGCCACGGTATCGTTGAGGTAGCTGCTGATGACGGGACGCTGCTCGCCGACGAAAATCTTTCCCTCCTTATTGTGGGTGGTGATGATGTTGGGGACGGACAGAATGTTGGCGTTGGACTTGCGCGGAGTGGTGGCGAGGGAAATCTGGGCGGCGAGGTCGAGTGGCCCGGGCCGGGTAATGACGCCGTTGGTCACGCTAAAGCCGGCGCCGGCGCCCGTGAAGCCGACGAGTTTGTTGCCCTCGATCTTGAGGCCCAACGCGCTGATGCCGGAGGTGGCGTTGTCATCCAGGGTGACCTCCGCAATCACGACCTCGATGCGCACCTGCGCGAGGAGGATGTCGATCTTGGCGACAAGTTCGCCGATAAGGCGCAGATCGTCGACCGTGCCGGAGACGACGATGGAATTGCTGCGTTCCTCGGGCAGGATGGTGAGCAATGAGCTGAACTGGCTGGTGGGCTCGAGGGCCAAGCCGAGCGCAGCCGGAACGGTGGTCGTGGTGATACTATTGCCGGGACCCTGAGTGACAACTGTGGCTGGTGGCGCAACCGGGGCGCGCGCAGACTCAGCCTGGCCGGTGGCCTTGGCCGCATTGTTCTGTCCGGTGACCAACTGGCTGAGAATGGAAGCGACATCCTTTGCAGCGGCATGCTTGAGGTAAATGACGTCGTTGCGCGTATTGGGGTCGGACTTGACGTCGAGCCGGGCGATCAGGTCGTCAAAGAATGGATGCTGCCGCGAATCGGAGATGAGCACAAGCTGGTTGGTGCGGTCATCGGCATTGTAGGTGGTGGCGGTGCCCAACTGGCTTTGGAGCGAACCGGACAGGATGGCGTGCATCTTGTTGACCACGTCGCTGGCCTTGGCGAAATGCAGCGTGTAGAATTTAGCCTGCATGCCGCCCAGTTGCGGTTGGTCGAGCCGGGCCACGAGGGTCTCAATGCGCTGCAGGTTGCTCACGGAGTCGGTGATGAGGGCGGCATTGGCCTTCTCGAAAACGACCGGAGGGCTGCCGGCCCCGGGATTGAGCAAACCGGCGATCTGCGGGATGAACTCTCCCACCCGGAGAAAATTGAGCTGGAAAATCTTGCTGGCGAACCTGCCGGTAGGCGGGAGTGACAGGGTGGAGCCATCGATTAATTCAGGGGCTTCCGATCTGGCCGTCGCGAGGGCCGTCACCTTGGAGAATTTTTCGTCTAGCGGAGTAACGGCAATACCATTCAAATTGAGCAGGGTCTCGAGGGCGCGGATCGCCTCCGCCTTGGTCACACTGCCCTTAAGTGTCAGCGTAAAGGTAGCGGCGGGCAGGGCTTGGGGCCGGAGGATGGTCTTCCCCGTCCAGCGTTCCAACAGGGCCAGCACCTGCTCGGTGCTCTCATCCCGCAGCAGGATCGGGCCGACAGAATCGTCGGACGTGGTCGTAGGGTTCTGGACGACCGAGGATGCCGGCGCGGGCGAAGCAATCGGTTCAGTCCGGCCGAACAGGCCTGCACTCCAAAGCAGGAAGGTGAACAATAGCACGCGCGATTTGAAGTTCATGATCACCGGCGGAGTTGGGCTGGAGACATTACAGTCGGAAAACCGTCAAGTTGCAAGCCGTGGGTGGCGGGAGCGACTGCCAAGAGGCATATCATACTTGTGTTTGCGAGGGTCATTCATTAGAAAAATTATATCGTATCAGAGATGAAACAGGAGCAACAGGCAGGGCCAAGCATGGGCTCGGGTAACATCGGAACCATCAGCTTCCGAGAATGTCCGTTTGTCTCATCCTCCGGCTTAGGAGAATCCATGAGCAAAATCATCACGCCAACGAAGCGAGTGGCATTTTCTTGTTTACTTCGCGGTTTCCTCTGGTGGCGCGGCCTGATCCTGGGCATCAGTGCTCTGGCCGTCGGCACCAACGCGCCCGCCACCTCCGTGGTGCCGCCCGATTTCCTGGAGCTGGTCAATCAGGCGGATTATATCGTGAGGGTGGTGGTCAAGTCGGTGGCGTCGGAGTGGCGGACAAGCCCGGGACAGCGGCATATTTTTACCCGTGTCGAGCTCGAGGTAAAGGAAGTCATCGCGGGCACACCGCCGCAGCCTCTCGTGCTGGAAATGCTCGGCGGCAAGATGGGTGACGAAGAGCTGGTCGTGGAAGGCGTTCCCCGGTTCAAGGTCGGGGATGAGGACATTCTCTTCGTGCATGGCAACGGGCAGCAATTCTGTCCACTGGTGGCCATCATGCACGGCCGCTATCCGATCATGCGGGATTCAGACAGCGGTCGCAGATACATTGCGCGCAGCAATGGGGTCCCTCTCTTTGACGAAAAGGAGGTATCCCTGCCCATGTCCCGGAAAATCCCCGCAGCACAGGCCGCTCGAACCGGACTGCAGTCACTGTCGCCCGCTGATTTCGTAAAGCGGATTCAAGCGATGCGCCACGACAGGGTGCAAAACTAGCATGAGAGCCTGGAATCGCATTGCGGGGGCCCTAGTGCTGGCCTCGCTCGGTCTGGGCTTCAGTTTCATCATCAATACTCGCACGGGACTGCCGGTAAAATGGCCCTCGGGCCCAGTAACGGTGCGGATCATGCTTGGGAGTAGCCCGACCTTGAGCGACGGCAGCGATTACAGCGCTAGTGTCCAAACGGCGACGCAGATATGGAATGGATTGATCGGCGCCATGCAGTTTCAGCCGCAAATCGGGGCCCCCGGCTCACCCGGCGACGGCAACAATATCAACGAGCTTGCGTTCGCCAGCACGGTTTTCGGCAGGGCATTTGATGCCAATACGCTGGCGGTCACCACCACCTGGCGAAGCGGCAACGAACGGCTGGAAGCGGACACCATCTTTAACACGGCTTGGACTTGGGATTCCTATCGTGGCCCGCGCCGGACGGGGCGAATCGATATCCAGCGTGTCGCCATTCACGAACTGGGCCACACGTTGGGTTTGGACCACCCCGATGAGGCTGTTCCCGTCCAAACGATTGCCGCAATTATGAACAGTCATATTGGCGACATCGATGCGCCTACCAGCGATGACATTGCCGGGGCCCAGAAACTTTACGGACCACCTGGGAGACCTGCTAACGACAATTTTGCCAACGCTGCGACCTTTACGCTCAGCAACATTCCCACTGCAGCGACTGGATACAACACGAATGCTTCTAAGGAAACCGGCGAGCCGAGCCATGCCGGGAATTCGGGCGGGCGTTCGGTCTGGTGGAAATTTACAGCCCCTTCTGACGGCAGTATCATTTTGGATACGAAAGGGAGCATATTTGACACGACACTGGGGGTCTACACTGGTCCGGCACTCTCTGCACTCACGGCCATTGCGTCCAACGACGACGTAAATCCTGGAGTGATCCAATACAGCACCGTCACTTTTAATACCATGGGCGGGACAACCTATTATTTCGCTGTCGACGGCTTTGATGGCGACTCGGGATCGCTCAATCTCAATCTCTCATTCACCCCCGGTGATAATGCTCCGCCCATTATCACCAGTCAGCCAGTCAGCCAAACCGCCACGCCGGGCGGTAGCGCCAGCTTTACCGTGGAGGCCATCGGCCGCTCCCTCAGCTACCAGTGGTTTCTTGGCAGTTCGCCCATCGGGGGTGCGGCCGGAGCTTCACTGGCCTTAGACAATGTGCAGGCAGCCAACGCGGGCTCATACTCGGTTCGGGTCACCAATAGCGTTGGTTCGGTGACCAGCAGCACAGCGACGCTGACGATTCTCTCGAGTCCGTTAATAAATCAAACGGTCACGACAGGGCATGATGTGATATATTCCGTGGCTGGCGCCAGTGGCAGCTTCCAATGGCAGGTCTCTGCGGATAGCGGCGCCACTTGGACCAACTTAGCCAATAATGGCACCTACAGCGGAGTGACCACGAGTGCGTTGACCATTACTGGGGCGACCTCGGCGCTGAACGGATCCAGGTATCGTTATGTCGCCACCTCCAGCGGCGGCATCTCCACGAGCAATGCCGCTACGTTGACAGTAGCCGCGGCCTTTTTCCCCCGGCCCGTGGCACTCACGGTGGATGGTTCGGGCATTCTCTACGTATGCGACTCTTCCACCCAGACCGTCCAGAAGGTGTCCACCCCTGGCGAGATCACCCTGTTGGCGGGCACCGCCAATACCGCGGGATCCGCCGATGGCACGGGGGCCGCCGCGCGTTTCAACCAGCCGGGCGGGATCACCGTCGCGACCGACGGCACGGTTACGGTGGCCGACACGGCCAACTCCACGTTGCGCCGCATCACCGCCGCCGGAACCGTCACCACGTTCGCGGGCTCAGCCACCAATCGCGGCAACACCGATGGCGCCGGCACCGCCGCCACCTTCTCCGCCCCCGTTGGCCTCGCGCAGAATTCCGGCGGCTCATTTTATGTTGCCGATTCGATGAACCACACGGTCCGTCGGATCAGCCCCGCCGCAGTGGTCACCACCTTCGCCGGCAGTGCCGGCCAGGCCGGCACCGCCGACGGCACCGGTGCCGCCGCGCGATTCAATTTTCCCACGGGCGCAGCCGCGGACGGCAGCGGCAATGTCTATATTGCCGATACCACCAACAACACGATCCGCAAAATCACTCCCGGCGGGGTTGTCACCACCCTGGCCGGTCTCGCCGGTGTCAGTGGTATGGTGGATGGCAGCGGCAATGTCGCCTTGTTCAACCGGCCGGGCGGCTTGGCCGTCGATGCCTCCGGCAACCTCTATGTTGCGGATACCGGCAACTCGACCATCCGCAAGATCACGCCCGCAGGCGCGGTGACCACCCTCGCCGGTCTCCCCACCATTGCCGGATTGAAGGACGGCACGGGCATGGACGCCTTCTTTAACCAGCCCCAAGCCGTCGCCCTCGATGGCAGCGGCAATGTCTACGTCGCGGACACCGGCAATGCGGCGATCCGCAAAGTCACACCTTCGGGTGGTGTGACCACGCTGGCGCTAACCCAAGCGGCAGTCATCCCGCCGCCCATCCCCACGCCCACCCCCACGCCGACTCCGACTCCCGCTCCGTCCGGCGGCGGCGGCGGCGGCGCCCCGAGCCTCTGGTTTTGCGGTGCGCTAAGCCTGCTTATCTTGGCCCGTATCATTTTCCGCCGACTGTCATGAATGGACACAATCCACTGCGCCGTAAAATGCCGTGGGCGTTCATCGCGGGGGCGTTGCTCGCCACGCTCATTCAATGCCAAGACGAATGGCGCGGGCTGCTGTTCTATGATCGCACGGCCATCGCACACGGAGAATGGTGGCGGCTGTGGACGGGACACCTCGTGCATTTTGGCTGGCCCCATTTTGCGATCGATACGGGACTGTTTCTCATTCTGGGCTGGCTCCTTGAGTCCGCCCAACCGGCGCTGGCTCGTCTCTCGCTTATTGCTCTGCCCGTTTTCATTTCGTCCTGCCTCTTTTGTTACGACCCGACTCTGCTCCGATTTGGTGGATTGAGTGCGGTTAATCACGGCCTGCTGCTCTACCTGATCGGCCAGCGCTGGCAGCAAAACCGGACTGGCTGGTTTTGGCCGGCCGTCCTCTTTGTTTATCTCGGTGAGCTCGTTTTTATGTCGGCGATTGGGAAAGGCTCCAGCGGGGGGATGATCCGCTTTGACGATCCAGAAATTCACGTGGCGACATCCGCGCATCTAGCCGGAGTCATCTACGCAATCATGTTATTGCTGGGGATTGCCTACCTGCGCTGGCTAAGCGGCATCGAACACGAGGGATCGTGTCAGCGGAAAGTTGGACGACCGAGTTGAACTGGCATGTCGGAGAAGGCGCGCGCCGCCGGACACGGGCTTGTCGGGGCGCCTTCGTAGCGCTGGCCTGCGAGGAGGTGTTCGCGCTTCATGATCACGCTGTGCGCCGCGACGACGGTGCCGGCGCCGATCCGTGCGCCATAGAGCGGCACACAAGCCATGCCCAGCGTCGCGCCGGCGCCGATGTGCGCCCGGTCGATCTTGAGCACGCGATCCTCGAAGGTGTGGACTTGGAACAGCGCGTTCACCGTCGCGCCGTCCTCGATGGTGATCATGTCGGGGTCGACCACTTGCGTGAAGCCCGGCCCCAGCACCACGCCGCGCCCGATGCTCATGCCCATCGCGCGCAGATACCAGTTAAGCAACAGCGTGCCGCTGAACGGCGTAAGCAGCGGCCGCGCAAGGTGCTCCCACGCGACATAGAGAAAATCCCAGCGGCTGCACCAACAGGACCAGAACGCGTGTTGTCCGGGGCGCACGCGGCCGAGCAGCAGCCATTTCAGTGCGACGAGCAGCAGGCACAGCGTGAAGCCGAGCCCCGCCGTCAACGCCGGCAGGAACATCCAGAAAAAAACAGGCCCCGTCAGGCGCGCCTGGCCGAGGATCACGCCGCTGAACCAAATTTCCGCAGTCAAGGCCGGCACGGCGGGCAGGGCAAAACGCAACGCTTCCCAGAAGACCCGGTTCCAGTAGCGGATTGCAGAAGGCGCGTGCGTCAGGCTCCGGTCCATCGCGACGATTTCGCGACGTGGCAGCCGCATCGGCGGATGGCCGAACCAGGAACTGCCGGCCTCCATCGTGCGGTCGTCCGCAACCGTGCACACGCCGAGCAGAATATTGTCGGGCAATTGTTGCCCGGCGGGAATGACGACGTGGTTGCCCAGGAAATTATTTCGCCCAAGCCGTGTTCGCGCAAAGACCACGACGCCCCGGTGGACGAGCGGCCCGCCCAGGTAGATGCCGTCGGCAAAAAAAGTTTCCCCCCTGATCTCGAGGTGCTCGGGCACGACGTCCATGATCGTGCTGATCTCGCAGCCGCATCCGACCTTCATCCCGGCGAGGCGCAACCACGCCGGCCAGAAAAGCGTGCCAGCCAGCCAGTCACCGGCCGCTTCGACGAGACCGATCTTCAGCCACGCGCGAAGGTAAGTGTGGCTCCACCGGCTCGCGGTTCCCTCGGGCACGCGGTCGAGCAAGCGGATCACCGCCGCTTTCGCCACGAGACTCAGCGGCAGCACCATCACCACCGTCGCCAGCGCGAGGAGGATCGCCGTCGGGTTCGCCGTCGGCGTAAGAACCAATCCGACCATGTCTTGCACCTGCAGTCCCAGCGCATTGACCGCAAATCCGCCCAGCACCGCCACGGGCAGCGCGAGGCATGTATCGATGCCCGTGCGCAGCCACAAAAAACTCCGCGCGTATTGCCAGGGTGACAACACCTCGGCGGCGGTGGGCACCATCGGCGGCAGCGGCGCCGCTCCGGCCGGGCTCGCGGGGATGCCCGACCAACACTCTTGCGCGGGGATGCGCCCGCCCGCCGGCAGCGAAGACCAGCTCCTCAAGTAAGCGCCGGCTTCCAGCGTCGTGTCCGGCCCGAGTCCCGCGCGCGCTTCGAGTGTCGCCCCATCGCCGATCGTGATGGGGCCGATAACTCGGTCTCCCGCCTCAAGTTCAACAAGTCGCAAGGTGACATCACGTCCGATCGAGACATCGTTGCCGATGACGAGCAGATCCCAGCCGCCCTGATAAAGATCTATACCCCGGTCGAGATGCACGCGCGCGCCGATGCGCGCGCCGAGCAGGCGCAAAATCGCAAGCTGCACTTCAGTGCCGGCCACCGCCGACCAAGGCACCAACCGCACGACCCGCTCCACCATCCAGCCGCGCAGATACGGCGCGCTCCAGACCGCAGTGCGGCCCGCGCGATAACGCCCGATGAGCAGCCATTTCGTGGTGACGGCGGCGCTCACCGAGAGGAGCAAGTAGAGCCCATAGGAGAGCGCCGCGAGAATCGGCGCCGCCATCACCAATCCGCCTAGGCCCAGCTGGCGGGCGAGCGCGATGGGCCCGGCCACCCCGAAATAATAACCGAGCACCGCAAGCGGAGCGAAGATCGCCGCCAGCGCTGCGAGCTGCACCGTCGTGGCCAGCGCGGGGTGCCAGCGCGGAGCGCCATCGGAGCGCGGCACCGCCACGGGTTTGCCGGAGGGGGAAAAGGCAGGGGTCACCGCGCGTGGCACTAGCCCGGCCACCGTGCGCGCTTCGTAGAGATCACGCACCGCTAGGGACGCGGTGGTCGGATTCTCGCGCAGCAGTGTGATCAGTTCTGCCGCGGTGAGGGAATCGCCGCCGAGATCTTGGAAAAAATCGTCCGTCACTGACACCGGCTGCTTGCGGTGCAGCACCTCGGCGAACGCGGCCGCGAGCCACGCCTCCGCGGGATTGCGTGGCGCAATGGCACCGGGTGGGGGGGGATTTTCCGCATCGTCGATCCGCGGCAGCGCGGCACGGCTGAGTTTACCGCCTGTGGTCGTCGGCAGTTCACGCAGCCAGCTGAATTTTGTGGGCACCATGTAGTCGGGCAGCCGGACGGCGAGATGCGCGCGCAAGGCGCCGGCGGGCGGTGGCTCCGCGGGCGATTGCGGCACGATGAACGCCACCAGCGCGGCGTGCCGCGCGTCGCCCTGCACGCGGCAGGCGGCGGCGCGCACGCCGGGGCACAACGCCAGCTGTGCTTCGATTTCCTCCAGCTCGATGCGGTGGCCGCGCACCTTCACCTGTGCGTCGTTCCGGCCGTGGTGAAAAAATAATCCGTTGCCGTCGCGGTGTGCGAGATCGCCCGTGCGGTAGAGCCGCCCGAGTCGCGGGTGCGCGATAAATTTTTCCGCCGTCAGCTCGGGCCGCCGCCAATAGGCGCGGGCCAGCCCCACGCCGCCGAGGCACAGCTCGCCCACTTGTCCGATGGCGACCGGTTCGAGCGAGTCGTCGAGCACCCACGCTTGCAGTCCACGAGTGGGTCGGCCGATGTGGACCGGTTCACCGGCATGGATCGCGCCGCGCAAGGCGGTCACCGTGCACTCCGTCGGGCCGTAGCCATTGACCAGTAACCGGCCCGGCGCCCAGCGGTCGGCGATTTCCTGTGGCAGCGGTTCACCGCCGACATAGAGCAGGCGCAGGTCGGGCAACTCGCGCGTGGGGTTCTGGCAACCGGTGGCGCGCAGCAGCGTCGGCGGCGGACAAAATACCGTCACGCGTTCGCGGCGCAACCAGTCGACGAGATCGGGACCGGAGCGCACCGCGTCGTCGTCCATTACAACCAGGGTCGCGCCCGCCGCGAATGCCAGCCAGGTTTCCTCGAGGGACGAATCATACGCGGGCGACGAGCCCTGCACGACGCGGTCGGCCGGACTCAGTTGAAATTCGTCGCGGTCAGCCGCGACCAGATTAGCGATGCTCCGGTGTTCGATGAGCACGCCCTTTGGCCGGCCCGTGGTGCCCGAAGTGTAGATGACATACGCGAGACTCGCGGGAGACAGCCACGCCGGCCCCTCCGTCGACGGCGCGGCGTCGGCCGGCTCCGGCGTTTCGTCGACACGCACGAGGGGCACCTTGCCCCAGTGGAAAGCCGCCGCGCGCGCGAGGCCCGTCGAGTCCGTCAGCAAGGCGACGGGCGCGGCATCCTCGATGATGGAGCCGATTCGCTCGTCGGGATATGCTTGGTCGACGCAGGTGTAGGCCGCGCCGGATTTGAGCACGGCCAATTGCGCCGCGTAGAGGTTTGCGCCGCGGCGCGGCAGAAGGATCGCGACGACGCATTCGCCGCGAACATGAGTGCGAAGTTGCCGCGCCAGAGCGTCGGACCAGCGATCCAGTTCAGCGTAAGTGGTTTTCTTCGCTTGCGCGCGACCGGGCCCCGGCGGGACTTCGACTGCCATGCGCTGGGGGTGACACGCAGCGGAACGGGCAAAGAATTCGTGCAACAGGGCGTTGTCGCTATGCTCCGCATTGGAAATCATGATGCTCGGAGAAGCATCAAAGCGGCGGAACTGGATTAGGACAGTCTGAATTTCTGATTAAACTGAAAAATGGTGGAGGTGAGGGGAGTTGAACCCCTGTGCCCCGGGCCTTCACGCGCCGCATCTACCGGTGTAGTGTCTTGTTGGTTCTCGCCTCGGGAGCACTAAGCCACGCGCGCATCCCTCGGCCAGCCGTGGTTGAAGATACGGCAGTGACGTCACGACGGCCGTCACTGCTATTCCTGCTGTCGACGTTCCGTTCCGCTAGCAGGAGTCGCGGGCGGAACGTGGCTGCGTGTTTAAGCAGCCAGGGGCATTACTTCGTTGGTGCCGTTTGTTTTTTCGAAGGGGGATTAGCGAGAGGCCTTCGGCTCTCGACCGGCAGCGTCGCGCTCCAACCCAGGGTCGAATCCGGAACACCCCCAAAAAATGAAAATGGGTCTGTCGGCGGGACCGCGGCGGGCGCGGGTCAAAGAACGGGAGGGGCAAGGTGCCACACTTCGCGGCCAATGCAAGCCCGGCGGCGGAATTAACAATTCTCACGGCGGCAAGTGCGGGAAGTGTTAGCTGGGCTGGCCGGCGGAGGTCCATTGACGGGCACCCCGGCGGGGAGTTAACTGCGCCAAACCCAACGCCCTCCGTCCGTCCATGTCCACCGCCATAGAACTCCCACCCCGGCCCACTCCTGCGGACGAAAACAAGTCCGTCATCGACATGTCGAAGATGAACGAAGGCCAGCGCGCCGCGCTGCAGGTCACCGAGGCCGCGCGCGAGTCGCACGACGACCTGAGCTTCGTCGCCCACCTGTTCATGGGACGCTGGCGGCCGGAAAAGCTGCACCCGCTCACCGACGGCGATGCGGCGGAGAAGGTTCGCGCGGACAAGTTCCTCGCCGACCTCGCGGCCTTCCTGCGCGCGAAGGTCGACGGCGACCTCATCGACCGCACTGGAGAAATCCCCGACGACGTGATGGCGGGCCTCGCGAAGCTCGGCTGCTACGGCATCAAGGTCCCCCAGCAATACGGCGGGCTGGGTTTTTCGCAGACGACCTACTGCCGCGCCTGCCAGCTCATCGCCAGCCATTGCGCCAACACCTTTGCGCACCTCTCGATCCACCAGTCAGTCGGCGTGCCGCAGCCGTTGATGCTGTTCGGCACCGAGGAGCAGAAGCAGAATTTCCTGCCCCGCGTCGCGGGCGGCGAAGTCTCGGCGTTCGCGCTGACGGAGGCCGGCGTCGGTTCTGATCCAGCGCGCATGACTACGAAAGCCACCCCGACCGAGGACGGCTCGGCCTTCCTGCTCAACGGCGAAAAACTCTGGTGCTCCAACGGCACGCGCGCCGGCCTGCTCATCGTCGCTGCGCAGACGCCGCCGAAGCTCGTCGACGGCAAGCCGCGCACGCAGATCACCGCCTTTGTCGTCGAAGCGAAGTCGCCCGGCGTCGAGGTTGTGTGCCGCAGCCAGTTCATGGGCCACCGCGCGATCTACAACGGCGTGCTGCGCTTCACCAACGTCCGCGTGCCGCGCGCCCACATCGTCGGCGGCGAGGGCCGCGGCCTGAAGGTCGCGCTGACCACGCTCAACGCCGGCCGGCTCTCCATTCCCGCCGCCAGCATCGGCGTGGCCAAGCGCTCGCTGCAGATCGCCCGCGAGTGGGGCAAGGTGCGCATCCAGTGGGGCGTGCCCATCGGCCAGCACGCGGCCGTGGCCGAGAAAATCCGCCGCATCGCCGCCCACGCCTTCGCGATGGAGGCCATGCTCCTCGCCACCTCGCGCATTGTCGACCGCGACAAGAAAGCCGACATCCGCCTCGAAGCCGCCATGTGCAAGCTGTGGGGCACCGAGAAGGCCTGGATGTGCCTCGACGACATCATGCAGATCCGCGGCGGCCGAGGCTACGAGACCGAGCAGTCGCTCACCGCCCGCGGCGAGAAACCTTACCCGGTCGAGCGTCTGATGCGCGACAACCGCGTGACGACCATCTTCGAGGGATCTTCAGAGATCATGCGCCTGTTCATCATGCGCGAAGCGCTCGACCCGCACCTTCGCATCGCGGGCATCGCGCTCAACACCGAGCGCCCCTGGCGCGAACGCTTGGGCAGCGCCCTGCGGGCCGCCGGGTTCTACGCATGGTGGTATCCGCGGCAATGGTTGACCTTCGGCGGCGCCGCGCCAGCGGACATGCATCCGCATCTGGCGGGCTATCTGGAGAAAGTTGCCCGGCGGTCGCGCCGGTTGGCCCGGACGCTGTTCCACCAGATGGTCCGGTTCGGCGTGCAGCTGGAGAAACGGCAGGTGCTGCTCGGGCGCCTCGCCGACATCGGCGCCGACCTTTTCGCCATCGCGGCGGCGTGCGTCTATGCGCAGAAGCTGCTGAAGGATGGCGAGCCGGAGGCGAAGATCTTCATGCTGGTCGATGATTTCTGCGCGCAGGCACTGATCCGTATCGAGCAGAATTTCCGCGGTGTCGGCCACAACGCCGACCAGCACGGCTACGACCTCGCCCAGCAGGTGATCGCCGGCGAACACCAGTGGATTGAGCGCGGGATCGTCTGAGGTGGCAGGTGGCTTGGGCTAGCGGGCGGCTCAGGGATCGATAAAGAGATCGGGGAACGGCCGGTCGGCGTGGGCGTGGTCAACGGCGTAGCGACGGAAGTCCGTCCAGCCGCGCGAGCGGAGCAGTTCCTCGTCAATGAGGGTGCGGCCGTTGAGGGCGCCGTCGGTCGTTGCCAGGATTTCCAGGGCGGCGTCGGCCATGATGTCGGGCGTGCGGCAACGGGGCAGAAGGGCCGGACCGCCGACAGCGAACTCGATGGCGGCGGTGGCGATGGTGGTGCGGGGCCACAGGGTGGTGACGGAGATTTTGTCCCGGGCAAATTCCCCGGCCATGCCGAGCGAGAGGAGGGTCATGCCGTATTTCGAAAGGGTGTAGGGCGCGTGAGGCGCGAGCCACTGCGGAGCAAGGTTGAGCGGCGGGGACAGACTGATGACGTGCGCGCCACCCGCCTGGCGGAGCAGCAGCAGCGCGGCCTTGACGCAGATGAATACCGCGCGGGCGTTCACCTGCTGCATGAGGTCGTAGCGCTTCACCGGCGTATTCTCCACATTGGTGAGGCTGATGGCGCCCGCATTATTGATTAACGCGTCGAGACGGCCGAAGGATTTGCCGACCGCGGCCATCAGGTCGTTGACTTGGAATTCATCGCGCACGTCGACCTGCAGCGGCAAGGCCTGCGCGCCGAGCGCACGCACCTCGTCAGCCACGGTGTGGATGGTGCCGGGAAGCTTGGCGTGCGGCTCGGCTGTCTTGGCGGCGATGACGATGTTGGCGCCCTCCCGGGCGGCGGCGAGGGCGATGGCCCGGCCGATACCGCGGCTGGCGCCGGTAATCAGGATGGTTTTTCCGGTGAGGCGTTTCATTGAAAGACAACTTCGTGCATGGGGGCTTCGTGTGCCTGGCGGCGGCGGATGTGGATGGTGAGGGTGAAATGAGCCACGGTATGGCCGCCGGTGTCGGCAAAAGAGAGCTGAAAATCCCGGTCGAGTTTCGATTCCCGCGTCAGGGCGGTGCGGATCTCCTCCAGTTCAGAGCGATGGATGCGTGCGTGCGCGAGGAGATCGCTCCGGGCCTGCCGGCGGAATTCGATTTTGGCGGTTTTCGTCCACACGAGATAATCGGGGCCGAGATGGGTCGCGAGCATGATGGCCTGCAGGGGGTCGACCGCGGCATACATCGCGCCGCCGAAAATCCCGCCGTGGACGTTGCGGGTCGCCCGGTTCAGGGGCAGCCGCACTCGGGCTTCCATCAGGTCCTCGGAGAGGTAGACGATCCGCGCGCCGGTGCGCCGGTAGGCGGGATACCAGTTAAATTTCCAGCGCAGCACGCGCGTTTTCCAGGATTCGGGCATGAATAAGAACGGAAGATGGCGAATCGCTGGTTCAGCTTCTGATCTGAGGCGTGGCTCTCAGCAAGCGAAAGTTCCCTTGATAAGACTCATGTGCTGGAGTTTATTCACCTCACACAACGTCCCCGGCCTCCTTCCAGGGCGAACACAACGAACTGCACCGGGTCCGCTCATGTCATCCGCCCTCCTGACGAAACGCTGGCACAGCCTGGAACGGGACACGGTGCGCCGGCTGCAGGGGGAGAAGCTCCACTGCTACCTGCGGGACTGCGTGCTGCCGTTCTCCAAGCACTATCAGAAGGTCTTCGCCGCGCACGGGCTGACCGCCGCTGATTTCCGCAGCATCGACGACCTGCGCCAGCTGCCCTTCACCCGCAAGGAGGACTTGCTGCCCACGCCGGACAATCCCCGCAAATCGCTCGAGTTCGCCCTTATCCCCGACCCAAAGGTGCAGGCCCGCCGGCCGTCAGTGGTCCTCCGCTCCTTGTGGCGCGGGCCCGCCCGCGTGAAGGAGGAGCTCGACCGCGAATGGCGCCCAATTTTCATGACGAGCACCACGGGCCGCTCGACCGAGCCCGTCGCCTTCCTCTACACGCAGCACGACATCCGCAACCTCGGCCTCGGCAGCGGCCGCGTCGCCGACATCGGCAACACCACGCGCGAAGACCGCATGCTGAACATGTTCCCCTTCGCCCCGCACCTCGCGTTCTGGTATATGTATTACTCGGGGATCAATAATAACATTTTCTGCCTCTCCACCGGCGGCGGCAAGGTCATGGGCACCGAGGGAAACTTGCGCGCCATCCAGAAGCTCAAGCCCACGGTGCTGGCCGCCATGCCCACGTTCCTCTACCACGTCCTCACGCAGGCGGTGGAGGAAAAGCTTCGGCTGGAGGGCATCCACGGCATCTGTCTCGGCGGCGAGAAGGTGCCCGAGGGCATGCGCCGCAAACTCGCCGAGCTCTGCACGCAGCTCGGCTCGCCCGGCGTCAAGGTCGGCGCGACCTACGGCTTCACCGAGTCCAAGCTGGCCTTCACCGAGTGTCCGTTCAACCCCGGGGACCCGCCGCCCGGCTACCATCTCTACCCCGACATGGGCATCTTCGAGGTGATCGATCCCGAGAACGGCACCGTCCAGCCCGACGGTCACGGCGGCGAGATCGTGTGGACCCCGCTCGAGCAGCGCGGCACGGTCGTGCTGCGCTACCGCACGGGCGATTTCATCGAAAACGGCCTGACTTACGAGCCGTGTTCCTGCTGCGGGCGCCGCATGCCGCGGCTGATGGGCAAGATTTCCCGCGTCTCGGACTTCCGCGCGATGCGTTTCCAGAAGGTCAAGGGCACCATCATCGACTTTAACGAGCTCGAACACGTCCTCGACGATGTCCGCGGCGTCGGTTCCTGGCAGATCGAGCTGCGCAAGGCCAACAACGACCCGCTCGAGATCGACGAGATCGTCCTGCACGTCTCCCGTTCCGGCGACACGCCGGAGGCCAATGTCCTCGCCACGATCACCAACCAGCTCCAGTCGCACTTCGAGATCCGGCCCAACCGCGTGGTCTTCCACTCCGAGGACGAGATCAAGACGCTGCAGAAGGTCGGCGTCGCTCTCAAGGAGCAGAAGGTCGTCGACAACCGCCCCCGGGCCGGCGCCGCGCCCGCGTCGGGCCAATTCGCCGGAGCCAAACCATGAAAGAACCGCTCTACATCGTCGATGGCGTCCGCACGCCCTTTGCCCGGATGGGCACTACGCTCGCGGCTAGCGATGCCGCAGACCTCGGCCGCACCGCCGCCGCCGCCGTGCTCGCGCGCACCGGCCTCGACCCCGCGCTTATCGACGAGGTCGTCTTCGGCTGCGTGGGCAATCCCGTCGATGCCGCCAACGTCGCGCGCGTCATCGCGCTCCGTGCCGGCGTGCCCGAGTCCGTGCCGGCCATCACCGTCTCGCGCAACTGCGCCTCCGGCTTCGAGGCGATTACGCAGGCGTCCGACAAGCTCCACGCGGGCCGCGGCGACATCTTCCTCGTCGGCGGGGCCGAGAGCATGAGCAACTACCCGCTCATCTACAACGAGCAGGCCGTCAAAAAATTCGCCGCGCTTTCCAAGGCGAAGACGTTCGGCCAGAAGCTTAGCGCGTTCGCCGCCTTCCGTCCGTCCGACCTGTTCGCCCCGCGCGTCGCGCTCCTGCTCGGCCTCACCGACCCCGTCTGCGGGCTCGGCATGGGCCAGACGGCCGAGTTGCTCGCGCGCGACTGGCGACTCTCGCGCGACGACCAGGATCGTTTCGCGTTGCTCTCGCACCAGCGTGCCGAAGCCGCCCGCGCGAAATTCCAGGAAGAGATCACGCCCGTTTACCCGCGCGGCGGCAAGGAGGCCACAGCCGTCGACGCCGACAACGGCATCCGCGACGGTCAGACGATGGAGGCACTCGCCAAGCTCAAGCCCGCGTTTGAGAAACGCGGCGGCACCGTCACGGCCGGCAACGCCTCGCAGATCACCGACGGTGCCGCCGCGCTCCTGGTCATGAGCGAGGCCGGCCTCAAGCGCACGGGCCTCGCCCCGCTCGGCCGGCTCACCGGCTTCGCCTACGCCGGATGCGAGCCCGCCCGCATGGGCCTCGGCCCGGTCTACGCCATGGCCAAGGCGGAAAAACACACCGGCCTGAAGCTGGCCGACGCCGATTTGATCGAGATCAACGAGGCCTTCGCCGCACAGGTGCTCGCCTGCCGCGCCGCCGCGGCCTCGGCGGACTTCGCGCGCAAGCACCTCGGCCGCGACACCGCGCTCGGCGAGATTCCGGCGGAAAAACTCAACGTCAACGGCGGCGCCATCGCACTCGGCCACCCGGTCGGCGCCACCGGCGCGCGCCTCGTGCTCACCGCGCTGCGCGAACTCCACCGCCGGAAGGCGAAATGTGCGCTCGTCTCGCTCTGCGTCGGTGGCGGCCAGGGGGGCGCGCTGTGGCTGGAAGCCGTTTGACCCGCCATGAACATCTCGCTCACCTTCGGCGCCGACGGCATCGCGCTCCTCACCTTCGACCGGCCGGATTCCTCCGCCAACATCTTCGATGTGCCGACCCTCGAGGAGCTCGACAGCCATCTCGCCGCGCTCGAGGCCCGCTCCGATCTCAAGGGCGTCGTGCTCCTCAGCGCCAAGCCGAAGATCTTCGTCGCCGGCGCCGACCTGAATTCCTTCGCGAAGAACTTGGCGCCCGAGGCGCTCGGCGCCGTCGTCGATCTCGGGCACCGCGTGTTCACCCGGCTGGAGCGTCTGCCCGTCCCGTCGGTCGCCGCCATCAACGGCGTGTGCGTCGGCGGCGGGTGCGAGGTGACGCTCGCATGCGACTGGCGCGTGGCCTCGCTCGACAAGTCCACCAAGATCGGCCTGCCCGAGACGCAGCTCGGCATCCTGCCCGCGTGGGGCGGCTCCGTGCGTCTGCCGCGGCTCATCGGCCTGCCCGCCGCGCTGGGCCTCATCCTCGCCGGCAAGCAGCTCGTCGCCCAGCAGGCGCAGAAAGCCGGGCTCGTCGACGACATTGCGCATCCGGAATACCTGCTCGCCGCGGCAAAGAAATTCATCGCCAAGGGCAAACGTCCGCCGCCCGCGCCCAAGGGCTTGATGAACTCGGCACTACTCCGGCCGATTGTCGCCATGAAGGCACGGAAGGACGTCCTGGCGAAGACGCGCGGCCATTACCCGGCGCCGCTGAAGGCGCTGGAGGTCTGCGTCACGGCGCTCGGCCGGCCGCTCGAGGCGGGCCTGGCGCTCGAGCGCGCGGCGTTCCTCGAACTCGTGCAGACACCCGAGTGCCGCAACCTGATGCGGATTTTCTTCCTGCAGGAGCGCGCCAAGAAGCTGAAGGCGTCCGACGCCGACGGCGCCGGCCGCAAGGTTGCGCGCGTGGCCGTCATCGGCGCGGGCATCATGGGCTCCGGCATCGCGCAGTGGACCGCGGCGCGGGGCTACCCCGTGCTGATGAAGGACGTCGCGCCCGACGCGCTCGCCAAAGGTCTGAAGGCCGCGGAAAAAATCTTTCGCGACGGCGTGAAGCGCCGCGCGTTCACCGCGGCCGAAGCCACCACCGGCCTCGACCGCATCCGGCCCGTGCACACCGACATCACCCTCGCTGGCGTCGATCTCGTCATCGAAGCTGCGGTCGAGAAGCTCGAACTGAAGCAGAAAATTTTCCAGCAGCTCGAGACGCGCGCGGGCCCGCAGACGGTGCTCGCGACGAACACCTCGGCGCTCTCCATCGACGCCATCGCGGGCGGCCTCGCCGACCCGGGCCGCGTCGTCGGCATCCATTTCTTCAATCCGGTGCACCGGATGCAGCTGGTCGAGATCGTGCGCGGGCCTCGCACTTCGCCCGCCGCGCTCGACACCGCACTGCAGTTCGTCAAGGCCATCGGCAAGCTGCCGGTGCTGGTGAAGGACAGTCCCGGGTTTTTGGTGAACCGCATCCTGCTGCCCTACATGGTCGAGTCGGTCCGGCTGTTCCAGGAGGGCTGCGGCGTGGAGCAGATCGACCGGCTCATGCTGGATTTCGGCATGCCGATGGGGCCCTTGCGGCTGAGCGATGAGGTCGGCCTCGACGTCGCGCAGCATGTTGCCGCGGATCTGCAGAGCCGCCTGCCCAGGCCCGTGCCGATTGACGACACGCTCGTGCGGATGATGACGAAGGGCTGGCTCGGCAGGAAGTCCGGCACGGGTTTTTATGTTTTTCCGTCGAAGAAGGGCGCACGCGAAACCCCGAACGGCCAGCTGGCGTTCCTGCAGACCGCCGGCAAGGGCCGGACGCAGGACGCCGCGACGCTCACCGACCGGATGGTGCTTGTGATGGTCAACGAGGCCGCGCGTGTGCTCGAGGAGGGCGTAGCCGGCGCGCCTGAGGATGTGGATTTCGGCATGATCTTCGGCACGGGCTGGGCACCGTTCCGCGGCGGGCCGCTGCACCATGCCGACACGCTCGGCGTGGCGGAGATTGTCGGGCGCCTCGAGAAACTTGCGGCGGAGGTCGCGCCGTATTTTGCGCCGTGCGACCAGCTCAAGGAAATGGCGCGTGCTCGTCGCAGCTTTTATCCCGCGCAGTAAGCACGGACCACGGGCAGATCGGCGGCGGCGAGGTCGTAGCTGTCCAGGCCGGCGGGCGGCACCCAAGCCAGCGCGATGTGCTCGTGCGGGTGCGGCTCAATCGTGCCGGGTGCCAGCGTGCAGACGAAAGGAATCATCTCGATCACGGTCGTGCCGTAGGCGTGCTGAAAGCGCGGGAGTGCACGCCCGACGACGATGTCGCAACCGAGTTCCTCGCGGATTTCGCGGCGCAGCGCGGCGGCGGGTTCCTCGCCGGGCTCGATCTTGCCGCCGGGGAATTCCCACTGGAGAGCGAGATGCCGGCTGGCGGGCCGCTGCGCGAGCAGCACGCGGCCGTCACGCTCGATCAGCGCGCAGACCACGGGGACAGGTGCGGGGGAGGACACTGTCCGCTGTTGAACAACGGGTTGGCGCAGGCTGCAACTTTTCTCGCGACCGGGTGTTCTTGGGATATGAAAACTTTCCTAAAAATCCTCCTCATCGCGGTGCTGGCCATCGTGGCCCTCAAGTTCAGCCCGGTCCTCTTCGTCGGCGCCCTCGCCGGCGGGATTGCCGCCCTCGTGCTGGGTGCGCTCGGCGCCTCGCTGGTGGTGGCGCTGCTCGCCGTGGTCATCGGCATCGCGCTTGCCCTCTCGCCCATCTGGATCCCCGTGCTCGTCGTCATGGGGCTGATCAGCCTGTTTAAGAAGATGAACGACAAGCCCG
>JAHFTD010000036.1:22028-24157 GCA_023269565.1 Opitutaceae bacterium | reverse complement strand
GGGGCCGTCCCGGTAGATCATCGTGTAGAAATTCGTGTCGCCGTCCTTGGGCCAGATGGCGACGTGGATGATCCCGAGGCCCATGAAGGTCTTTTCCGCGGAGACCTTCGTGACCTTGAGCGAGCCGTCCTTCATGATGCAGAGCACGCTGTCGAGGATCGTGCAGTCGGTGACGAACTCGTGCTGGCGCCAGTTGAGGCCGATGAAGCCGTCCTCGCGGTTGACGTAGAGGCGCTGGTTGGCCGAGACGACCTCCGAGGCGTCGATCTGCTCGATCTCGTCGTAGCTGGTCTTCCGCTTGATGCCCTTGCCGTATTTCTCGGCGAGCATCTCGAACCAGGCGACGGCATACTCGGTGAGCTTCCGGAGGTTGGCCTTCGTCTCCTTGATGCCCTCCTCGATCTTCTTCATGGCCTCGTCGGCCTGGAAGCGGTTGTAGGCGGAGATGCGCTTGATGCGGATCTCGGTGAGGCGGACGATGTCGTCGTCGGTCACCGCGCGGCGGAGCTGCTTGAGGAAGGGCTTCAGGCCGCCGCGGATCTCGGCGAGCACGCTTTCCCAGGTCTTGGATTTCTCGATGAGGCGGTAGATGCGCTCCTCGATGAAGATGCGCTCAAGGGAATCCCAGTGCCACTGCTGCTCGAGTTCACCGAGCTTGATCTCGAGCTCGCGCTTGAGGAGCGCCTTGGTGGCCTCGGCGCTGGTCTTGAGGATGTCGCGCACGCCGAGGAACTGCGGCTTGTCGTCGCCGGTCTTGGGGTCGCGGACGATGACGCAGGCGGCGGGGTTGAGCTGCACCTGGCAGCTGGTGAAGACGTAGAGCTGCTGGATGACCTTGTCGGGCTCGGAGCCCTGCGGGAGGTGGATGAGGATCTCGACCTTGTCGGCGGTGTTGTCGTCGACGTGCTTGACCTTGATCTTGCCCTTGGCGTTGGCGGCGAGGATGGACTCGATGAGTGTTTCCGTGGTGACGCCGTAGGGGAGTTCGGTGACGGCGAGGAGGTATTTGGAGCGCTCCTCGATCTTGGCGCGGACCTTCACCTTGCCGCCGCGCTCGCCGTCGTTGTATTCCGCGAAGTCGGCGGTGCCGCCGGTGGGGAAGTCGGGGAGGATGCGGAAGGTTTTTCCCTGGAGGTGGTTGATGGCCGCGCGGCAGAGGTCGTTGAAGTTGTGCGGGAGGATCTTGGTCGAGAGGCCGACCGCGATGCCGTCGGCGCCCTCGAGGAGGACGACGGGGAACTTGGCGGGGAGGGTGATGGGCTCCTTGTTGCGGCCGTCGTAGCTGAGCTGCCACCGCGTCGTCTTCGGGTTGAAGAGGACGTCCTTGGCGAAGGCGGTGAGGCGGGCCTCGATGTAACGGGCGGCAGCGGCATCGTCGCCGGTGAGGGAGTTGCCGTAGTTGCCCTGGGGCTCGATGAGCCAGGCGCGCTGGCCGATGGCCACGAGGGCGGCGCCGATGGAGGCGTCGCCGTGCGGGTGGAGCTTCATCGTGGCGCCGACGACGTTGGCGACCTTGTGGAAGCGGCCGTCGTCCATGTCCCAGAGGGTGTGGAGGACGCGGCGCTGGACGGGCTTCAGGCCGTCGTCGATGTGCGGCACGGCGCGGTCGAGGATGACGTAGGAAGCGTAGTCGAGGAACCAGTTGCGGTAGGACTGCGCGAGCGGCGCCTGCTCGTCCTGGACTTTTTCGCCCTTTTTCCGCTTCGGCGGCGGCGGGGCGTCCGAAGCAGTGTGACCTGTGACTTGTGGCGTGTGACTAGAAGGGGACTTGTTGTCCTCTGGCTTCTGTCCTTTGTCCTCTGATGCCACGGGTGCGGCGCCGAGCGGGAGCTCGGGTTGGTCGTTGCTGGGTTTCTTACGCTTTGCCATTTAGGAAGTGTGACGGGTGAACTGTGACTTGTGACGAGAAAGTTGTAATGAGTGAACTGTGACTAGCTATGCGGGACCTGCTGTTTCCGAAAACTTTTCACCTGCCACATATCACATGTCACATCGAGGCGTTCAGGCCTCGACCACGTCCTTCTCAACGCGGAGGTTGTCGATGATGAAGTCCTGCCGCTCGGGCGAGTTCTTGCCCATGAAGAAGGCGAGGAGCTCGTCGGAGCTGTAGAGGTGGTGGAGGTTCACCG
>JAHFTD010000036.1:2623-21928 GCA_023269565.1 Opitutaceae bacterium | reverse complement strand
TCGACCACGTCCTTCTCAACGCGGAGGTTGTCGATGATGAAGTCCTGCCGCTCGGGCGAGTTCTTGCCCATGAAGAAGGCGAGGAGCTCGTCGGAGCTGTAGAGGTGGTGGAGGTTCACCGGCTCGAGGCGGATGTTTTCGCCGATGAAGTCCTTGAACTCGCCGGCGGAAATCTCGCCGAGGCCCTTGAAGCGCGTGATCTCGTGGCTGGCGCCGAGTTTCTCCATGGCCGCCTGCTTCTCGCGCTCGTCGTAGCAGTAGGTGGTCTCCTTCTTGTTGCGGACGCGGAAGAGCGGCGTCTCGAGGATGAAGAGGTGGCCGTGGCGGATGAGGTCGGGGAAGAACTGGAGGAAAAACGAGATGAGGAGGAGGCGGATGTGCATGCCGTCCACGTCGGCGTCGGTGGCGATGACGACCCGGTTGTAGCGCAGGCCGTCGAGGCCCTCCTCGATGTTCAGGGCGGCTTGGAGGAGGTGGAACTCTTCGTTCTCGTAGATGACTTTTTTCGAGAGGCCGTAGGTGTTGAGCGGCTTGCCCTTCAGCGCGAACACGGCCTGCGTCTGGACGTCGCGCGTGGCGGTGAGGGAGCCGGCGGCGGAATCGCCCTCGACGATGAAGAGCGTGCTCTCCTCGGCGCGCTCGTTGCGATCGCCGAGGTGAAGGCGGCAGTCGCGGAGCTTGCGGTTGTGGAGCGAGGCCTTCTTCGCGCGCTCGCGAGCGAGGCTGCGGATGCCCGACAGCTCCTTGCGCTCGCGCTCGTTCTCCTCGATCTTGTGCTTGATGACCTCGGCGGCCTCGCGGTTCTTGTGCAGCCAGGTGTCGAGCGCCTGCTGCATGAACTTGCCGATGAATTCCTTGATGGACGGGCCGGACGGGCCCATGTCGTTCGAGCCGAGCTTGGTCTTGGTCTGCGACTCGAAGACCGGCTCCTGCACGCGGATGGCGACAGCAGCGTCGATGGACTGGCGGACGTCGGCCGCGTCGTAGTCCTTCTTGAAGTGATTGCGGATAGTCTCGACCAGTGCTTCGCGGAACGAAGAGAGGTGCGTGCCGCCCATGGTGGTGTGCTGGCCGTTGACGAACGACCAGTATTCCTCGCCGTAGTGGGCGCCGTGGGTGAACGCCACCTCGATGTCCTCGCCCTCGAGGTGGACGATGGGGTAGAGCGGCTCGCCCGCGAGCTCCTTGGCGAGGAGGTCCTTGAGGCCGTGCTCCGAGCGAAAGGGCTGGCCGTTGAGTGTGAGGGTGAGGCCGCGGTTGAGGAAGGCGTAGTTCCACAGCATATCCTCGATGAACTCGGTGCGGTAGCGGAAGTCGCGGCCGAAAAGCTGTTCGTCGGGCGTAAACTCGATGAGCGTGCCGTTGCGCTCGGCGGACTTGGCGACGCGGTGGTCCTTCTTCAGCTTGCCCCGCTCGAAGTCGACGGCCTTGGTCTCGCCCTCGCGGAAGGACTGCGCGCGGTAGATGGCGGAGAGGGCGTTGACGGCCTTCTGGCCGACGCCGTTGAGGCCGACGGCTTTTTGGAAAGTCTCCGAGTCGTATTTCGCGCCGGTGTTGATGATGGAGACGCAGTCGAGGACCTTGCCCAGCGGGATGCCGCGGCCGTAGTCGCGGACGCGCAGGGTGCGCTCGGTCAGCTCGATCTCGATCTTGCGGCCGCCGCCCATGGCGAACTCGTCGATGGAGTTGTCGATCGTCTCCTTGAGGAGGACGTAGATGCCGTCCTCGGCGTGGGCGCCGTTGCCGAGCCGGCCGATATACATGCCCGGGCGGAGGCGGATGTGCTCGGTCGAGCTGAGGGTCTTGATGCTGGCTTCGGTGTAGTTGGTCGCCATGTCAGCGGGTTCGGGCTGGGGCAAGCGTCTGGGTGCGCGCCGGGCGGGCAAGCGAAAATTGCCGGCCGGGTGTTCGCGCGCGGCGTGCCTGTGCGCTTGCCTCGGTGACTGACTCAGCTTACCTGACAACTACAACACACCATGAAAAAGATTCTCCTGATTGGCGCAGTCGCAGTGATCGTAATCTACGTCGGCCTGATGTTCTTCCTCGGCTCGATCGTTAAGTCCGGGGTGAACACCGTCGGGCCCAAACTGACCAAGACCAAGGTCGAGCTCGCCGGCGCCACGATCTCGCCGCTCACCGGCTCCGGCACGCTCACCGGGCTCGTTGTCGGCAACCCGAAGGGCTGGTCGGACTCCGACGCCTTCCGGCTCGGCAAGGTGCACATCGCCGTGGCGCCGTTCTCGATCTTCGGCGACCACATCGTGATCAACGAGATCATCATCGACGGCCCGGAATTCCTCTACGAGACCAAGATTGTCGCGAGCAACATCAAGGACCTGCTAAAGAACATCCAGGAATTCTCCGGCGGCAGCGATCCGAACGCGCAGACCAAGTCCGGCAAGCCGATCAAGTTCGTCGTGAAAAAATTCCGCCTGACCAACGGCGTGGCGCGGCTCGGCGTGGGCGCCGCTGCGCTGCCGGTGCCGCTCCCCCCCATCTCGATGGACGACCTCGGCGTGAAGGAGGGCGGCATCACGCCCGACCAGCTCGCCGGCGCGGTGATGCAGAACGTGCTCAGCGGCATCGTCGCCGGCACGGGCGAGGCCTTGAAGAAGGTCGGCTCGACCTCGGGCGCGGCCGCCGCGGAGGGCCTCAAGAATCTCTTCTCCAAGCCCAAGCCGCCCAAGCCCTGAGACTCGGCCAGTGTGCTGCCCGTGCGCGTGGACGACTGTCGCGGGGCACATCTGTAGGGCGTTGACTGTGCGGTTGCGCGCCGGAAATCTGAACGCATGAAAGTCACCTACTACCTTGAAATCACCTCGTCCTGGTGTTTCTGGGCGGAGCCGATGTGGGCAGAGCTGAAGCGACGCTACGCCGGGCGCGCGGAGTTCGACTGGAAGATTGCGAAGATGCTGCCCGGCGATTTCGCCACCTCCAACCGGCAATACGACTGGTTCCTGCTCCGAAGCAGCACCGTGATGCAGTCGCCGTTCATCCTCAATTCCGCCTACTACGAATATCCCATTCCCAGGGGCTACCCGGCGGCCAGCGCCGTGGCCGAGGCGGCGCGTGAACTCGGCGCGGCGGGCGACGAGGTGCGCTGCGCCCTTTCGCATGCCGCCTACCGGGAGGGGAAGAAGATCGGCCGGATGGAGGTGGCGGTGGAAATCGCCGCGAAGGCCGGCGGGCTGGACGCGGCGGCCTTGCGGACCCGCGCCGAGTCGGCCGAGGTCGAGGCGCGCCTCGAGGCAAGCACCAAGGAATTCTTTGCTCATCAGCTTTCGCAACGCCCGACCTTTGTCCTCGAGGACGCCATCGGCGACAAGGTGGTGTTTTCCGGCTTGGTGAAAATCGAGCCGCTGGCCGCTGCCATCGATGCCATGCTGGCGGACACGGCGGCCCACACCGCTTTTGCCGCGGCGCACGGGCAACGACCGCCGGACTGAGGAACCTCAGCGCGAGGGCAGGATGGCGACGGCCTTGGCGGCGTCGAACTCGCGGTCCCATTTGGCGACAACGAGGGTGGCGACGGCGTTGCCGATGAAGTTGGTCAACGCGCGCGCTTCCGACATGAAGCGGTCGACCCCGAGGATGAGCGCCATGCCGGCCACGGGGATGGTGTCCGTCGCGGCGAGGGTGGCGGCGAGCGTGATGAAGCCGCTGCCGGTGACGCCAGCCGCGCCCTTGGAAGTGATGAGCAGGATCGCCAGCAGGCCGAGCTGGCCGCCGAGTGTCAGCGGGGTATCGGTCGCCTGCGCAATGAAGAGCGCGGCCATCGTCAGGTAGATGCAGGTGCCGTCGAGGTTGAACGAGTAGCCCGAGGGCACGACGATACCGACAACGGACTTGGTGCAGCCCACTTCCTCCAGCTTGCGCATCAGGCCCGGCAGGGCCGCCTCGGATGACGACGTGCCGAGCACGATGAGCAGTTCCTCCTTGAGGAATTTCAGCAGCCGCCAGAGGGAAAATCCGGTCAACCGCGCAACCAGCCCCAGCCCGCCGAAGATGAAGACGAGGCAGGTCAGATAGACGCAGGCCATCAGCTGGCCGAGCTGCACAAGGGTGCCGAGGCCGTATTTGCCGATGGTGAACGCCATCGCCCCGAACGCCGCGATCGGCGCCAGCCGCGTGACGAACTCCACGATGCCGAAGAACACGCGCGCGACGTCGTGCAGCAGGTTCATCACCGGCCGCGCGTGCTCGCCGAGCCGGCTCAGCGCAACGCCGAAGAGCAGCGCCAGCACCAACACCTGCAGGATGTCCCCCTCGCTGAACGCGCCGGCAAAGGTCGCGGGGATGAGGTTGAGCAGAAAGGCGACCGTGCCGAGCGACTTCGCTTGCGTGGTGTAAGTGGAGACCGCCGTGGTATCGAGCGAGGCGGGATGGGCGTGGATGCCGGCACCGGGCGCCACGAGGTTGACGACGACCAGGCCGATGATGAGCGCCAGCGTGGTGGCTGCCTCGAAGTAGACGACGGCCTTCAGCCCCACGCGGCCGACCTTGCGCAGGTTGCCCATGCCGGCCAGCCCGACGACGACCGTGGTGAAGATGATAGGGGCGATGAGCATCCGCACGAGCTTGATGAAGGCGTCGCCCAGCGGCTTCATTTGCTCACCCCAGCCGGGCGCAATATACCCCAGCAGCGCGCCGGCGACGATGGCGACAAGCACTTGCAGGTAGAGCGTGCTGCGCGCCGGCCCTGGGGCGGCCGGCGGGGCGACGGAGGGGGTCATCGGCCGCAAGTCGAACTGGAAAAGACTGCCGCGTCAAACTCTCCCCCGGTTAAGCAGAAGTTGCTCGAAAAATCACAAAAGTCGCGGAGCTGGCTTGCCGTTGCCCTGATATTGTTGCAAGTTGACCGAGCCGCCCCTCCCGCGGCCGAGTCCGTCACCCCTCCCGCTCCATGAAGGAATACACTTCGCCCGAGCTCCGCAGCTTCGCCGTCGTCGGCCATGCTTCCAGCGGAAAAACCATGCTCTGCGAGGCGATGGAAGCCTGCGCGGGCCGCATCGGCCGCATGGGCGGCATCACCGCCGGCAGCACCGTCTCCGACTACCACGCCAGCGAGAAGCAGCACCAGATCTCGGTGCACGCCTCGCTCCTCAACCTCGAGTGGCAGGGCCGCAAGTTCAACCTCATCGACACGCCCGGCTACCCCGACTTCAGCAGCGAGGGCCTCGGCGCGATGCGCGTCGGGGATTTTGCGCTCGTGGTCATCCATGCCGCGCACGGGCTCGGCGTCGGCACCGACGCGATGTGGGAGTGCGCCACGCACTACGGCCTGCCCCGGATGATCGCGGTCAACGCGCTCGACAAACCCAACGTCAGCTTCGGCCAGGTGCTGGCCGAGGCTCGGGCGCACTTTGGCAAGAATGTCTTTCCCCTGTCGCTGCCGCTCGACGCGGGCCCGGGCTTCAGCCGCGTGCTCGACGTGCTGCGCGACGAGGTCGTCACCTACAAACCCGGCGGCAACGGCAAATATGAAGAGAAGCCCGCCGAGGGCGCCGACTCCGAGCTGGTGCACCAGCTCCACCGGGAGCTCATCGAATACGTGGCCGAGTCCGACGACGCGCTGATGGAAAAATTCTTCGCCGAGGGCGTGCTCGCCGAGGAAGAGCTGCGCGCCGGTCTGCACAAGGCCATCCAGAACCAGGTTTTCATCCCGCTCTTTGCCGTGTCGGCCGAGACCAACGTCGGCGTGGCGCGGCTGATGGACTTCATCGCCAAATACGGCTCGTCGCCCCTGGACCGCGCGGAGGTGCCCGCGGAGAGGGTTGACGACGGGGCCACCACCGTGGCCCTCGGCCAGCCGGAGCCCGTCGTGTTTGTCTTCAAGACCATGAACGAGCCCGGCGTCGGCGAACTCTCCTTGTTCCGCGTCTATTCCGGCACCGTCAAAAGCGGTGCCGAACTCGTCAACAGCCGCAACCAGGCGTCCGAGCGCCTCGGCCAGATTTTTATCCTCAACGGCCACGACCGCCAGCCCGTCCCGCAGCTTTGCGCCGGTGACCTCGGCGCCTGCATGAAGCTGCGCGAGACGCGCACCGGCGACACACTGTGCAGTCCGCGCCTCCTGGTGACGCTGCCCCGGGTCGAGTTCCCGAAGCCGAACATCCATGGCGCGCTCAGGCTCCGTGCCAAGGGCGACGAAGACAAACTCGCCATCGGCCTCGCCATGCTGCACCAGGAGGACCCGACGTTTCACTACCGCGTGGACGACGAAGTGCACCAGACCATCATCTCCGGCCAGGGCGAGATCCACCTGCAGGTCATCGTCGAACGGCTGCTGCGGCGCTTTGGGGTGGCACTCGAGATCCAGGAGCCGCGCATTCCCTACCGCGAGACCATCCGTCGCAAGGGCGAGTCGCGCTACCGCCACAAGAAGCAGACCGGCGGCGCGGGCCAGTTCGCCGAGGTCTGGCTGCGCCTCGAACCCGGCCCGCGCGACAGCGGCACGGTGTTCAAGCAGTCGCTGGTCGGCAACAACGTCGACCGCGTCTTCGTGCCCTCGGTGGAGAAGGGCGTGCGCGCCGCCTGCACGGAGGGCATCCTCGCCGGCTACCGGGTGGTGGACGTGAAGGCTGATTTCTTCGACGGCAAGACGCACCCGGTGGACTCGAAGGACATCGCCTTTCAGGTGGCGGGCTACCACGCCTTCAAGGAATCCTTTGCGCAGGCGGCGCCGTGCCTGCTCGAGCCGATCTTTGCCATCACCGTGACCATCCCGGAGGCATTCCTCGGCGCGGTGATGGGCGACCTGTCGTCGCGGCGCGGGCACATCCTCGGCGTCGAGGGCGACGGGCATTTCCAGATCGTGCGCGCCACCGTGCCGCAAAAGGAGCTCTACCACTACAGCACGGTCGTCCGCGCGCTCACCAGCGGGCGCGGCCGGCACGCCGAGGCGCTGAGCCACTACGCCGAGGTGCCGGCCGAACTCGAACGCAAGTTGCTCGAGGAGGCCCGGGTGCGCCGCGAGGCCGCGCACAGCCAGACCAAGTGACATCCGCGGCGGAAAAATTCAACCCCAAATCACCATGACAATGTGGAAAATCGAGATCACCGAGCCGCACAGCGGCGAACTCGGCGAAGCCATCCTCCATGAGGATCACGGCTTCGCCATGGAAGAATACACCTACGAGGCCGGGCACAAGATCGAGGTCGCCGTGCACGACACGCACGACACGCACTGGCACATCTTCACCGACCTCGATTCGGGCCATCGCTTCAAGATTCCGCCCGAGAAATACCGCAAGCTCGGCTGAGCCGCGCAGCCTGCCGCCATCCGCGCACGGGACGGGCTTTATTCCTCGCCGAGAGCCTCGCACCAGGCGTTGATCTGCTGGCGTGCCGACCTGTCCTCCGGCGGCTTGTCTTCGTGGAGCAACTTGCCGTCCGGCCCGAAGATCTTGAAGCGCGGAATGGAATCCATGCCGTATTGTTTCGCCACGGGCGAGCTCCAGTCGATTTTCTTCACACCGGGACGGTTGATGTCGACCTTGACGACGACGATATCGGCGCGCTTCTGGTGGAGGTGAACCAGGGGCTTGTCATACATCCGGCAGGGCGGGCAATACTCGCTGGTGAAGTCAAACACGGTCGTCTTGCCGGGCACGAGGTAGTCGGCGAGGTTAACTTCCTGGCCGAAGGCGATGCGGAGCGGCTCGGGGCCCTTGGCGTGCACGGGGTCAGCCAGGGCGGCGTTGACGAGGACGAGGCAGGAAACGGCGGCAAGGAGAAGACGGCGGATGTTCATGGGGAAAGTGAGAGTTGCGGACCCGTCAATTTGTTCCCGTGGCAGCGGCGTCGCGGCGGAAGCTGCGCGTGGCGAGCACGAGCGCGACGGTAATGAGCAGCGCGCTCTCGAAGAACGGGATGCCGGGCAGGGGAAAGTGGTTGCCGGGCGCTATACCCCAGCCGAAACTCCACGCCGCGAGGGGCGGGCCGATGATGCCGGCAACGCTCGTGAGCCCGCTGAGCGCGCCTTGCACTGCGCCCTGTTCGTTCGACGGGACATGGCGCGTGATGTAGGATTGCAGCGCCGGGCCGCCAATGCCGGCGAAGGAGCCGAGCACGATGATGACGTAGATCATCCAGCCCTGCGTCGCTGAACCGTAGCAAATCTGCGCGACGATGGAGATGCCCAGGCCGGTGATCACACCCCGCGTTTCACCGAGGCGCGCGATGATGTGTTTCACCAAACCCGCCTGCACGACGATGGAGGTGACGCCGACCAGGGCGAGGGAGACGCCGACCTGGCCGGTGCTCCAGCCGTAGCGCGCGCCCATGTAGAGCACCCAGACCGACTGCAGCATCGTCTGGGCGATCGAGAGGATGAAATAGGTTTCGGCCAGGCCCAGCACCACCGGAAAACGACGCAGCGCGAGAAGCGCGCCGATGGGGTTCGCGCGTTTCCAGCTGAACGGCCGCCGGTTTTCCGGCGCGAGCGATTCGGGCAGAATGAAAAATCCGTAGAGCCAGTTGAGCCCGGCGAATCCGGCCGCGACCCAGAAGGGCAGGCGCAGATTAAAATTGCCGAGGAGCCCGCCAATCGCCGGGCCGATGATGAAGCCCAGGCCGAACGCCGCGCCGAGCAGGCCGTAGGCCTGCGCCCGTTTCTCCGGTGGGGTGACGTCGGCGATGTAGGCGTTGGTTGTGGCCAGGACGCCCGCCGTCAGGCCCGCGATCATGCGGGCGGCAAAAAGCCAGCCGAGACTCGGAGCCACGGCCATGACGACGTAGTCGATGCTGGAGCCGGCCAAGGCGATCAGGATGACGCGGCGGCGACCGTAGCGGTCGGACAGCGCGCCGAGAAAAGGGGAACCGATAAACTGCATGAGGGCAAAGATGCCGACGATCCAGCCGTAGACGTGGGAGCCTTGCGCGACGTCGCCACCCGCGAATTTGGTGATGAGGCCGGGCAACACCGGGATGATGAGGCCGATGCCCAGCATCGCGATGACGAGGGTGATGAAGATGAAAATCGTGGCCGGTTGGCGCGGAGACCCCGTGGACATGCCGGCAGCAAAAACGGCCGGCCGCGAAAGGCCAGACTGCAATGACCGACGGACGGGAGGCGGGAAGGGCGGACCTCAGCCAAGCTCGGCCCAAACCTGACCGAGGTGGACGAGCGTCTCGGCAGCCTTGGCCATGTCCTGCAGGCTGACCCATTCGCGTTCGCTGTGCACCTGGTGCATGCCGGCGAAAAGATTGGGCGCAGGCAGGCCGCGCGCGGTGAGGTTGGAGCCGTCGGTGCCGCCGCGGATGGCATCTGAGACTGGCGTCAGGCCGGCGCGCGCGATGGCCTCGCGGGCGAACTCGACCGGGCGCATGTCCTTCTCCAGCCAGTAACGCATGTTGCGATATTGCTCATTAAAGGTGAGCTTAAGGCACGCGCGGGGTTCGGCCGACTGCAGCCCGGCGGTGATTTTTTCCAGCAAGGCGCGCTGGGCGGCGAGGCCGGCCAGCTCGAAATCGCGGAGGATGAGGCGCACGGTGGCCTTTTCCGCGGAGCCGGTGCATTCGACCGGGTGGATGAAACCGGTGCGCCCGGCGGTCGTCTCGGGCGCCTGGTCGCGGGGGAGCGCAGCGAGGAAGCGGCCGGCGAGGCGGAGTGCGTTGACCATGACATCTTTTGCCCAGCCGGGGTGCGAGGCGACGCCGTGGATCTCGAGCACGGCGGCATCGGCGCTGAAGGTCTCGAAGTCGATCTGGCCGGGCCGCTCGCTGTCGAGGGTGTAGGCGAAATCGGCCCCGAGGCGCGCGAGGTCGAGCTGGTGCACGCCGCGCGCGATTTCCTCGTCGGGGTTGAAGCAAATCCGGATCTCGCCGTGTGGAATTTCCGGATGCGCGAGGAGGTGGCGGGCGGCGGCCATGATGATGGCGATGCCGGACTTGTCGTCGGAGCCGAGCAGCGTGGTGCCGCTGGCGGTGACGAGGTCATGGCCGAGGCAACTGCGCAGGTGCGGGGTCGATTCGATCGTGAGCGTCTGCTTGGGGTCGTCGGGGAGAATGATCGGCCGGCCGTCGTAGGCGCGGTGGACGATGGGCTTGGCCGCGCCGGGGAGATTGGGCGCGGTATCGACGTGGGCGAACCACGCGACGCACGGGACGCCGGCCCTGGGAGAGGTGGCGGGCAACGTCGCGAGCAAATAGCCTTCGGAGTTCAGCACCACGTCGGTTGCACCGATGTCGCGCAGCTCCTTTTCGAGGAGGCGGAGCAGATCCCACTGGCCGGGGGTGCTGGGCTGTGTGGGCGAGTGGGGATCGGCGCGCGTATCAATTTGCACGTAGCGAAGGAAACGCTCGAGCAGGTCGGCGGAGTCGATGGTCATGGAGCCGGCAAGTTCGCCGAGTCCGCGGCGGGCTTCAACGCGAAAACAAAATCAACGGTTCTGTTTGATCCAGCGGTCGACCATGGCCCGCGCTTCCTTGCCCTCGGCGAGGAGTTTGCCGCCCGGGCCAAATACCTTGAACTGTGGAATGGAGCGCAGGCCGTATTGCCCGGCGACAGGAGACTTCCAATCGATTTTCTGGATGCCGGGACGGTTGATGTCGACCTTCACGACCGCGACATCGGCCCGCTTCTGATGCAGTTTGTGCAACGGTTCAGTGTAGGATTGGCAGGGTCCGCAATACTGGCTCGTGAAGTCGACGATGGTCGTCTTGCCCGGGACGAGGTAACCGGCGAGGTCGATCTCCTCGCCGTGCGACACCACCAAGGGATCGTTGCCCTTCGGGGCGGCGAAAGACATCGCGGGGGACGCCAGACCGGCGAGCGCGATGACGAGGAGGAGTTGGAGTGATTTGTTCATGGGAAATCGAAACCCGGACGCTCAGTGGTGTTCGCCGCGGTATTTCTTTTCGCCGGCGCGGACCGGGAAGGGCAGGCGGTTCTCCTTTGGCGGCAGCGGGCAGGTGGCGAACGGCGTGAAGGCGCAGGGTGGGCTGTAGGCTCGGTTGAGGTCGAGGATCACCTTCCCGTCTTTCGGGGCGTCGGCGTAAAAGAATCGGGCGGCCCCATAGGTTTCATCTCCACTGGTGGCATCGGAGATGATGAAGAACAATTTGCCGTCACCTTCGTCGATGGGCAGCAGCTCGAGGGTGCGGCCGTCGTGCGTGAAGACAGCCTTGCCCGGCACGGACTCAGGCGAGGTCTGGCCAAGAATGTTGGTGATGGGCACCTGATGGGGCGGGGCAAACGGCACCCACTGCGCCTCAATCCGCCAGGCCGGGTCGATGGGAAAATAATCGAGGCCGAGGAAATTCTTCCGGCGGGGTGATTCGCTGTCCCTGACGCGCAGACCGAGCTTGTCGCCGCGCTGGATGACGAAAAAGCTGACTGTGCCGCTGCGCACGAGGGTGGGCTGCCGGGCATTGAAAATCAGCTCGGCCGCGGGCACCTTCTTCCCGTCGATGGTCGCGTCCACACCGTCTGCCAGCGTCAGAAAGATCTTGTCCCCGGCATCCAGCCGGACCGTTCCGAGGTGCGCCGGGCCGGCGGCGAGTCTCAGGGAGTTGTCCGCGGCCGAGCCCATTGTGTTGTCGCCAAGCTTAAGCCAGGGCAGACCAATGAGCGAAAGCCACGAATCGGCGGCGGTCAGCCGCGCGACGCGCTCGGCGCGCCAGGTCTCGATCGCTTTGGTGTAGTCGTCAGCGAGGGCCAGATGCGGGAGCAGCAGAATAAGAAATAGGGCGCAGCGGGATACTTTCATAGGCGGCAATAAACACACAACCCCGCAAAAGGAAAATCGAGAATGTGCGTGTGGCTCGGCAGTTCAGGTCCGCTCGCGACGAATATCCCGCCACTCGTGGCTGCGGTAGAAAAAACCCCGCCGGTTGGCGGGGTTCGGTTGAACGCGGGCAGGCCGGCTATTATTGAAGGGCGCAAGCTCAGTGAAACGACGGCACAGCCTTCCGCAGGGCGGCAGCGAGATTGGTTTCCCCGGTCGCTTCGAGGTCCGCGCTGGTCAGAACAATCACCGGGCTTATCCCGTCGGTTATCCGGCCAATTCGGGTGACTCGTTGAGGAATGTGGGAACCGGTAAGCATCACGGTCTTGGGCTTCTCGGTATCATCGCATTTGCATTCGCCCGCCTTGCACTTGCACTCTTTGCAGTCCTTGCAATCGGTGCACTTCTCCTGTTTCGGCGTGTCCTTCTTGTCGGCGGGTTTGGCGTCCTTGTCGGCGGCGAAAGCGGCCGGCCCGATGGTCAGCGCGAGCACCGCGAGCAGCGTGGAAAACTTGGTTTTCATGCGCCCAACCTAGCCGGTCGGGCGACGGACGCAAGTGCGCTCTGACGGCCTACGGTCCGGCAGCGATGACCGACCGTAGATCCGCGACGAAACGGTCAATTTCGTCCGGCCGGGTCGCCCACGAACACATCAGCCGGTAGCCCCGGTCGCCGATGAAGAGGTAGAAATGCCAGCCCCGCGCCAGCATCCCCTCGGCGGCCGCGGTGGGCAACTCGGCGAACACACCGTTGGCCTCCGGCTCAGCGATGAGTTGCACTTGCGGCAGGGCGCGCAGGGAGTCGGCGAGTTTTTTGGCCATCGCGTTGGCGTGCGCGGCGTGCCGCAGCCAGGCGCCGCCTTCCAGCAGTCCGCACCACTGTGCCGCGGCGAAGCGCTGCTTCGAGGCCAGCTGTGCGCCCTGCTTCACCCGGAAGTCGAAGTCGCGCGCCTGCTCCGGGTGGAAGAAGACGACGGCCTCGGTGGTGTGCATGCCGTTCTTGGTGCCGCCGAACGACAGCACATCGACGCCTGCGCGCCAGGTGAAGTCGGCGGGCCGGAAACTGCGCGCGGTGAGCGTGGCGGCGGCGTTGGCGAAGCGCGCGCCATCCATGTGCACCGCGAGTCCGTGCTGTTTCGCGCCGGCACTGAGCGCGCGCACTTCGTCGGGCGTGTAAACCGTGCCCCATTCGGTGGACTGGGTGAGGGAGAGCGCCCCGGGCTTCGGGTAATGCACGCCGTGGCCGCGCCGCAACACGGGCGCGAGGTCGGCGGGGCGCAACTTGCCGCCCGGCCCGGCGACGGGGATCACCTTGCCGCCGCCGCTGAAAAATTCCGGGGCGCCACATTCATCGGTGTCGACGTGCGAGTAGCTGTGACAGATGACGGATTGGTAGCTGCGGCAGTAATGTGCGAGCGCGAGCGCGTTGGCGGCGGTGCCGTTGAAGACAAAGAACACCGCGCACTCGCACTCGAACACCTCGCTGATGAGTTTCTTGGCGCGCACCGTCAGGTCGTCATCGCCGTAGGAGGGCACCCGGCCGGTGTTGGCGGCGGCGAGCGCGGCCCAGGCCTCCGGCGCGATGCCGGCGGTATTGTCGCTGGCGAAGCTGTAGTCGTGGGGCGCGGCGGGCGGGACGGTCATGCAGGCAGCGTGCAATTTTTCCGCGGGATGAACAGACGGAAGTGCCCGCGGCGCAATTGCCGGCTTGGCATCGCGCCGCCGTCCGGCAATCTCCCGCGGGAGCGAGCCGCGCGGCCGCCGCCTCCCCTGTGAAACCCGAAAACTCCCCGCCCATCCCATCCCGCGCGCCCTGGAACGCAGCATGAACACGTCCCCGGGCCGTAACGCCCTCATCCTCACCGGCGGTGGCGCCCGCGCCGCCTATCAGGCCGGGTTTCTCCAAGTCCTGGGCGAATTGGAACCGGACCTGCACTTCCCCATCCTCACCGGCGTTTCCGCCGGCGCGATCAACATCGCCTCCCTCGCCTCCGGCACGGGGAATTTCGGTCGCGACGCCGCGCAGCTCGCGGATCTCTGGCGCCGGCTCACGGTCGGGCAGGTCTTCCGCGCCGACTTCGGCGCCATCGCCGGCAGCATGCTGCGGTGGGGCGCGCAACTCGTCGCCGGCGGCAACCGTTTCTTCCCGCCGAACCGCAGCCTGGTGGACCCGTCGCCGCTCCGCCAGTTTCTCGCCGCGGCCTTGACCCGGGACGGCCACCGGCTGCACGGCGTGGCTGAGAACATCCGCTCCGGCCGGCTCGAGGCCGCGGCCTTCACCACCTCCAATTACGCCACAGGCGTCTCGACCACCTGGGTCGAACACCGCGACATCGTCTCTTGGCTCCGCCCCGGCCGGTGCGGGCTGCCGGCGGATCTTTGCCTCGACCACGTGATGGCGTCGAGCGCGCTGCCGCTGTTTTTCCCGGCGGTGATCCTGGAAAATTCCTGGCACGGCGACGGCGGCATCCGGCTGACGGCGCCGTTTTCGCCGGCGATCCACCTCGGCGCCACCCGCATCCTGGCGCTCGCCACGCGCCCGGAACGGCCGCTGCCCGAGGCCGACCCGCTGGCGCCGCGCGCTTACCCCACCACCGCCCAAGTCATGGGCCTGCTGCTCGAGGCCGTGTTCCTCGACGTCATCGATCAGGACGCGCACCACCTGCGGCGGCTGAACGAGCTCGCGTCCGAACGCACCGGATCGGACGGCCGCCACCTGCGCCGCGTGGAGCTGAAGGTGGTGCGGCCGTCGCAGAACCTCGCGCGCATCACGCAGGCACACGAGGCGGAGCTGCCCCGGGCCTTCCGCTATGCGCTGCGCGGGCTCGGCACGCGCCAGACCGCGCAGGGCGACTTGCTCGCCACCGTCATGTTCACGCCTGGCTACATCCGCGAGGCGATGGCGCTCGGCGCGCACGACGCGCGGGAGCGCCACGCAGAGATCGCCGCCTTCCTGTGCGGCTGAGCCGCCGGGCCGCGCCCGGCTTGGCGCTTGCCGCCGGCCCCGGGCGGTGTTCGCTTGCTGCTGTGGACAAAACGCCGGACACGAATCTCTACTTGGTCGGCTTCATGGGCACGGGCAAGAGCACCGTCGGCCGCCAGATGGCGCGCCGGCTGGGCTTCCGTTTCTTCGACAGCGACCGCGAGATCGAGCACGCGCAGGGCCGGCCGATTGCGGACCTGTTCGCCGCGGAGGGGGAGGCGGCGTTCCGCGGGCTGGAAAAAAAGTTTATTGAATCGGGCCATTCTCCCGTCGGCTGCGTCGTCGCCTGCGGCGGCGGGCTGGTGGTGCCGGCGGGGATGCGGGAACTGCTGGGCCGGCGCGGCGTGGTCGTTTGCCTGCACGCCTCGGCGGAGACGCTGCTCCGGCGCACCACCCGCACCGGGCACCGGCCGCTCCTGCAGGGATCCGACCGGGAGACACGGGTGCGCGAGCTGCTGGCCGCGCGGGAAAAAATCTACCGGGCGGCCGGCACGCTCGTGCTGACCGACGGCCAGCCCGTGCGCGAGGTCGTGGCGCATGTGCTGCGCATTTACCGCCGCGAGACGCGGGAGCGGAGCCGGAGGTGAACGCGGAGCCGCCGGTGATCGCGGGGGAGGCGCGCGAGGAGCTGCGCGCCCGGCTGCGGGCGCTGGGATTCGACGAGGTGCGTTTCGCGCGCGCGAACAGCACCGGCGGCAGCAGCCTGCGCGGCTGGCTTGCCGCCGACCGGCATGCCGACATGGATTGGATGGAGCGCACGGCGGAGAAACGGATGAACCCCGGACTGGTGCTGCCCGGCGTGCAATCGGTGATCCTGCTCGGCGTGAACTACTGGACGGATGCGCCGCCGGGTGCCGGGCGCAGCGGGATCTGGGCGCGCTACGCCTTGCACGAGGATTATCACGGCACAATCAAACCGGCGCTCGCCGCGGCCGGACGAGTGTTGGAGGAAACATACGGGGCGGATGCGACCGATTACCGCTACTATGTGGATACCGGCCCGGTGCTGGAGCGTGGCTGGGCGGCCCGGAGCGGGCTCGGGTTCTTGGGGAAGAACAGCATGCTGATTTCTAAAACGCACGGGAACTGGCTGTTTCTCGCCTGCATCCTGACGCGGCTGGAAATCGAACCCGATCCGCCGCTGCGCCGCAAGCCGCCGGCCGCGGCGGGGGAGGAGCCCGCAGGCCTGCTCTGCGGCAAATGCACGCGCTGCCTCGACGCCTGCCCGACGCAGGCGTTCCCCGCGCCCGGCGTGGTGGACGCGCGACGCTGCATCTCCTATCAGACGATCGAGAACCGCGGCGTCATCCCGCACGAGCTGCGTGCGGGCATCGGGGCGCGCATCTATGGTTGCGACGTGTGCCTGGAGGTATGTCCGTGGAACCGTTTCGCCCGCGCGGGCCGGCAGATGCTGCTCGTCGCGCGGCAGGATCTGGCCGGACTGACACTGGCGGAAATCCTGGCCATGACGCCGGCGCGGTTCGCAGGAGTTTTCCGGCGCACGGCGGTGAAACGGCTGAAGCTGCCGGGCTTGCTGCGCAACGCGTGTGTGGTGGCCGGCAATTCCGGCGACGTTGCACTTCTGCCCGCGCTCGTGCGGCTGGCCGGGCACCAGTTACCGCTGGTGCGGGCGCATGCGGTCTGGGCGGTGCGAAAGATCGCCGGCGAAAAGTCAGGCGGTTTGCTCGCCACCGCACGGGCGACGGAGAAGGACGAGATGGTGCGGGCCGAATACGCCGCACCGTCGGTCTAGCCCGCAGCCGCGAACAGCTCACGCATCCGCGCCGTGTAATGGGCCGGCGGGCGCACCGGCGCGCCGGCCTTGTTGATGAAGGCGTGCAGCGTGAAGGCGGTCGCGAGCAGTTCGTCGCCGCGCCGCACTTCGTAGTCGAGCCGGATGCGCAGAAGCGGGCGCTCGTGCAGGCGGGTGACGACCGTGACGGTGTCGTCGTAGCGCGTGGGTTGGTGGAATTTCAGGCCGAGTTCAACCACCGGCAGGTAATAGCCCTGCGCCTCGAGGTCGCGATAGGGCAGGCCGCATTCCTTGAGCAGGGTGGTGCGCCCGACCTCCAGCCAAGGCAGGTAGCTGCCGTGGTAGACAAAGCCCATCATGTCGGTCTCGGCGTAGCGGACGGTAATCTCGGTGCGCGATTCGAGCATGGGTTTGCCTGCTGGTGCGGTTGGGGACAGGTCAGACCAACAGCCGGCGGAGGTAATCGCCATAGCTGGATTTGCCGATTGCCTGGATGCTGGCTTCCAGTTGCGCCCGGCCGATCCAACCGTGCCGGTAGGCGATTTCCTCGAGACAGGCGATTTTCAGGCCCGTGCGCTTCTCCAGCACATGGACAAATTGGGCGGCCTCGATCAGTGAGTCATGGGTGCCGCTGTCCAGCCAGGCGGTGCCGCGGCCAAAGAGTTCGACGTGCAGCCGGCCGCGATCCAGGTAGAGCCGGTTGAGGTCGGTGATCTCCAGTTCGCCGCGTGCGGACGGCGTGAGGCCGCGCGCAAGCGCCACGGCGTCGCCGTCGTAGAAATAGAGACCGGGGACGGCGTAGTTTGACCGGGGCTGCGCGGGTTTTTCCTCCAGGGAGGTGACGCGACCGTCCGGGGCGAACTCGACGACACCATAGGCACCCGGGTTGGAGACGTGATAGCCGAAAATTGTGGCGCCCGTGCTGCGCTGGCTGGCGGTTTTCAGCGATTTGATGAACTCTGCGCCGTAGAAAAGATTGTCGCCGAGCACGAGGGCGGACGGTTCACCTGCGGCGAGGAATCCGCAGTCGGCGGCGACGTGAAAAGCCTGAGCGAGGCCCTCGGGCTTGGGCTGGGCGGCGTAGGCGAACTGCACGCCGAACTGCGCGCCGTCGCCCAGCAGGGCCCGGAACTGTGGCAGATCATGCGGGGTGGAGATGACGAGGATTTCGCGGATGTCGGCGAGCATGAGCACCGAGAGCGGGTAGTAGATCATCGGCTTGTCGTAGACGGGCATGAGCTGCTTGCTCACGGCGATGGTCAGCGGATAGAGGCGTGAGCCGGATCCGCCGGCGAGGATGAGGCCTTTGCGATTCATGGTCAGAGTTTGGTGCCGAGGCGCTCGCGCGCGTATTTCTTCGCCGTGATGTCAGCCGCCCAGTCGCGATTCTGCAAATACCAATCGACGGTCCGGGCGAGGCCGGTGGCGAAGGACTCCTGCGGCGACCAGCCGAGCTCGCGCCGGATCTTGGCGCAGTCGATGGCGTAGCGGCGGTCGTGGCCGGGACGGTCGGCGACGTGGGTGATGAGGGTTGCGTAGCTCTTGCCGTCGGCGCGCGGGGATTTCACGTCAAGCAGCTGGCAGATGGCACGGACGATCTCGAGGTTGGGCTGCTCGTTGAGTCCGCCGATGTTGTAGGTCTCACCGGTGCGGCCGCGCTGGAGCACGAGCCAGACGGCCCGCACGTGGTCCTCGACGTAAAGCCAGTCGCGAATCTGCCGGCCGTCGCCGTAGACCGGGAGCGGCCGGCCCTCGAGGGCATTGAGGATCATCAGCGGGATGAGTTTTTCGGGGAAGTGATACGGGCCGTAGTTATTGGAGCAGTTGGTGGTGAGCGTGGGCAGGCCGTAGGTGTGCTGGTAGGCGCGGACGAGGTGGTCGCTCGCGGCCTTGGAGGCGGCATAGGGGGAGTTGGGCTCGTAGACGTGCTCCTCGGTGAACGCCGGTGCGCCGGGTGCGAGCGAGCCGTAAACCTCGTCGGTCGAGACATGGAGGAAGCGGAAGGCGCGCTTCCTCGCCTCGGGCAGCTTCGCCCAGTATTGCTTCGCACTGTTAAGCAGACGCAGGGTGCCGGTGACGTTGGTCTGGACGAACGGCTCGGGCGAGTCGATGGAGCGGTCGACATGTGACTCGGCGGCAAAGTTGACGACGGCGTCGATCGCATGCTCCGCGAGGAGCCGCGCAACGAGGGAGGCATCGCCGATGTCGCCGTGCGCGAAAACATAGCGCGGGTCGCCGGCGAGGTCGGCGAGGTTGGCGGGGTTGCCCGCGTAGGTGAGCGCGTCGAGATTGACCAGGTGCTGGACCTCTTCGACCGGATCAGGGCCGGCGGCGGAGCCTTTCGCGAGGAGGCGCTGCCGGATGAAGTTGCTGCCGATGAAACCGCAGCCGCCGGTGACGAAAAGATTCACGATGCAATTAAATGTTGAGAGCTACTCTGAGTGCAAGAGGTGATCGGACCGCGGTCGGGAACCGCTAGGCGGGAAAATCATGCCGAGCCGAGTGGGGCGGAACCGCGCGGAGCAGCAGGAGGTTGCGCCTTGGCGGCTCATTTCCGCTGGTAGTCGCCGCGGCTGAAATATTTCTCCAGCCAGACGTAAGCGCAGATGAAGAAATAGCGGCTGCCCATTTCCTTGATCTTGAGCTTGGGCTCGCCGTGCCGGCGGTTGCGCCACGAGATCGGGACGACCGTCCACGTGTAGCCGCGGACGATGGCCTTGAGCGGAATCTCGACGGTGAGGTTGAAGTGCGGGGCGAGGAACGGCCGGCAGCCCTCGATGACCGTGCGGCGGTAGGCCTTGAAGGCGTTGGTCGTGTCGTTGAGCTCGATGTTGAAGCCGA
>JAHFTD010000036.1:1271-2523 GCA_023269565.1 Opitutaceae bacterium | reverse complement strand
CGGCGTGGCGGGCGATCTCCTCGAGGATGGCCGATGTCGGCGTCGCCGGACGCCAGTCCCACAGGCGCGTGGCCTTGGCGTGGTCGAGGACGATCCACGGGATGTCGAACGTGCGCGGCGCGCCGTCGGGCGCGACCGTGTGAGGGACGAAGCGGGCGGCGCACCAGTTGCTGAGCTGTTTCAAGGACATCGCGGAGGCGGTGCCGCCGGAGAAATTGGCGATGCGGTCGGCCGTGGACAGCTTCGGCGCGGCGAACTGCTTTTCCAGCACCGGCAGCAGGTCGCGCGGGTGCAGGCAGTCGCGCACCTGGTGGCCGTGGCCGCCGAAGCCGAGATACTTGAGTGGACGCCTCCGCAGCCAGCTGTGGATCCAGTAGGCGAAGATGCCCTGGTCGGCGCGGCCGAACTGCCCCGCGCCCGCGAGCACGCCGCAGCGGTCGATGAACACCGGGAAGCCGAACATCCCGCCGTATTCGAGCGCCAGCGCCTCGGAGGCGAGCTTGGTCGCGCCGTAGAGCGAGACAGGGGTGTGCGTTCCAAAGCTCTCAGTAATACCGGCAGCACTGGCACCTATCCAAATACGGTCGATATCTGTTGTCGGGTGAAACGCCTCATTTTCGACATAAACCGAAAGTTTGCTCAGGGCATCTATTGAATAGACGCGGCTGGTGGAGAGGAGGATGAAGCCCGCCTTGCAGGCCTTGCAGTATTCGAGAAGGTTGACCGTGCCGTAGAGGTTGTGGTCCACGACCTCGCGCGAGCTGGAGCGGCCGTCGAGGCCGGCGAGCACGCTCGGGTTGGCGGCGGCGTCGATGACGAAGTCGGCGGCCGGCAGCGCGTCGATCTCGGCGGCGTGACGGAGGTCGGCGGTAACGACCTGCACGCCGAGTTTCTGCAGCGGCTCGCGGTTGGTCTCGCTGCCGGGGCGGATGAAGTTGTCGAAGCCGAAGACCCGGTGGCCGCGGCCGGACTCGACTAGGGCGCGGGCGAGGGTGCTGCCGACGAAGCCGCAGATGCCGGAAATCAGGATGCGCATGGGACGGCCGAGTTAAGCAGCGGCCGTCCGGGGGGGGAAGCGGGAAATGGATGGCGGGCGCAGCCGGACACTCACGCCGGGTCATGGCCGTGCGGCTGTCCGGCACCCGCTCCACCCTGGCTGTGCCCGCCGGCCGAGAGGACGCACACCGTGTGCCGGCGGTCCCCGAGTTCGATTCCAATGGTTTTGTGGTTCGTGCTCATAAGACGTAGATTA
>JAHFTD010000036.1:0-1261 GCA_023269565.1 Opitutaceae bacterium | reverse complement strand
GAACCTGAAGGCCTTTTACCAATGTCTCCGCCTAAACGGTAAACCCGCCAAGGTCGCCCTCACCGCTGTCATGCGCAAGCTCACCATTCTGCTCAACCGCCTCCTCAACCCCCCTCACTTTATCCTTGTTTCTTGACCACGATTGCTGGCGGTTGATTAGCCATTTTGTTGCTGCTCGGCGATAACAGCATCACGCCAAACAATCAGATCGTCCATCAATCCCTGCAGCTGCGAGTAACCGCATTCGTAAAGTGTATTCGTGACGCAGTAGTCTGCGTCTGTCCTTACACCTAACTGCTCCAGCACTCGTCGCGTGGCGGGACGAATTTGCCCGTCGCCGTCCTCGATATGCTTCCAATAGTTGGCGGCTGCGTGAATGACGGAGGCAATGGGCACGCCCTTTCTCCTTGGGCCGAGCTGGAGGGCCTGCTCGCGGTCCACCGATAGCCAATTGCAGATGGAAGCAATATACCGCTGCGCGGCGACGACCCCTATTCCGGCTAGATGCTCCATCGGGTCAAAAACGTCGGACTCTTCTTGGCGCTCCCGATCCACGTAGCCGTGCAAAGTCGTCAAGCGAACCGCGAGCATTCCAAGCAAGTCGGCGAGAAAGCGGCGCTCAAAGTCCAGTGCATCGAACTCGAGGTGCATTTTGCCTAACTACTCAAATCAGCCACGCCCGCCGGGCGGGCAGGCCGTTTCTTTTGAATGACTGGACCATGTTGAGCGAAGATATCATCGGCAATTCAGGTGAGATCAAGGACGTTGCGCCGTGGCGGCTGGATAGGCTCTTCAGGAGGGTGGCTGCAATGACCACAGCGTCGGGAGCAGAATAATAGCAACGATGAGCAAAATATTCCGAATCTTCCAAAGGAGCCGACCTCGCTCATTCAAATCCACGCTTCTCATAAAAAGATGCCCGGGCATGACCACATGCCCTTCCTTTCTTACGACGAAGAATCGAAGAGCGTAAGTGATACCCCAGACCGCGACCAAGGAGAGGAATAGCGTCCACGCGGCAACGACTACGATGGATATGCTCATCTATTAGCCTATGAGTGTTATTATCAGTAAGTGAAAACAGTCACTCGGCTGTTGGCCCGGGCGAGGAAGTAATGCAATAAGCACTTCAGACTCAAGTCCTGTCTGGGTTGGGTTACCATTTTGAAGGTTGCGGCACCCTCCGGCAAAACAGTAACTGGATGCATGGGTCGCCATGCTCATGGAGCATGCCCCGGTTTCGTTCCCCGGCTGGAAGCAG
>JAHFTD010000035.1 GCA_023269565.1 Opitutaceae bacterium | reverse complement strand
CCAAGGTGGTCCGCAACACTAATTATAACGCCCAGATGCGCAACTACACTGCCCAGCGCCGCCGCGCCCACATCAACAGCGACAACAGCGCGAAGACGTAACCGCGTAACCGCGTAACCGTGTAACCGTGGCGAGTTGAGAGTCAGAACGTTCTCCAGAGCTATGATTTTAAAAATTTCAACTCGGAGCAGCGCCGCTTTGTTCCGCCCACCAAGCTTTTGCTTCGGCCATCCCCTCGGCGTAGGTGCGCACGGATAAGTAGCCGAGTTCGTTGCGCAACCGGTCGGCCGGGCAGTAACCCATGAACGCGTCCTCCGGCCGGACTTTTTCCGCCGGGATCACCGGAATGGGCGGCGCACCGGGAAACCACGAGCGCATCTCGCCGATAAAATCCTTCCAGGCCACCTCCTCGTCGACGACGTTGTAGGCGCGGCCCATCGAGGCCGGCCGGTCGAGCGCGAGCGCGATGGCATGCACGACATTGTCGATGTGCGTCATCGGCATGGGATCCGAGCCGTCGCCGCGGATCGGCACGAGGCCGTCGCGCACCTTCGCCGGCACACGCGAGCCCCACGCCGAGGTCGGGTGCGCGCCGAGCACGGCGCCGAGCCGGAAGATTGTCGCGGGCAGCCCGCGCGCCATCTCGGCCTGCAGCGCGCGTTCGGACTCCGCCTTGGCCGTGCCATAGTGCGGCGAGGCCGCGGGCGAATGCGCGTATTTCTTCCCCACCTCGCGCATCGGCGCATCCTCGTCGAACGCCGCGCGCCCGCTCTGGAAATTGTAGACGGAAAGCGTCGAAAGATGGATGAACCGCTCGCAACCGGCCGCGCGAGCGGCGGCGGCGAGCACGGCCGTGCCCGTCGCGTTGACCTGCAGCGCCTCGGCGAGATCCTTGCCGATGGTCGCCGCCGCGTGGAAGACCAGCCGCGCGCCCGCGCACGCACGCTGCGCCGTGGCGGGGTCGGTGAAGTCGCCCTCGATCTGGACGATTCGCGGCGAACCGAGGCCGGGGTGGCCGCCCTTCTTCCGCACGATGGCGCGGACCAACGCTCCTTCCTCGGCCAGCCACGCCGCGATGCGGCTGCCGACAAATCCGCTGCCGCCGGTCACGACCACCGGCACGTCCTTAAAATTCATGGCGCGACTCTGACCGGGGTGGCACCGAGCGCAAGCCCGAGGAGCGCGACCGAGGGTCGCTGCCTACGTGCCTTGCCGCAGGCCCTCCAGTTCCTCCCAACGGGCGAAGGCTGTGGCGTGCTCCTGCTCGAGCGCGTCGAGCCGGGCCTTCACCTCGGCGAACTTCGCGCCGGCTGTCTTGTAGAAAGTCGGATCGCCCATCTTCTCCGTCAGCTGCGCCTGCTCCCGCTCCAGTGCCTCGATCCGGGCAGGCAGTGTTTCCAATTCCTTAAGTTCCCTGCCTGAAAGTCTTCGCGGCTTGGCGCCGGACTTGGCGGGCGCGGGTTGCGCGGCAGAAGATTTCGGTGCGGTCAGCTTCGCCGCGGCCTGCTTGAGCTTTTCCTTCTGCCAGTCGGTGTAGCCGCCGACGTAGTCGCCGAGGACGCCGTCGCCCTCGAACACGAGCGAGCTGGTGACGACCTCGTCGAGGAACTCGCGGTCGTGGCTGACCAGTAACACGGTGCCCGGAAACTCGACGAGCAGGTCCTCCAGCAAGTCGAGCGTCTCGACGTCGAGGTCGTTGGTCGGTTCGTCGAGCACGAGGACGTTGGCGGGCTTGAGGAAGAGCCGGGCGAGGAGCAGGCGGTTGCGCTCGCCGCCGGAGAGCACGCGGGCCGGCGTGCGGGCACGTTCGGGCTCAAAGAGGAAATCCTGCAGGTAGCTGATGACATGCTTCGTGCGGCCGTCGATGGTGACGTGCGTGTTGCCGTTGGCGATGTTGTCCGCGACGGTCTTGCTGTCGTCGATGGCGGAGCGGAACTGGTCGAAGTAGACGACCTCGAGGTTGGTGCCGGGCGCGACGGTGCCGGAGGTCGGGGCCAGCTGGCCGAGGAGGAGTTTGATGAGCGTGGTCTTGCCCGCACCGTTGGGGCCGATGAGGCCGATCTTGTCGCCGCGGATGATGGTGGTGGTGAAATCGCGCACGAGCACGCGGCCGTCCGGGTAGGCGAAGGACAGGTCTTCCACAGCGATGACCTTCATGCCGCTGGGTAGGGCCTCGTTCATGCGGAGGTTGACGTTGCCGGCCTTGTCGCGGCGGGCGCGGCGCTCGGCGCGGAGGGCGGCGAGCTGGCTGAGGCGGGCGCCGGCGCGCTTGCGCTGGGCGGAAGGCTTGCGGCGGGACCACTCCTCCTCCTGTGCGAGGCGCTTGTCGGCGGCCTCGCGCTGGCGTTCCTCGGCCTCGAGCCGTTCCTGCCGACGGACGAGGAAGGTGTCGTAGGCGCAGTCCCAGTTCGTGATGACGCCACGGTCGAGCTCGACGATGCGGGTGGCGAGTTTTTTCAGGAAGGCACGGTCGTGCGTGACGAAGAAGAGACCGACCTTCTGCGCGAGGAGGAATTCCTCCAGCCAAAGGATGGAGGCGAGGTCGAGGTGGTTGGTCGGCTCGTCGAGCAGCAGCAGATCCGGCTGGCCGGCAAGAGCGCGGGCCAGCAGCACTCGGCGCTTCAGGCCGCCGGAGAGCGCGGCGAACTCCGCGTGCGAGTCGAGCCCGACGTTTTTCAGCAAATCCTCCAACCGCACCTCGCGCTCCCAATCCTCCTCGTGCGCGCTGGCCGAGCGCAGCCCGGCGGAGACGATGTCATGCACGCTGCCGGTCAGGTCGGCGGGGATTTCCTGCACGAGCCGGGCGAAGTGCGCGCCCGGCTGCCGGAAGACCTGGCCGGTGTCGGGCTTCATCTCGCCCGCGATGACCTTCATGAGGGTGGATTTCCCCGCGCCGTTGCGCCCGAGCAGGCAGACGCGCTCGCCAGCATCGACCTGGAAGTTCACGTGGTCGAGCACGGCGGGACCGCCGAAGGCAAGGGAGATGTCGAGGAGACTGAAGAGCGCCATGGGAACGCGCGAACCTACGCCCCGGCCACCGCGGTGCAACGGAAACCTTGACCGGCCCGGTCAAGATCGCGGCCGCATCCGCCTGGGAGCCACCTGGGATCAAAAACGCCGCTTCTTCCGCCCATCATCCGTGCTCCAACCGGCTCCGCACACCGGACTTTTAGTTGCACGCAATAACCGCCGCCGTAGGCTGGCACACCCGGATCTTCCACCGGGCCTCTGACGTGCAACCGAACACCACCGCAGACTCCGGCCCTCGCGTGCCGGCCGCCGACCGCCGCGAGGTGATTTTCCGCGTCCGCGGCCTGACCAAAGTTTACGGTGAAGGCACTGCGCAGGTGCGCGCACTCGACGGCGTCGACCTCGATCTGCACGAAGGCGAGCTCGTCGTTCTTCTCGGCCAGTCGGGCAGCGGCAAGACCACCCTGCTCAACCAGCTGGGCGGTCTCGACATCCCGACCGCCGGCGAACTGCTCTATCGCGACACCGACCTCACCCACGCCACCGAGCATCAGCTGACCGAATTCCGGCGCGACTCGGTGGGTTTCATTTTCCAGTTCTACAACCTCATCCCCAGCCTCACGGCGCGCGAGAACGTCGGCCTCATCACTGAAATCGCCCGCGACCCCATGCCGGCCGAGACGGCCCTCGAAATGGTCGGCCTCGGCGCGCGCCTCGACCATTTCCCCGCGCAGCTCTCTGGCGGCGAGCAGCAGCGCGTGGCCATCGCCCGCGCCATCGCCAAGCGCCCCGAGGTGCTCCTCTGCGACGAACCGACCGGCGCGCTTGACGTCCGCACCGGCATCGTCGTGCTCGAGGCGCTGGAGCGCGCCAACCGCGAACTGGGCACCCTCACCGTCCTCATCACCCACAACGCCGTCATGGCCGAGATGGCCGACCGCGTGATTTATTTCTCCGACGGCCGCGTGCACCACGAGCGCCGCAACGCCGTGCGCGCCGCCCCCGCCACGCTCAACTGGTAGCCATGCTCTCGCATCTCGACCGCAAGCTCCTCCGCGACCTGCGCCGCCTCAAGGGCCAGGCCGCCGCGGTCTCGCTCGTCATGGCCTGCGGCCTCGCCATGCTCATCATGGCGCGCAGCCTCATCCATTCGCTGGAGTCGACGCGCGCCGAGTATTACCAGACCAACCACTTCGCCGAAGTCTTCGCACCGCTCAAGCGCGCGCCCAACCACCTCGCCGAACAAATCCGCGCCATTCCGGGCGTCGCGACCGCCCAGACAGACCTCTCTGTGCCGGTGACGCTCGACCTGCCCGGCATCACCGAGCCCGCGAGCGGCGCTGTGCGCTCCCTGCCCGATTTCGGCGAACCCGAGTTAAACCGCCTCTTCCTTCGCCGGGGCCGCTGGCTGCCACCTGGTTCGCGCGGCGAAGTGCTGGTGGGCGAGGCGTTCGCCAAGGCCAACGCCCTCAACCCCGGTGACACCCTGACCATGCTGCTCAACGGCCGGCGCCAGGCGTTTCTCATCGCCGGCATCGTGCTATCGCCGGAATACATCTTTGAGTCTCGCCCGGGCGCCGCGCTGCCGGACAGCCGCACCTACGGCATTTTCTGGATGCCCTACAAGGAGGTCGCAACCGCATGGGACCTCTACGGCGCCTTCAACCGCCTCTCGCTCACTCTCGCCCCCGGCGCCAATGAGCGGCCCATCATCGTGGAACTCGACCGGCTGCTCCGCCCCTACGGCGGGCTCGGCGCCTTCGGCCGCAAGGACCACCCGTCGCACATCCGCGTCACCGACGAGATCCGCGTGCTCACCATCCTCTCCATCGGCTTCCCGATCGTGTTCCTCAGCGTGGCCGCGTTCATGACCAACGCCGTGCTCACGCGCCTGCTCGCGCTGCAGCGCGAGCAGATCGCCATCCTCAAGGCCTTCGGCTTCACCAATCGCTCGATCGTCGCCCACTACCTGAAGTTCGCCTTCGTCATGGTCATCGCCGGCGTCATGCTCGGACTCATCGGAGGCATGGCGCTCGGCACCAAGCTGGTCATGATGTATGAGCTCTTCTTCAAGTTCCCGGATCTGCACTTCCGGCTGGACGGTCACGCGGTCGCCATCGCGCTGGGCGTCGGGCTTGGCGCTGTGACGCTCGGCGTGCTCGATTCCGTGCACCGCGCGGCGCGACTGCCACCCGCCGATGCCATGCGGCCCGAACCGCCGGCGCACTTCCGGCCGGCTTTCATCGAGCGCCTCGGCCTCGCGCGGCTGCTCTCCCATTCGTTCCGCATCGCCGTTCGCAATCTTGAGCGCCGACCTACGCAGGCGTTTTTCACCGTCGCCGGCCTCGCCCTCGCCACCGCCCTGCTCATCCTGCCCAACACTTTCAAGGCCGGCATCCACGAGGTGCTCGATTTCCAGTGGGACGTCGTCCAGCGGCAGGACCTCAACCTTGGCCTGGTCGAGCCGTCGTCGGCACGGCTGGCGCATGAGTTGGAGAAGCTGCCTGGTGTAACCAGCCTCGAGCCATCCCGTTTTGCCGCCGTCCGCATCCATTTCCAAGGCCGCAGCCGACAGATCGGTTTGCGCAGCCTGCTCGCCGGCGGCCTGCACGCCCGCGCGGTGGACCACGCCGGCCGGGAAATCTCCCCGCCGACCGACGGTGTCATCCTCTCCGCGAAGCTCGCAACCGTGCTCGGCGCAAAGGTCGGCGACACGCTCTTGCTCGAGGCGTTGGAGGGCCGCCGGCCCGTGGCGGCGGTGAAGCTCCGGGCACTCGCCGAGGATTTCACCGGCATCGCCGCCTACATGGAGCTGCACGCCCTCAACCGCTTCCTCGGCGAAGGTGACGTAATCACCGGCGCGACTATCGGCCTCGACATGTCGCGCCGCACCGAGTTTCTCGCCGCGCTGCGGGAGATCCCCCGCGTCGCTACCGTCGCCATCAAGGAGACGATGCGCCAGAGCTTTCGCGAAACCACCGCGAAGAGCATGGGGCTCATCCAGAGCGTCTACCTGACCTTCGCGGTCATCGTCGCCTTCGGCGTCATCTACAACAACGCCCGCATCTCGCTCGCTGAGCGGGCACGGGAGCTGGCCACGCTACGTGTCGTCGGCATGACGCAGCGCGAAGTCGGCGCCGTCCTGGTGGTCGAGCTGGTCATCCTCGCACTACTCGCTGTGCCACTCGGGCTGCTGATGGGCACTGGGCTGACCACCCTTATCATCGGCTCCGTCAACACCGAAACCGTGCGCATCCCGCTCGTCTTCACCACCTACACATACTCCTTCGCCGTCGTGGTCGTCATCATCGCGTCCACACTCTCGGCGCTGGTCGTCCTCCGCAAACTCAACCAGCTCGACCTGCTCGCCGCGCTGAAGGCTCCCGAATGACTCAACCCATTACCCCATGATCCCTCCCTCTCCTGTTTCCGCGCCGCACCCAGCCGTCACCCGTCGCTTCCGCTGGCTCCCCTATGCCGGCGCCGCTCTGCTACTCCTGCTCATCGCCCTCGGATTGCGGCCGCAACCCGCGCCGGTGGAGACTGCGCGCGCCGCCTTCGGTCCCCTTCGCGCCACTGTGAGCGAGGAGGGTAAGACCCGTATCCGCCAGCGTTACGTCGTCTCGTCTCCCGTCACCGGTCAGTTGCGCCGCGTGCCCTTCAAGCCCGGCGCGGAGGTCGCCACCGGCGACACCGTCGCCGTCATCGAGCCGATGGCCGCCTCGCCGCTCGATGCCCGCGCCCGCCGCCTCGCTGAGGCGCGCCGCGACGCAGCCACCGCCACGCTGGAAAAGACCCGCGCCTCGCACGAGCTGGCCACGGCCGAACTCCGGCGTATCGAGAAGATGTTCGCCGAGAAAACCGTCTCGCCGCAGGGTTTCGACGACACGCGGCTGCGCGAAACCGCCGCCGCACGCGAAGTGGTGGCAGCCGAGGGTGCGCTACGCGCCGTCGAGGCCGAGCTGGCTGAGGCCGGCGCCACCACTGCCCCGCGGGCCATGATCGACGTGCGCGCGCCCGTTGCCGGCCGCGTGCTGCTGGTTTTCCAGGAGAGTGAACGGCCGGTCACGGCCGGCACACCATTGCTGCAGCTCGGGGATCCGGCCGACCTTGAGGTGGTGATCGAGCTGCTCTCGCGCGACGGCGCCGCGCTGGCTCCGGGTGCGCGGGTCGAACTGGAGCAATGGGGCGGCCAGGTGTCGCTCACGGGCCGCGTGCGGCTGGTCGAACCGGCAGCGTTCACCAAGATTTCCGCCCTCGGCGTCGAGGAACAGCGCGTGAACGTGGTGGCCGATATCACCACGCCGCTGGCGGAGCGCCGCACGCTCGGCGACAATTACCGCGTCGAGGCGCGCGTGGTGGTGTGGGAGAGCGATCGAGTGCTGAAGGTGCCGGTGTCGGCACTGTTCCGCCACGACAACGAGTGGGCGGCCTACGTCGTGCGCGATGGCCGCGCGCATTTGCAAATCGTAACGGCCGGCCGCGCCAGTAACACCGAAATGCAGGTGCTCGCCGGCCTGCAGGAAGGCGAAGAAGTCATTCTTTATCCCGGCGACCGCGTCGCGGACGGCCAGCGCGTGCGGCCGTTAAAGGTCTGAGGGGCGCAGAAGCCCGAATAATCACCGGCCGACGGTGCTTGATCCCGCCTGATATCCACCCGGTGGCCGCGTGCGGCCTTGCACGCTGCTAATAAATGCCCAACTATACCCAAAGCCGGCCAGACACCACGTCCGGATCCTGGCATCATCACCCCATGGTCAGTCCCAATCCTTCCCTGGCCGGCGGCACGTCCGCCGATTCCACCCACCAACTGCTGCCCGACGTCGTTATCCGGCTCGCGGGCAATTCCCAGGACGGCATCCAGTCGATCGGCGGCTTCCTCGCCCGGCTCGCCGGCCGCAGCGAGCAGGAGGTCATGACGTTCATGACGATCCCTTCCACCATCTCCGGCGGCCCCTCGATTTTCCAGGTGCGCATGGGCTCCGGCGAGATCCTCACCTCCGGCGATTCGGCGGACTTCCTCGTGGCATTCTACCAGCACAGCTACGACGCGCACATCAACGCCCTGCGTCCCGGCGGCGTGCTCATCTACGACAGCGACCACGTTAAACCCAATCCCGACGACAAGCGCTTCACCAATGTCGGCATCGCCATCACCTCCGGCACGATCGAGGCCGCCGGCGGCACCGGCAAGGACAAGGGTAAAAACATTTTTGTCCTCGGCCTCATCGCCCGCATCTTCGACCTCAACCTCGACAAGCTCCGCCAGCTCATCCAGGAGCGCATTGGCAGCAAAGGTGACGACGCCGCACGCGCGGCTTTGCTGGCCTTCGACGCCGGCTACGCCCACCCGGTCGAGAATCTCCTTGGCCACCTCTACCGCTTCACCACCGGCACACCGCAGCAGCAGGTGCGCCCGACCGTCACCACCGACGGCAACACCGCGCTGACCTACGGCCTCATCGCCGCCGGCGTGCGCTACGGCGCCGCCTACCCGATCACGCCGTGGTCCTCGATCATGGAAGTGCTCCGCACGGAGTTCACGCGCTACGGTGGCCTCTTCATCCAGGCCGAGGATGAAATCGCCGCCATCTCTCACGCGCTCGGCTTCGCCTACAGCGGCCACCTCGCCGTCACCGGCAGTTCCGGCCCCGGACTCTCGCTTAAGATGGAAGCTCTCGGCTGGGCCGGCATGGCCGAGCTCCCGCTCATCGTCATCAACGTCCAGCGCGGTGGCCCGTCCACCGGCATGCCGACCAGCGTCGAGCAGAGCGATTTGCTCCAAGCACTCTACGGCAGCCACGGTGACAATCCGCGCGTCGTGCTCTCGCCGAAAAACGTCGAGGACTGCTTCTACATCGCGCTCGAGGCCGGCCGCATCGCCCTCGAATACCGCACTCCTGTCATCATCCTCAGCGACCAGGCCATCGCGACTCGCATCGAGGCCTTCGAGGAACCCGATCTCGCGAAACACCTCGTGCAAGTAAAGCCCGACCTCACGCCGCGGCCCGCCGACTTCAAGCCCTACCCGCTCGACGGCATCTCCCGCCACGCGCCGCCCGGCACGAAGATGCTTTCCGGCAAATACCCGACCGTCACCGGCCTCGAGCACGACGAACTCGGCCATCCAACCGGCAGTCCCGTGCTGCACGCGAAGATGAACGCCAAACGCCGCGAGAAAATCAAGCAGCTCGCCGCATCGCTGCCTGTCCCCGAGGTTTACGGCGACGAGTCCGGTGAGGTTCTCGTCGTCGGCTGGGGTTGCACCTACGGCCCGATCCGAGAGGGCGTCATGCGCCTACGCTCCGGCGACGCTCCGCTCCAGGCCGGCCACATGCACCTGCGCCACCTCAGTCCGCTGCCCCCCGGCATCGGCGAGATTTTCAAACGCTACAAGCACGTCGTCGCCGCCGAGATCAACGACGAAGGTCTCTATGGTTACGGCCAGCTCGCCTCGCTCCTCCGCGCCACCTACGCCAATCCCGCCATCCGCAGCCTCTGCAAGACCGACGGCCTCGTCTACAAGGTCAGCGAGATCATCGCCGGGGTGAAAAAAATCATCGCCGCCGTCTGAGCAACTCCGCCCTTACACCTCCCCCACTTCCTTTCCCTCTTAACTCTTCTCCCCAGCATGAGCACTGAAACTTCCACCGCTCCCGCCTCGCCCGCCGTGAACCTTCCGCTGTCGAAAAAGACCCTCACCTCCGACCACCCGACATGGTGCCCCGGCTGCGGCGACTTCGCCATCCTCAACGTCTATTACCGCGTCCTCGAGAAACTCCAGTATCCGCAGGAAAGCATCGTAACCTTCGCCGGCATCGGCTGCTCGTCGCGCATGCCGTATTTCGTGAATTCCCACGGCGGTCACTACATCCACGGCCGCTCGCTGCCCTTCGCCGCCGCCATCAGTCTCGGCCGGCCCGACGTGCATGTCTTCAACTTCGGCGGCGACGGCGACGGTTTCTCCATCGGCGGCAACCACCTCACCCACGCCGCCCGCAAGAACACCAACATGACCTACGTCATCATGGACAATTCTGTCTATGGCCTGACGAAGAAGCAGACCTCCCCGACCTCGCCCATCGGCTTCAAGTCCAAGACCGACCCGACTGGCGCGATGGACCGCCCGATCAACCCGATGCGCACGCTCCTCAACAGCGGCGCCACCTTCGTCGCCCGCAGCCACGCCGCCCAGATCGGCCACATGACCGAGATGATGGAACGCGCCGCGCGCCACAACGGTTTCTCTGTCGTCGAGATCCTCTCCGAGTGCGTCGAGTTCTACGATGGCGCCTTCGACGCCGCCGTGCCGCGCAAAGGCGGCGCGTTCCAGACCATCGAGCTCAGGAAAAACGACGGCACGTCCGAGGACACTTTGCGCCACGACCCGACCGACGAGGTCGCCGCGTTCAAGCTCGCCGGCCTCGAATGGCCCGGCAAATTCGGCGTCTTCTTTGAAGTGAAACGCCCGACCAAGAACGAACTCGAGGCCGGCCTCGTCGCCCGCGCCCGCGAGAAGACCAAGAACGCCTCCGACCTCGACCTGCTCAAGGGTGCCTTCGCCCGCATGCGCTAAGCACCGTGCCCGGCAGCGAGTAGGCGCCGCACCTCCGCGTCGCTGGTCTGCTCGAAGTCGAGATAGTATTGCCCTACGGCGCCAAAATCCCTCGGGATGAGGAGGACGACAAATTCATCGGCCAAGCGCCGCAGCTCGAGGTAGCTCTCCCTCGCCGCCACCGGGACGGCGACCACGATGTGCCCTGCCTGCAGCTCGCGCAGCACGGCGAGGGCCGCGCGCATGGTCGAACCGGTCGCGATCCCGTCGTCCACCAGAATCACGTATTTGCCGTGCACCCCAGGCGCCGGCCGGCCGCGGCGGTAGGCCTGCTCGCGCCGCCGCACTTCGTGCTGTTCCCGTTCTGCTGCCGCATCAATGGCCGCGGTGGCGATGTCCAGCGAAGAGATGACCGGTGCGTTGAGCACGCGCACGCCCCGCCCGGCCACGGCGCCCATCGCCAGCTCCTCGCTGCCCGGCACGCCGAGTTTGCGCACAACCAGCACGTCGAGCGGCGCATGGAGCGCCTGCGCCACCTCGAATCCCACCGGCACGCCGCCGCGCGGTAGCGCCAGCACAAGCGTGTCCGGCCGGCCCGCATAGCGGGTCAGCTTGGCGGCCAGCAACCGGCCGGCCTCGGTTCGATCGGAAAATTGCATGAACACCTACCCTGCCCGACATTGTTGCCGGGCAAACCTCATTGAATCTGTTTTCCGTCAGACCGCCAGTGCCGAAGCCGCGCGTTTCTTGGCGAAGATTGCGCCCCGCATATTGTTTCGACCGCCGACGCCCGGTCCCGTTAGCTTCCAACCGCATGTCCAAGCTCTATTTCTATTACTCGGCAATGAACGCCGGCAAGTCGACGGTGCTGCTCCAATCGAGTTACAACTACCACGAGCGCGGCATGCGCACCCTGCTTTTCATCCCCGCGATGGACACCCGCGCGGGTGTGGGTCGGATTAAGTCGCGCATCGGATTGCAAAGCGACGCACTGGCGTTGCAGGCCGATGAGGACATTTTCGAGCACGTCAAGGGCGCCCACGCCGCGCAGCCCGTCGCCTGCGTGCTGGTGGACGAGGCGCAGTTCCTCACCCGCCGGCAGGTCGAGCAGTTGACTGACATCGCCGACACGCTGCGCATCCCGGTGCTTTGCTACGGTCTGCGCACGGACTTTCAGGCCCAGCTCTTCCCGGGCAGCGCCGCTCTGCTCGCGCTGGCGGACAATCTCATCGAACTGAAAACCATCTGCCACTGTGGCCGCAAGGCCACCATGAACCTCCGCATCGGACCGGACGGCCACGCTGTCAGGGAGGGGGCCCAGGTGGAGATCGGTGGCAACGACCGCTACGTGGCGATGTGCCGCCGGCACTTCAAGGAAGCGCTCGCCCGCGCGGACTGAGCGGCTCACCCGCCGGACAGCCCGGCAATAACTGTCCAATCTTCCCCAGAATCCGCCCCGCAACCGGCATTGCAGGGAGACGGGAAAAGGTTTCATTGGAGGCGATGAAATTCGACTGGCAGGAAGCGCAGAAAAAAGCCGTCGACGCCACCGAGACGGTGGCGTTGATCCGCAGCGGCAGCCGGGTCTTCCTCCACGGCGGCGCGGCCACCCCGACACCGCTCGCCGAGGCGCTCGCCGCCCGGCGCGACCTCGGGGACGTGCGGCTCTACCACGTGCACACGGAGGGCCCGGCCCCGTTCGCCGCACCGGAATGCGCGGGCCGCATCCGCTCCATCTCCTTCTTCACCGGCGCGCGGCTCCGTCGGCCCATCGCCGAGGGCCGCGCCGACTTCATGCCGGTTTTCCTCTCCGACATTCCCTACCTGTTCAAGTCCGGCCGCATCCCGCTCGACGCCGCCCTCGTGCACCTCTCGCCACCCGACGCGCAGGGCATGTGCTCGCTCGGCACGTCGGTCGATTCCGCCCGCGCCGCGGTGGACACGGCGCGCGTCATCATCGCCGAGATCAACGACCGCATGCCGCGCACCCACGGCGAGTCGTTTGTGCCGTTCTCGCGCATCGCCGCCTTCGTCCGCAGCAACCGCCCGCTGCACAGCCACGCGGCCGAACCGGAGACCGAAACCGAGGCCCGCATCGGCGAACTCATCGCCGGGCTCGTCGAGGACGGCTCCACCCTGCAGGTCGGCATCGGCGGCATCCCCGGCGCGGTGCTCAGCCGCCTGACGGGCAAGCACGACCTCGGCGTGCACACCGAGATGTTCTCCGATACGCTCGTGCCGCTGGTCGAGGCCGGCGTCATCACCAACCGCTGCAAGGCGGTCGGGCAGGGCCGCATCATCACCAGCTTCGTCATCGGCTCCGAGCGCGTCTTTGATTTCGTCGACGACAACCCGCTGGTTGCCTTCCACGGCGCAGACCTGACCAACGACACCGCCATCATCCGGCAGAACCCCAAGGTCGTGGCCATCAACTCCGCCATCGAGGTCGACCTCACCGGACAGGTCTGCGCCGACTCGATGGGCCACCAGATCTACTCCGGCATCGGCGGGCAGATGGACTTCATGCGCGGCGCTGCGCTCTCGCCAGGCGGCAAACCCGTCGTCGCCCTGCCCTCGACCGCCAAGGGCGGCACGCTCTCCCGCATCGTCGCCGAGCTGAAACCCGGCGCGGGCGTCGTCACGACCCGCGGGCACGTGCACTGGATTGTCACCGAATACGGCGCCGTGAACCTGCAGGGCCTGACGCTGCGCGAGCGCGGCGAGGCCCTGATCTCGATCGCGCATCCCGGTTTCCGCGCCGAACTACGGCGCGACCTCGCGCGCATCCGGCATTTTACCTGAGCTACGCTGGAAATCGGCCGCCGCGTCAGAACACCGTTTCGCCGGCGGACCGCGGGAGCGGCGGGCGCAACGTCAGCACGATGTAGTAGACGAACGTCGCCAGCACTGCGCACACGGCCAGGAACCAGTCGCCGTGCTGCGTGTAGAAGCTCGGCCGGTCGCGCCAGCGCAAATCGCGCGTGATCTCCACCGTCTCGGCGCCGCGGAAATAAACACTGCCGTTATCCCCGGTCAGCGTGGCGCGGATGTAGCCGAACTCGTCGATCCAGCCACTCCAGCCGCCATTGCCGCAGCGGAGCACCGGCCGGCGCGTCTCGATGGCGCGCAGCACGCTGTGGGCCGCGTGCTGGTAGGCCGCGCCGCCCTCGCCGAACCACGCGTTGTTTGTCAGCACCGCCAGCAGCTCGGCGCCTTCGAACGCGCTCTCGCGGGCCAGCGCGGGAAAATTGTCCTCGTAGCAGATGAGCAGTCCGACCTGGATCGTGCGGCCACGGCCGACCGGCACCGCGAGCGGACGGGCCGAGACGCCGCGCTGGAAGTCGCCGCCGATCGGCACGAATTTGGAAAGCCACCCGAACACCGGCCGCAGCGGGATGTATTCGCCGAACGGCACAAGCTTGCGCTTGGCGTAGCCCGGCAGCAGCAGGCCCTTCACCGGGTCGACGACAAAGGCGCCGTTGAACCACTGTTCGTCGGCCGTGCCGGCCTGCCCGACCGAGATGCTGCCGAGCAGCAGGGGCCGTCCGGTGCGCTTGCTGATCGACTCGATCCAGGGCTGCACGTTCGGATCGCGAAACAACGCCCACGGCGTCACCGCCTCGGGCCAGACAATCAGATCGGAGGCGTTGGCGGCGGCAGCGAAGGTCACGCGCTCGATGGTGCGGAGGATTTCCGTGGCGCGGGCCCGGTCCCATTTCTCCCCCTGCGGAATGTAAGGCTGGACGAGTGTCGCGCGGACCAGCGGGCGCCGCTGCTGGCCGAGCACCTCGGCGAGGAGCGGAAACGAGGTGAACACGAGTAGCATCAGCGCGAGCATGAACTCCGGGCTGCGCTTGCGCAGGCCAGTGGCGCCCTCGAAGAAGATGCGGTGCACGTAGGCCGCGCCGCCGAGGTTGAACATCACGAGCACGAACGATACCGCGCCAGCGCCGGCGTAGGAGGCGATCTGGAGCACCAGCGGCCGCTGCCACTGGCTGGCCGCGAGCGGCAACCACGGAAACCCGCCAAACAGCCAGCCGCGCACCCATTCGAGCACGACCCACAGCGCGGCGAGCCCGAGCATGCCAATGAGCCGGACCATCGCCTGCTGGCCCTGCAGCCGCGGCACCGTCCACCACGCGGCGAGATACCAGAGCCCGATCAGGACGCCGATGAAGGGCCCGAGCAGCAGCATCCCGACCCATGACGTGTGGTGCAGCCAGCCGAGCAGCGAGGTCCAGGCGACCGCCTGCGCGGCCAGCACGGTCCAGGCGAAGAGCCGGAACGATGGTTTCTTGTAGGCCCACAGCACCGCGGGCAGCGCGAACACGTAGGCGGCCTCGCCGACATTGAACGGCGGAAACGCCGCGTAGGCCAGCAGAGCCGAGCTGATGAAGATACCCAGCGACCAACCCAGGCCGGGGTGCCGCTCCCACAATGTCGGCCGGGGCTCGTAGGGATCGAGGGAAACAGGAGCTGGTGTGGTATCAGCCATCGGCGGGAAACCGCGCAGAGGCGACCATGCCAGTCGCCGGCAGGCAAGCTCCTACCGTCGCCGGCTGCGGTCGCGGGCTTATGTGGCGCCGTGGCAGTGCTTGTATTTCTTGCCGGAACCGCAGGGGCACGGATCGTTGCGGCCGACCTTGGGCGTGTCGCGGCGGATGGTGACGGCGGGCAGCTTGACCTCGGGCTCAGCCACGGCGGTGGCGGCGCCTTCCTCGCGAGTGCCAGATGAGCTGCCGCCGACGGCGGCGGCGAGCGCGGTGGGCGCCGCCGCGGGGCCCTGCAGGCGGGCGGAGCGCGAGAGGATGGCGAAAAGGTTCTCGAAGGCGTCGCGGTTCGTCGCCGAGCGGAAGAGCGAGGTGCAAATCTGCAGGCGGACGTTGTTCATCAGCTCCTCGAAGAAGCGGAACGCCTCGCTCTTGTATTCGGAGAGCGGGTCCTTCTGGCCATACGAGCGCAGGCCGATGGAGCGGCGCAGTTCCTCCATCTCGGTGAGGTGCTCCTGCCAGTGGTGGTCGATGGCGTTGATGACGATGTAACGCTCGAGGCCGCCGAGGGCCTGCTGGTCCTCGACCGACTCCTTGAGGGCGTAGGCCTTCCTGACCCGCTCGACCAGCTCCTTGAGCAGCGCCTCGGCATCGGTGCGGTGGCCAAGCTCGTCCATTTTGGCACTGATGGGGAAATGGGAGTTGAGCCAACCGACGAGGCTTTCGACGTCGGTGGCACGCGGGCCGCCCTTCTCGCCCCAGCCGGCGAGTTCGAGACGAGCGGCGATCTCCTCCTCGATCATCTCGAAGATGATGTCCTTCGGCCGCTCGCTGTGCAGGGCGCCGTTGCGGATGCCGTAGATGACCTCGCGCTGCTTGTTGAGGACGTCGTCGTATTGGAGGAGGCGCTTGCGGATGGCGAAGTTCTGCTGCTCGACCTTCTTCTGGGCGGACTCGATGGAGCGGTTGAGCAGCGCGTGCGTGAGCTCCTCGCCCTCCTGCATGGAACCCTCCATGATGCGCGAGGCAAGGTTGCCCTGGAGGAAGAGCCGCATGAGATCGTCCTCGAGCGAGAGGAAGAACTTGGTGAGGCCGGGGTCACCCTGGCGGGAGCAGCGGCCGCGGAGCTGGCGGTCGATGCGGCGGGACTCGTGGCGTTCGGTGCCGATGACGAAGAGGCCGCCGAGCTCGCGCACGCCCTCGCCCAGCTTGATGTCGGTGCCGCGGCCCGCCATGTTGGTGGCGATGGTGACGGAGCCGCGCTGGCCGGCGCGCATGACGATCTCGGCCTCCTGCTGGTGGAACTTGGCGTTGAGGACGGTGTGGACGAGGTTCGCGCGCTTGAGCATGCGGCTGAGCACCTCGGACTGCTCGACGGTGACAGTGCCGAGGAGCACGGGCTGGCCGCGGTTATGGGCCTCCTGAATCTGATTCACGACCGCGTTGTATTTGTCGCGGCGGGTTTTGAAAATGGAGTCGTTCCGGTCGACGCGGATGCAGGGCTGGTTCGTCGGGATGACGGTGACGGCGAGCTTGTAGATCTCGTGGAACTCGGTGGCCTCGGTCTCGGCGGTGCCGGTCATGCCCGCGAGCTTCTCATACATGCGGAAGTAATTCTGGATGGTGACCGTGGCGTAGGTGCGCGTCTCGCGCTCGACGGTGACGCCTTCCTTGGCCTCGACCGCCTGGTGCAGGCCGTCGGACCAGCGGCGGCCGGGCATGACGCGGCCGGTGTTCTCGTCGACGATGACGACCTTGCCGTCCTGGATGACGTATTCGACGTCACGCTCGTAGAGCGAGTAGGCGCGGAGGAGCTGGGAGAGGCTGTGGATGTCCTCGGAAACCACCTCGTAGCGCTGCTGCGCGGCGCGCTTGACTTCCTCCTTCTGTTCCGGGGTTTTTTCGGTTTCCCGCTCGATATCGATGAAGATGGTCGCGAGGTCGGGCAGCATGAATGCGTCGGGATCGTCGGGGCGGAGTTTGACACGGCCGGGCTCGGTGAGGTCGGCCTGCTGGTTCTTTTCGTCGATGACGTAGAAGAGCTCTTCCTTGAATCGGTAGAGTTCTTCCTTGTTGAAGTCCGAGTGCATCTCGACGTCGGTTTTGTCGAGGAGCTTGCGCCACTCCGGGTTCTCCATGAGGCGGAGGAGCTGCTTGTTCTTCGGCATGCCGAGCTTGACCTGGAGCATCTTCATGGCGGCGGTCTGCCGGTCGTCCGCGGAGATGTCCTTTTTCTCGAGCAGGTCGGAGGCGTCCTTGACGAAACGGTTGATGAGGCGGAGCTGGGCGCCGACGAGCTGCTCCACGCCGGGCTTGAGCCGCATGAACGGCTGCTCGCGCTCGATGGGGGCCGGGCCGGAGATGATAAGCGGGGTGCGCGCCTCGTCGACGAGGATCGAGTCGATCTCGTCCACGATGCAATACCAGTGGTCGCGCTGCACCTGGTCGTCCTTGCGCGTGGCCATGCCGTTGTCGCGGAGGTAGTCGAAGCCGAACTCGGAAGCGGTGCCGTAGGTGATGTCGCGCTGATACATCTCGCGGCGCAGCTCGGAATGCATCTGCTGCTGGATGCAGCCGACGGTGAGGCCGAGGAAACTGTAGAGGTGGCCCATCCACTCGGAGTCGCGGCGGGCGAGGTAGTCGTTGACGGTGACGAGCTGGGTGTTGCGGCCGATGAGGGCGTTGAGGTAGAGCGGCAGCGTGGCGACGAGGGTCTTGCCCTCGCCGGTGGCCATCTCGGCGATGCGACCCTCGTGCAGGCAGATGCCGCCGATCAGCTGGACGTCGAAATGCACCATGTCCCACGTCAGCTCGTGGTCGCAGACGATGATCTGGCGGCCGAAGAGGCGGCGGGCGGCGTTTTTCACGGCGGCGAACGCCTCGGGCAGGATCTGGTCGAGGGTCTCGCCCTGCTTGAGGCGGGCGCGGAATTCGTCGGTCTTGGCGCGCAGCTGCTCGTCGGTGAGCGCCTGGTATTGCTGCTCAAACTCGTTGATGCGGGTGACGACCGGGCGGCATTTCTCGACGTATTTGCGGTGGTGCCGGCCGGAGAATCTCTTGAGGAGGAAATTAAGCATGAAAGGACGGGAAAGTAGCCGGAGACCGCGGCGAGGCAACTGACAAATCAGCCCGTGGAAAGGTCCGTGGAAATCCCACCCGGCCGCAGGGTTAAGCCGGGCCGGGCGCCCGCCCTACTCCGGACTGCCGCCGGCTTGAAATACCAACCGTCAATACTATGATCAGACTATTACCCCGCCTGACCCAACTTCAGGGAAAACTCCGGCCTCGCCCGCCCGGCTCGACTCCGTCGACTTGCTTCGCGGCTTGGTGATGGTCGTCATGGCGCTCGATCACACACGGGATTTTTTCCATTTCGGATCGCTGCATGGCTTGGACCCGACCGATCTTGCCCGCACGACCCCGGCGATATTCCTGACCCGCTGGATCACGCATTTTTGCGCGCCTATTTTTTCATTTCTCGCTGGAGTGGGCGTGTTCCTGCTGGCCGGACGGGGCAAGAGCAAACCCGCGCTTTCGCGTTTCCTGATCACCCGCGGACTCTGGCTGATCTTCATCGAGCTGACGGTCTGCTACTGGGCGATGACGTTTTTGCTCGGCCTACATTTCAACATCGCGCTGGTCCTCTGGCAGCTCGGCTGGTCGATGATCGTGCTGGCCGGGCTGATTTATCTGCCGCTTTGGGCGATCGCCGGTTTTGGTCTCGCGCTGATTCTCGGCCACAATGCGCTCGATCATATCAAACCCGCGAGCTGGGGTTCGCTGGCGTGGCTCTGGCAGGTGCTGCATGTGCAAAGCATCATCCGGGTCACGCACAAGTTCACCCTGCTGATCGCCTATCCGCTTGTGCCGTGGCTCGGCGTCATGGCCGTCGGCTACACTTTCGGCTCTTTCTACCGGCTCGAGCCGGCGGTCCGGAAAAAACGGTTTCTCGCCCTCGGTCTTGGCCTGACGGCGGCCTTCGTTCTCTTGCGCGGGAGCAATCTCTACGGCGATCCGTTGAAATGGGCCGTCCAACCGCGACCGGGTTTCACGCTGCTCTCCTTCTTCGACTGCGCGAAATATCCGCCCTCGCTGTGCTTTCTCCTGATGACTCTCGGGCCGGGTATCTTCGCCCTCGGCCTACTGGAGGGCCGGACGCCCGTTCTGCTGCGACCGTTTCCGGTCTTCGGCCGCGTGCCGTTTTTCTTCTATGTGCTCCATCTGCCGCTGGCCCATGCGCTGGCCGCGCTGCTGCATCAGGTGCAATGGGGCCGGTGGGATCTCGGCACCATCGGGGCCGCCGCCGCGCCACCCAACGCCGGCATCGGGCTCGTCGCGACCTACGCCGCCTGGCTTCTCGTCGTCGCGGCGATGTATCCCGCCTGCCGCTGGTTCGCCGACCTCAAGCGCCGCCGCCACGACACGTGGCTGAGCTATCTCTGAACCACACGACTGCCTTCAGACCTTAGTCTTGAAATAGGCGATGGTGCGCTTCAGGCCGTCCTCCAGCGGAACGACGGGCTCCCATTTGATGATCTTCTTGGCGAGGGAGATGTCGGGGCGGCGCTGCTTCGGATCGTCGGGCGGGAGGCGCTTATGGACGATCCTGGATCTGCTCTTGGTGAGTTTGAGCACCTGCTGGGCGAGCTCGAGCATGGTGAACTCGCCGGAGTTGCCGAGGTTGAGCGGGCCGGGGTGTTTGTCCTGCGCCATGAAACGCACGAAGCCCTCGATCAGGTCGTCGACGTAGCAGAACGAGCGCGTCTGGGAGCCGTCGCCGTAGACAGTGAGGTCCTCGCCCTTGAGGGCCTGGACGATGAAGTTGGAGACGACGCGGCCGTCGTGCGGATGCATGCGCGGGCCGTAGGTGTTGAAGATGCGCACGACGCGGATATCGACCTTGTTCTCGCGGTGGTAGTCGAAGAAGAGCGTCTCGGCGCAGCGCTTGCCCTCGTCGTAGCAGGAGCGGCGGCCGATGGGGTTGACGTTGCCCCAGTAGGACTCGGGCTGTGGGTGCACCTGAGGGTCGCCGTAGATCTCGGACGTGCTCGCCTGGAAAACGCGCGCCCGGAGGCGCTTGGCGAGGCCGAGGCAGTTGATCGCACCCATCACCGAGGTCTTGATGGTCTTGATGGGGTTGTATTGGTAGTGTGGCGGCGAGGCGGGACAGGCGAGGTTGTAGATCTGGTCGACCTCGACCTTGAACGGGTCGATGATGTCGTGCCGCACGAACTCGAAGCGCGGGTTACCGCGCAGGTGGGCGAGGTTGGCCTTGATGCCGGTGAAAAGATTGTCGAGGCAGATAACGTCATGACCGTCCTGCAGGAGACGGTCGCAAAGGTGGCTGCCGAGGAAGCCGGCGCCGCCGGTGACGAGGATTCTCATGGGTGCGAAGGGAAAAGATTGGAAATACGGATGAAAAGACGAGACGAGCCAAACCGAAGTCGGTCACGGGTTCAATCCGCATTCGAGCGCCCGCCAAGTTGGCCGATTTGCCCCTTGAATCAGTTTGACCACTCGGCAAGCCTACGGATGCAAGGAGTGAACCCATGCTCCATCTCGCCAAGTTCCGGACTCTTGGGCTGCTGAATGCGGCGTGGCGTCTGTCTTGTTTCGTATGCGTCACCATAGGCACGCTTTCGGGCGGGTTCGGCTGCAAGCCACAGCCAATCAATCACCCGCCCGCAGTCGGCAAGATCACTTCGCAAGTCGAGACCAAGAGGGACTACGACGAGAGCGGGAAATTGAGCGGCGTGCGGCGAACCATAAGCCTCGAAGTCACGGCTTCCGACCCGGACGGTGACACGCTCACTTACACTTGGTGGGCAAGCTCTGGAGAACTGGTGCCGACGGGAAATCGAGCTGTCTGGACCGGGGCAAAATCCAGCGACGAAGCGCTCGTCACCGTGAGCGACGGCAAGGGCGGTTCGGCCGAACAGAGATTCGTGTTCAAGATGGAGTGAAACCATGAACCGCCAATTCTCGATACGCTGCCATCAGCACGTAAAGTCTGAGCGTGCCTCCGAGTGGAGCAGCAATTTGATCATAACGACCCAGACCGGATTTTTGGAACTACGGCTGTCCCAGCCGGCCGATGGAACCGACGTGAAGACCGTCATGTGTCCCCATTGCAAAGCGCAACTGGAAATCGTTATCCGCAGCGAAGCCGCGGCGCAGAAACGACGCATGATTCTCTGTGCTGTTGCGGCGGTGGTCTTGTCGGCCTCTCTCTGGTGTTGGGTGATGCTGTTCAAGTCCAATGCTCTCGTATACTTACTAGGCGGCCTCGGGTTAATGATTCTGGCAGGCCCAATCACGTTTCTTGCCCTGCCATCTCAATATCATGCGACAATCCACAGGCAGAATGGAGACCTCATTGTCCCGCTTTTTGACGATGTCGGCTATGGGCATGAACTATCGGAAATATAACCGACGCACATGTATGATCGAATAAATAGGGGCACACTATCGCTTGGCATTGCGGTGCTGATGCTTGGCGTCGCGATCTTGACCAGCTGTGGCAAGGGCTACAGACAGGCTGTGATCGTAAACGGCCAGAAAGCCGAGGTGCTGGCTTCCTTGGAGGGCGGCGCGCCGCCAGCACTACAGGAAGTCTGGGTGGCAGGCCGGATCATACTCTTTCGGACGGATTCAGCGATCTCAAGCCCCTCCGGGCAACTTACAGGAGTCGCCGGACACGTCTATCGCGTCACTACCGACATGAAACTGGAAGAGTTGGGTCGGTTCGACCAGACGCTTTCGAATAGCGTGCTGCTGGCGCGCTACGGGAAATAAACCTATTTCAGCTGGCTTTCTTCCATGAAAACGACTTCGCATCCAGTCCTCCTGCTCCTCGGCTGCCGCGACCATGGAATTCTAGCCAGCCTTGGCATGGTTCTTCTCTGCGGGGCCTTCAGCGTATCGGCTCATGCGGAGGCCAACCGGGTGGCCGTGCGCCTGGAGCGCAAGGTGGTGCTCGAGGCGAAACTGCGTGAAAGCGCCCTTGCCGCCGAAGGTGCCTCCGCCAGCGAAGCCACCAAGGCCCGCTGGGCCAAACTCACTGGACCGGCTTTAGTCTCGTCGTTCTGCCGGCTGCTGGAGTTGCAACCAACGATCCCCATCGCCCAACCCAGCTTCCGGGACGATGTCCTGCGTGCCGCCGGGGACCCCAAGAAGATGTCACGGCAAGATCTGGAGCAATTGCGCCGCGACGTTGGGCAAGCCAGCTTGAGGGACGAAGGGCTCGCCATGGAGTTGCAGGTGCTGCCCGCAGATCAGCGCGAAGCAGTGGTGACGAAACTCCGCGAGAAATGGGCGGCGTGGCGCGGCGAACACCTGAAGTCTGAGTATTACGCCGCCATGGCGGCCTGCCTCCGGCACCGGGCGGAGGAATCGCGCGCCAAGGCTGCCGCTTCCCTCGGCCTCGCCGCCCTCACCCTGCTCAAAGGCCCCGATCCCGCCACCCTGGGCCGAGATGACCTGCATGACTTCTATGAAGGCGTCGGCCGCGCTGCCGCAGCCGACAAGGCGCTCCTTGAACAACGGCCCTGATCACTTCCTCTCCTGTCAATTCTACCATGAAATCTGCTTCCTGTTTCCTCTCCTTGTGGCTGGTCGCGGCGGTGGTCGGGTGCGCAGCGGCCACCAAATCCGCCGCTCAAGTGCAGTCGTTTCCCGACGTGAGGGTGCGGTTCGTCAAACCAACCAGCCGCGAAATGCTCGAGAAGGATGCGGACCTAACGATCGATATGGGCGCCCGGCGCATCCGGGTGAAGTCTTCCGACCGGCCCTTGGACATCGGTTTCGAAGAGGTGCAGAAGGCTGTCGTCGAACTCGACACACTGGGGCGAAAAGCGGGCTTCGCGGCTTCGATCGCCGGCTTGATCGCCGGCGGACTCCTTTTTGGCAACTCGGTGACGACCGCCATCGACAAGCCCTTCGATGGCGATCACTTCCTCCATCTCCGCCACGGGAAAGCCGGCTATGGCAGCACGGAATACGGCTTGGTCATCGGGCGAAAGTCGGTGCCACAGGCGCTGCCTGCGCTGCGGACCGCCTTGGGCGAGCGGCTGGAGATTCCCGTATTCACCGAGAAGGTGGAGGCCATGGACAAGGACAAACTGCCGCCGGTGAAGGATACCTATCACTCCCTCAACACCGACCGCGTGCATCCTCTGCCCGAGGTGCGGCCGGACAAGGCGCTGGTCGTGGTCGTGACGCCGGCGACGATCATGCGGCGTTTCGGACCCGAGAAAGCATATGGCATCGCACCCCTCTATGCCAACGGCACCCTCGTCGGCGTAAGCGGTCCGGGCTGTTACACGTTCTTCCACCTCGACCCCGGCGAGACGCTGCTCGTCACCCAGGTCCACGATGCCGTCGGCCTGCGCCTCAACCTGCAGGCAGGCGAAGCGTATTACCTCACGCAGGCGCTCTATGCCAAGGGCATCCGGCTCCAATCGTTTCTGACCCGGCATTCACCCGAGCTGGTGATGTATGAAGTCGCCGGATCGCTCTGGTCCGAGTGGGGACCGGGTCCGGCCAGGAAATAGGCGCCGCCGTGCCAGTGGTGAATGCCTTCGCAAGCAAGCAACCAAGAATCTCCGCCATGAAAACCACCATCCCAACCCGCCTCGTAGCTGTCGTAGGGGCCTTGCTCGCCGCTACCGTTGCCTATTCGAAGGATAATCACCCCCCCGCCTTCCCCGAAAAGATGGAGATCGTGACCAGCACCCAGAATGAATATGATGAAGAGGGCCGGCTGAAGGGCGGCACGACCACGATTGAGGTCAAGACTCCCGCCATCGATCCTGACGGCGACACCATCACGTATGCGTGGAGCGGCACCGACATTGACCACACGCAATTCCCAACCGGAGACGCGAAGAAGATAGAGTTCAAGAGCACGTTGAAGGGCGAGGGCCTCAAGGCGATCTGGACCCGCGTCATCATCATGGGCGAGCTGGCGTCGGGCATCATCTCGCTCAAGGCCAGCGATGGAAAAGGAGGCGAGGCCGAGCATCGTATCGCCATCGGCCGGCGCGTGCGGTGAGCTGGAGTTCGCGATTCCGTAGTCACATGTCTTGAGCTTAGTGTTTCACAAAGCATCCCGCGATGTTTGGATTCGGCCAAAAAAAATTGACGCGAGAGCACATCCAGGAAGGAGACGTCAAAAGGATCCTGCGCGCATTCGGGGGCAAGA
>JAHFTD010000117.1 GCA_023269565.1 Opitutaceae bacterium | reverse complement strand
CGTGGTTACCTTCATGCCCCGACATTCCCGTCTTCTTTCCGCCCTGCTTTGGCTGGGCGCCAGCTCGCTGGCGGCCGCGCCGTCGCTCGAGGTGCGCCCGACCGCCACGCCGCCCAAGATCGACGGTGTGCTCGATGATGCCGCCTGGCGCGACGCCGCCCATAGCGACGACTTCCGGCAGATTGAGCCCCGGGAAAACGTCCCCGCGACCGAGCGCACCGAATTCTGGGTCACCTACGACACCGACAATCTCTACGTCGCCGTCCGCTGCCATGATTCCGGCGGGCGGGCCGGCGTCCGGGCCTACACGATGCAGCGCGACCGGGACACCGGTTCCGACGACCTCGTGCGCGTGGTCCTAGACACCTTCCACCGCCAAAACGACGGCTATTATTTCGCCCTCACCGCCGCCGGTGGCCGGCTCGACGGCCTCGTGCAGAACAAGGAGGAGGGCAACGACCAGTGGGACGCCATCTGGCTCGGCCGGACCACCATCGACGACGGCGGGTGGAGCGCGGAGTTCGCCATCCCCGTAAAGAGCCTTTCCTTCGATCCCGCCGGCTCCAGCTGGGGGTTCGAGATCGGCCGCGCCGTCCGCCGCAAGCAGGAGGTCATCCGCTGGAGCGGCCGCATCCGCAACAAGCCCACCATCGCCCTGTCGCAGATCGGCGAGATCCGCGGCCTCGCCGGGTTCCGCCAGGGCCGCGGCCTGGACTTCAAGCCCTTCGCCAGCCTCACCCGCCACAGCGATCCCGCGCCCGGCGAGCGGCGGCTGGAATACAAGCCGGGCTTCGATCTCGTCTGGCATGTCACGCCTTCGCTCGCCGCCACGCTCACGGTCAACACGGACTTTGCCGACGCCGACGTCGACGAACGGCAGGTCAACCTCGGACGCTTCTCCCTGTTCTTCCCGGAAAAGCGCTCGTTCTTCACGCAGGACGCCCCGCTCTTCACCTTCGCCGGCATCGGGGAGGATCCCCTGCCCTTTTTCTCCCGCCGCATCGGCCTGGCCGACGACGGCACCAAGGTCGACCTGCTCGGCGGCGCCAAGCTCACCGGCCGCGCCGGGCCGTGGACCATCGGCCTGCTCGACGTGCAGACCGACCGCCACGGCAGCCTCGACTCAAAGAATCTTTTTGTCGGCCGCATCACCCACCAGGTATTCGCCGAGTCCAGCGCCGGCCTCATTCTCACCAACGGCGACCCGCGCGTGAACGGCGGCAACCGCCTCCTCGGCGCGGATTTCAATTACGTGAACTCGCGCCTCGCCGGCGGCAAGTCGCTGAGCGTGCGAGCGGCAATCCAATACACCGATTCCGACTTCACCGGCGGTCGTGGCGCCGCGGGCACGCTCTCCGTCAACTTCCCGAATGAACCCTACGCGTTCTTCGTCTGGTTCAGCCGCCTCGGCAATGAGTTCGACCCGGCACTCGGTTTCGCCCCCCGCGCGGGTGTCTCGGACCTGCATTTCTGGAATCGTTACCGCTGGTATCCGATGCGGCTTGGCGTCCGCAACCTCGACCTCGGTGCCGAGGTCGACATCGTCTCCGACCTGCGCGGCCGCCGGCTCGACCGCACCTTCTGGCTGCCGATCATCGAGGGCGTCACCATTGGCGGGGATTTCTTCAATATCCAGCGGCAGGACCGCACCGAGCGGCTCGACGCCCCGTTTGCCATCCGTCCCGGCATCATCATTCCCGCCGGCGATCACTACTGGTCGCTCACCCAATTCTACTATGAAAGCTCGCGTGTCCGGCCGGTGAACGTCCGTCTCGTCTGGCGCACCGGCGGCCTCTATACCGGCGACCGCCAAGACTATGAACTCGGGTTCGGCTGGCGGCCCTCGACGCACACGGAATTCTCCCTCAGCCACACCCTGCGCGAGCTGCGGCTGCCGCAGGGCCGCTTCGACGTTCGCCTCGCCTCCGCCAAGGCCACCTACACCTTCAGCCCCGACCTGCAACTCAGCCTCCTCGCCCAATTCGACAATTTCTCCGACACCCTCGGCGTGAACTTCCGCCTCAAGTGGACGCCCACGCCCGGCAACGAGATTTTCGTCGTCGTCAACCAGGGCTACGACGCCTCCGGCGACCAACTGCGCCCGCTGCAGAACGACACTTCGTTGAAGACCGCTCTGACCTTCCGCTTCTGAGGCCTCGACCGCCGGGTGCCCACCCGCATCGTCTGGCTTCTTCCGACCGGCCGGAGCTTGCCAAGCCCGCCATTGCCTCGCTAGCTCGGCGCCGCTTTTATGTCCCTGCTACGCCGCCACGCCTTCGTTTCGCTCCTCGTGGGCGCCGCCGCACTCCACGCCGCCCCGGCACTCGATGTGCTCGCCACCGCCACGCCGCCGCGGATTGATGGCGTCATCAGCCCCGGCGAATGGGACGGCACCGCCCACAGCGACTCCTTCCGCCAGGTCGTCCCTCTCGAGAACGCCGACCCCACCGAACGCACCGAGTTCTGGGTCACCTACGACGCCGACAACCTCTACGTCGCCGTGCGCGCGCATGACGCCGCCGGGCTGGCCGGGATCCGCGCTTATTCGATGCTGCGCGACGACAACAACGATTCAGACGATCTCGTCCGCATCGTCTTTGATACGTTCCATCGCGAGAATGACGGCTACTACTTCGTCCTCACCGCTGCCGGGGGCAAGCACGACGGTCTCATCCAGAACAAGGCCGAAGCCAACGACCAGTGGGACGCCCTCTGGCACGGCAAGGTCACCCGCGACGCCGGCGGCTGGAGCGCGGAGTTCGCCATCCCGGTCAAGAGTCTCGCCTTCGACCCCGCGAACAAGGTCTGGGGTTTCAACATCGCGCGCGCCATCCGCCGCAAACAGGAGGCGGTGCGCTGGTCCGGCTTCATCCGCAACCAGCCCACCATCTCACTCCCGAATCTCGGTGAACTCCGCGGGATCACCGGTCTGCGCCAAGGCCGCGGGTTCGACTTCAAACCCTCCGCCAGCCTCACCCGCCATTCGGCGCCCGCGCCCGGCGAAAACAAAATCGATTTCAAGCCCGGCTTCGACCTCGTCTGGCATGTCACGCCGTCGCTCGCCGCCACCGTCACGGTCAACACCGACTTCGCCGACGCCGAGGTGGACCAGCGTCAGATCAACCTCGGGCGCTTCCCGCTGTTCTTCCCGGAGAAACGCAGCTTCTTCACGCAGGACGCCTCGCTCTTCACCTTCGGCGGCATCCAGCAGGATCCGCTGCCATTTTTCTCCCGACGCATCGGCCTGGCCGACGACGGCTCGCCGGTCGACCTGCTCGGCGGCCTCAAGCTCACCGGCCGCGCCGGCCCATGGACTCTCGGCCTGCTCGACGTGCAGATCGCCGACCACGCCGGCGTGAAATCGAAAAACCTCCTCGTCGGCCGCGTCGCCCGGCAGGTGCTCGACGAGTCAAGCGCCGGCCTCATCTTCACCCACGGCGACCCGCGCCTCAACGGCGACAACACGCTCGTCGGCGCCGATTTCAATTACACCAACAGCCACCTGCCGGGCAGCAAAACGCTCAGCGTCCATGCCTCGGTGCAGTTCACCGACTCCGATTACACCGGCGGCCAAGGGACGGCCGCTCTCCTCTTCCTCAATTTTCCCAACGAACCGTTTGCGTTGTTCTGCTCTTACAGCCGCATCGACCGCGACTTTGATCCGGCCCTCGGCTTTGTGCCCCGGACCGGCATTTATGAGGCGTTTCAACAGGTCGGTTACACCTGGCACCCGTCGACCCCGTGGCTGGACCGCGTGCGACTGGACGCGCAGCTCGATTGGGTCATGGATTTGGACGGACGCGTCGTGAGCGCGGACCATGATCTGCCCTCCCTCTCCTTCGTCTCCCGGGCGGGCGACCGGCTGCACCTGGAATATACCCGCACGGGCGACCGGCTCGATGAACCCTTCGAGCTCCAGCCCGGTATCGTCATTCCCGTCGGCAACTATGCGTGGAACCGCTTCCAAGCCGACTTTAATACCACCCGTTCCCGCCCGGTGAGTTTGTCGCTGACGGTCCGCGACCTCGGTTTCTACACCGGCCACCGCCGCGACTACAGCGGGAAAGTCGAGTGGCGGGCCTCGCGCCTTTTTTCCACCAGCCTGAACTGGCAACTCCGGCAGGTCCGCCTGCCCGAGGGGGATTTCGATGTCAGGGTCGGAGAGTTCAACGCGGTCTATACCTTCAGCCCCGACCTGCAGGTCAGCCTGCTCGCGCAATACGACAACCTGTCCGCCGCGCTCGGCGTGAATTTCCGCCTGCGCTGGACGGTGCAGCCCGGCAACGATGTCTACTTCATCGTCAACCAAGGCTACGACGCCGCAGGCGACCGCCTCCGTCCGACGCGCAACGACACCTCGCTGAAGGGCGCCTGGACTTTGCGCTTCTAAGCCTGCGCGGCGAGTTGCAAAGCGCGCGTGGAGCGTTTTGCTTTGCCACTCTCATGAGCCAGACCGTTGCTCCCATTCCCGTCACCGTCCTCACCGGCTTCCTCGGCGCCGGCAAAACCACTTTGCTCAACCGCATCCTCACGGAGCAGCACGGCAGGAAAATCGCCGTCATCGAGAACGAGTTCGGCGAGGTCGGCGTCGACAACCAGCTCGTCATCCAGTCGGACGAGGAGATCTTCGAGATGAACAACGGCTGCATCTGCTGCACCGTGCGCGGCGACCTCCTCCGCATCCTCGGCCGGCTGATGAAGCGCAAGGACCGCCTCGACGCCATCCTCATCGAGACCACCGGTCTCGCCAACCCCGCGCCCGTCGCCCAGACGTTCTTCACCGACCCGGAGATGAAGGAGCAGTTCGCGCTCGACGCCATTGTCACGCTGGTCGACGCCAAGCATATCTCCCTGCACATGCACGACTCGCCCGAGGCGCAGAAGCAAATCGCGTTCGCCGACGTCATCCTGCTCAACAAGACCGACCTGATCCCGCCGGCCGAACTCGACGCGCTGGAGAAACGTATCCGCTCGATCAACGCCGTCGCGAAGATCCACCGCACGAAGAACGCCGACATCGCCATCGACAAGGTCATCAACGTCGGCGGCTTCAACCTTGAGCGCGCCATCGAGGTCGACTCGAAGTTCCTTGAGACGGAATATCCCTTCGAGTGGGCCGGCGCCTACACTCTCGCCGCCGGCGACTACGAACTCGGTATCGGCCACCACGATCACGCGCACGACGACCACGAGCACCACCACGAATGCGCGCCCGGCTGCGACCACAACCAGATCGACGTCGTGCTCGTCCCCGTAGGCAGCGAGCTTGCTCGCGCTCCGGGTGGCGCGAGCAAGCTCGCTGACCTGCCGCCGCTTTCTGAGAAAAACCTCCAAGCCGCCATCGACGCGACCGTCCTCACCTTCTCCGACTGGGACAAGATCACGCTGCCCGGTGAAACCATCGCACCGGGCGCTACGCTGCACCGCCTCAAACTCAAGGACGAGCACGGGCAGTTCAAAATCAAGATCGCCGCACCCGGCCGCTACCTGCTGTTCACCGGTCACGACGTGCCGACGCACCTGCACGCCGCCGCCGGCAAGCTGCTGAAATACGAATGGGACCGCACCTTCCGCCACGAGCACTCGCACGACGGCGCCGTCTCCTCCGTCGGCATCCGTGTGCCCGGCGACCTTGACGGCAAGAAACTCAACGACTGGATCTCCAAGCTGCTCGCCGAAAAGGGCGGCGACATCTTCCGCATGAAGGGCGTGCTCTGCGTCAAGGGCACGAAGAAGCGCCTCGTCTTCCAGGGT
>JAHFTD010000034.1 GCA_023269565.1 Opitutaceae bacterium | reverse complement strand
GTTGTGCGATGCGGTCGACTTCGGCTTGCGCCGTGGTCGTGGTCGCGTCCGGCGCGAGGCGGCCGAGCAACTCGAGCCAGCCGGAATTGATCTCGGTGAGATCGCCCTCGAGCCCGGCGACGCGCGCCATGCCGAGCGGCACCCAGAGATCGAAATCGAAACCGATGAAGGTGCCGTGGAAATCCGGTTCCGCCACGCCGACGATGGTCATCACCTCGCCGTTGACCTTGACGGTGCGGCCGACGGCGGACGGGTCGGCGGAGAATTGCTCGTGCCAGAGCTTGTCGCTGATCACGACGACCGGGTGACGACCGACTTCGCTGTCTTCCTCGGGGAGAAAGAATCGGCCGAGTTGGGCCTTGGTGCCGAGGAGGGTGAAAAAATTGGCGGAGACCAGCTGGGTCTTGACGCGGTCGCTGCGGGTGCCCGTGGCGAATCCGGTCTCGAGTCCGGTGAACGCGGCGAGTTGAGAGAGCTGATGTGATTCGGCGGCCATCTGGCGGTAATCGAGATACGGCCACGAACCGACCGACGGGCCCGCGTGCGAGGCCATCCGGTGAACATTGTAGAGGGTGCCGGCGTCGACGATACCGGCGCGCGGTTTGTAGAACAGCGTTTGGACCAGCGTGAACGCCGTCGTCGACGCGGCGATACCGACGGCGATGAGCACGACAGTCGCCGCGAAAAATCCGGGGCGTTTCAGCAGCGAGCGCAGGGTGGTGAGCATGGAGGGCGTGGAGTTGGCGAGCGGAACGGAATTAAGTCTTGGCTGCGTTGGGCGGAGTGGCCGTCGGAGCGGTGCCCTCGGGCCAGACGTAGGCGAGGGGGCGTTGGAAAACTTCGGGCACGCCTTGCGCGAGCATCCAGTCGTAGACGGGCTTGGCCTTTTCGCCGCCCTGCTTCGCGCAATGCAGCATGGTGAAACCGTGCGGCCCCGGAATCAGGTGGACCTGCGGGTTGAGCGCGAAGGAGGCTTTGATGAAGTCGAGGTGACCCAGCATGGCGGCGGTGAAGAGATCGATGCGCGCGTTCTTGCTCAGCAGGAACTCGGCGATCTCGCGCTGGCCGGTGTGGGCCGCCGCCTGCATCGGCGTCTCGAAATCGCCCCCGCCCCAGTCCCAGCACGCGTTGGCGAGCAACGGCGTTTCGTTCACCAGCTCGGTGACTTTGGCGAGGCTGCGGTGTGACTGGACGACAGCGGCCTGGACCTTTTCTGGCGGAAGCGCCGGCGGCTTGGGCGGAGCCTTGGGGGCGGCTGGCGCGGGGGCGGGCGACGCGGCCGGCTGCTGGGCGGTGAGGGCGGAGGGCAGGGCGGCGGCGAGAGAGCCGGCGGCGGCAAACTGCGCCGAGAGGCGCAGGAAGGAACGACGATCGAGTTTTGAAGACATGGGGAAGGAAAGGGCTGGAAAAACTATTCGGCGCGCAGCGCGGACCATCCGCCTACGCCCGGCGGGCTTCGGCGAGACGAGTAGAGTGGGCGGCGGCCAAGGTGACATGGAGTGGTTGAGCTGGGCTTCGCTCATTCGGCACGCAGCGCGACCATGGGATCAACGCGGGCGGCGCGGCGGGCCGGGAGCCAACAGGCAAGGAGGCCGACAAGCGCGAGCACGAACGCGACGGCGGTGAGCGCCACGGGATCCTGCGGGCTGGTTTCGTAGAGGAGGGACTGGAGAAGCCGCGTGAGCAGGAGGCTGCTGCCGATTCCGACCGCAAGCCCGGCACCGACGATCATCATGCCATCGCGCAATACCTTTCGGAGCACGGCGGCGGGCGTGGCGCCGAGTGCGAGCCGGATGCCCATGTCGCGGGTTTGCTGGATCACGCGATAGGTGATCATGGCATAGAGGCCGACGGCGGCGATGAGCAGGGCAATGACAGAAAAACCACTCACCAACGTCACGGCAAAGCGCGGCCGGGCGAGCATGGTGTCTACCATCTCGTGGATGAGGCGCAGTTGCGCGATGGGCAAGTCGTGGTCCAATTCGGCGACCTTCTGGCGCACGGCGGCGGGCAGGCTGCGCGAGTCGCCCGCGAAACGCAGCACGACGAAGAGGGATTCGTTCGGCTGCTGGTAGTAGGGTTCATAGGATTGGGGGATCGAGTCGTGGTCGATGCCTTGGGACTCGGATCTGACATCGCGCACGATGCCGACGATCTCGCGCCACTCTTCGTTGCCGTTGGTGATCTGAATGCGCTGCCCGATGGGATCCTCGCCGGGAAAGAATTTGCGGGCGAAGGTTTCGTTGATCAGCGCGACGCGAGCGGAGCCCTCCATGTCGTGCTCGGTGAAGCCGCGGCCGCGCAAGACCGGGGTGCCGAAGGCGCGGAGGTAGTCCGGGGTGATGGCGTAGTAGTTCGTATTGGGGAGATCCCCGATCGCGACCGGCGGGCGGCCCTGCACGATCAGACGCAGCACCGAGTCGCGGATGAGAGGCATGCGGTGCGTGAGGCCGACAGCGGTGACGCCGGGCAGGCCGGAGAGTTGCCGCAGCAACTCGCGCGTGAAGGCGCGCTGCTGCTCGGGCTTGCCGTATTTTTTAGCCGGCAGAGTGAGGTTGAGCATGAGCGCTTGCTCGGCGTGGAACCCCTTGTCCGTTTCCACCAGGCGCGCGAAACTGCGGGCGAGCAGCGCGGTGCCGACGAGCAGCACGACGGCGGCGGCGACCTCGGAGGCGACGAGCAGGGACTGCAGCCGGAAGCGCGCACCGCCGGCGGTGTTGCCGCGGCTGCCATCCTTGGTGACCCGCATCAGATCGACCTGAGTGGCGCGCCACGCGGGCAGGAGTCCGAACACCAGACCGGTGAGCAGGCTGAGACCGAGGGAGAAGCCGAGCACGGGAAGATTCAGCGCGATCAGGTGCGCCTGCGGGAGATCCACCGGGATGAGGCGGACGAGCACGGCGAGCGAGCCGCCGGCAAGGGCGATGCCGAGCACTCCGCCCGCCAGCGCGAGCACCAGGCTCTCGGTGAGGAGCTGGCCGAGCAGTTGGGCGCGACTGGCGCCGAGCGCGCTGCGCACGGCGATTTCCTGCTGGCGCGATGCTCCGCGGGCCAGGAGGAGACCGGCGACGTTCAGGCACGCGATCAGGAGCACGCAAGCCACCGTGCCGAGGAGCACATGCAGGACCCCGCTGACGTTCTGGTTGTAGGACTCGGCCAGGGAAATGAGGGTCGCGCCGCAACTTTTGTTCGAGTCGGGATATTTTTGCCGGAGGCTCTCGTTGTAGGTCACGAGTTCCTGCAAGGCCTGGGCCTGCGACACACCGGGGCGGAGGCGGCCGAAGACTTCGAGGAAATGTGCACCGCGGTAATTGTCGGACTTTTCGTCGGCGGTGAGAGCCATCGGCACCCAGAGCTGAATCCCGCTGCCCCGTTGGAAGCCGGGCGGCATGACGCCGATGATTTCGTAAGAGTCGCCGTTGAGGAGGAAGGTGCGGCCGAGGACGGAATCTTGTCCACCGAAGAGAGACTGCCAGAGAGCGTAACTCAGAATCGTGACCCGGCGCCCGCCCTCGACGTCTTCCTCCGGGCTGAAGAAACGTCCGCGCAAGGGTGCGATGGCGAAGATCGTGAAATAGGAAACCGTGGCGCGCTTGGCGGCGAGCCGCTGGGGCTCTTGTCCCCCAGAGTAGGCCAGCGAAATGTTGCGCGCGCCGCCCAGCGTCTCGAACGACTTCACGTTGGCGTTCCAGTCGAGGTAATTGGCACCGGAGACCGGATAGGTGGGGAACTGCGGCAGGCGGGTTTCGTTGAGCACCATGATGCACTCAGGCTCGGGGAAGCCCGGCGGTGACAGCAGCAAGGCGTGCGCGACGGAAAAAATGGCGGTGTTGGCCCCGATGCCAACGGCGAGCGTCAGCACGGCGACGACGGTGAACCCGCGGGTTTTGAGCAAAGAACGAAGGGCGTAGCGGAGGTCGGACATGGGGGGAAAAATCACTCGTGGCGCAGGGCGATCACCCGCTGGCGCCCGGCGGGCTTCGGCGAGACGAGAAGAGTGGGCGGCGGCTGAGGTGACATGGAGTGGATGGGTTGGTCTTCTTTCACTCCGCGCGCAGCGCGACCATCGGGTCGACCTTGGTCGCGCGGCGGGCGGGGAGCCACGCGGCGAGGGCGACGAGGGTGGTGAAGAAAGCGGCGGCACCGAGGAAGACGATCGGGTCGCTGCCGGGCGCGCCGACGAGGAAGGTCTGGATCAATTTGCCGAGGCCGAACGCAGCGCCGAGACCGAGAACGACCGCCACGCCAGCGACGCGGAGACTGCCGCCGAGCACGAGGGCGATGAGCTGCGCCCGGGTCGCGCCGAGGGCGAGACGCACGCCGAATTCGCGGGAGCGCTGCGAGGTCCAGTAGAGAGTCGAACCGTAGACGCCCATGCCCGCGAGCAGGAGGGAGAGCGCGCCGGCGCCGGCGGCGATCACCGAGGCGATGCGGTAGCCCAGCAGGCTGGCAGTGGCAAAGGACTCGAGCGATTCCGTGTGCACGATGGGCAGGCTGGGGCGCAGCTGCGCAAGGAGCGCGCGAATCTCGGGCACGGCGGTTTGGCCGCTGCGCGTTTTGAGAAAGAGCGTCAGGTTATTCCCGTAAAGTTGGGCGAACGGAAAGTAGATGTGCTTGGAGGGCGCGTCGCCGAGCGACTGGTAGACCGCGTCGCGGGCGACGCCGACGACGGTGATGGGTTCGCCGTTTTCGTTGATGAGCGTCTGGCCGAGGGCGTTTTGCTCGGGCCAAAGGCTGCGGGCAAAAGTCTCGTTGACGATGGCAACGCGCGGGGCCTTGGCGCGATCGGCCACGGTGAAATCGCGCCCGGAGGCGAGCGGCAGCGCGAGGGTGGCGAAGTAGCCGGACGAGATGAGATTCCAGCCGGCGTTGATTTCGTTCTCGTCGTTGCGGGGTGCGCCGGCGGTCCAGATGCCGCCGTAGCTGCTGCGGCCGCCGGAGAACGGGATGGCGGTGGCCCACGCGGCGGATTGCACGCTCGGGAGCGCGGCGGCGCGCGGGAGAAATTCCTCAGCGAAGGCGGTGCCAGTCGCCGACGTCAGCCCGCCGGTGCGCAGGTCGAACGTCACGAACTCGATTTGGCGGGAATCGAAACCCGGATCACGATGTGCGGTGCGGGTGAGCGCTCCCACGAGCAGGCCGGAGGCGGTGAGCAGGGCGAGGGAGAGCGCGAGCTGGACGATGAGAAAAATATTGCGGAGGGAGAAAAATCGCCCGCCCGTGGGTTGCTCGTTGCTGCGGAGACTCGCGAGCAGGTCGAAGTTGGTCGCGTTGAGGGCGGGGCCGACGCCGAAGATCAGACCGGAGAGCAGGGCGGCGCCGAGGCAGAAGGCGAAGGCAACTGGGCTGACGCTGGGGTGAACGCTCAGCGACACGGGCAGGGCGGGGAGCGCGGCGTTGAACGCATCGACCAACCAGAGCGCGACGAAGCCGCCGCCGACGCCGCCGGCGAGAAAGAGCGCGAGGGTTTCGGCGAGGAGTTGGCCGAGCAACCGGCGCCGGGTGGCGCCGAGGGCGCCGCGCACGGCGAGTTCGCGACGACGGGCGGCACCGCGGGCGAGCAGGAGGCCCGCGACGTTGGCGCAGGCGACGGCCAGCGCAAGGCCGGTGAGGGCGAAGAGCGCGGTCGATGCGACCGCCGCCATCGTGTGCATTTCGCCGGGCAGACGGCTGGACCGCGTCAGCACGGCGGCCTTGTCCTTGTTGGTCTCGGGATAAGTTTTCGCCAGGCGTTGGGAAATCAAAGCGAATTCCGCCTGCGCCTGCTTGAGCGTGGCACCGGGTTTGAGGCGGGCGATCGCGAGGAGGAACGCGTTGCCGCGGCTGGTGAGGAGCTTGCTGCCGGGCGTGAGGATGGTCGTCAGCGAAAACGGCGCCCAGCAGTCCACGGCGGCGATCATGTTGCCCTCAAAACCCGGCTCGGTGACGCCGACGATCGTGACGGGCGTGTTGTTGTAGAGCACGGATTGGCCGATGACGGCGGGGTCGGCCTGAAAGCGCCTCCGCCAATAACGATCACTGAGGACGATTTCCGCCGTGGGATTTTCGGTCTGGGCGAAGTCGCGGCCCAGCGTGAAGCGGGTGCCGAGGACACCGAAGAAATTGGCGGACACCATCTGCGCCAGTGCGCTTTCGGCATGGCCTCCGACGCTGAGGCCGGCGGCCTGGTAGCCAAGGCGCGCGGCGGCGATGTCGGTGAAGACGGTGTTTTGCGCGCGGTAGTCCTGGTAGCTGGGCCAGTCGAAATTGTCCCCGGGGCCGCCGCGGCGCGAGACGGTGAGGTCGACGAGGGAGTTCTCGTCGGCGAGGCCGGGGCGGGCCCGCAGGAAGAGAGCGTCGACAACGCTGAAAACGGCGGTGGTGGCCCCGAGCCCGAGGGCGATGGTCGCGACGGCGAGCGGAGTGAAGTCGCGGGCCTTGAGGAGTGAGCGAAGGGAAGAGAGAAGGAATGACATGGGGTCGGGGGAGTGAAGGTGAGAGCTTAGAGCGAAGAGAATTATTCGGTGCGCAGCGCGACCATGGGATCGACCTTCGCGGCACGGCGGGCGGGGAACCAGCAGGCGAGCAAGGCGACGCCGAGCAGGAGTGCGGGCACGCCGGCGTAGACGAGGAAGTCGCCGGGCGGCACGCCGACGAGTTTGCCCTGCAGGGCATAACCGAGGGCGAGGGAGACGAGCCAGCCGATGGTGCCGCCGAGGAGCACGACGCGCATGCCTTGCCAGAGCATCAGGCGGACGACATTGGCGGGAGTCGCGCCGAGGCTGAGGCGGATGCCGATTTCCTGCGTGCGCTGCGCCACAGTGTAGGCGAGCACCGCGTAGAGGCCAATGGCCGCGAGCGCCAGCGCGAGCGGACCGAGGACGGCCAGCAGGCGGGCAGGGACGCGCTGGAGGAAAAGATTGTTGTCGATCTGCTGCGCCATGGTGCGCGCGTCAACGATGGCGACCTCGGGGTCTAGTTCATGCACGGCGGCGCGGATGGACGAGAAAAGCGCCAGCGGGTTGCCGCCCGTCGTGCTGACGTGGAGGGTCGGAGCGAAGATGAACTGCGCGCGCATAGTCAGCCACGCGGCGGGGGTCGGGGCCTCGTTCATCGTGAGGCTCTTGATGGTGCGGGCGACGCCGACGATCTGGTAGAAGGTGCCGCTGAGTTCGAAGCGCCGGCCGAGCGGCGAGCCTTCGGGCCAGTAGCGCTGAGCCATGGTGTCGTTGATGATGGCATCGAGGGGCAGATCCTTCCGACCGAGCGGGGCGAGGTCGTGGCCGGCGAGCAGGGGAATACTCATCGTGGCAAAGTAGCCTGGCGTCACGTTTTGGTAGAGAATTTTCCGCTCGGGATCGAAGCTCTTGCCCTCAACGTCGATCACACCATTGGGGTATCCGCGGAAATCGAGGGGCACGATGCCAGCGGCGGCGGCATGCGCGATGCCCGCTTGGCTCTCAAGACGCTGGAGCAGTTGGGAGAGGAACGCCTCGCCGCGAACTTGGTCGTAGCCTCGGCCAGCGAGGTCAAACGTGGCGAGCATCACGTGCTGCGTGTCGAATCCCGGGTTGATCTGCTGAGCATTGCGGAAGCTCTTCAGGAAAAGACCGGCGAGGACGAGGACGATGAGCGCGACGCCGACCTCTAGTCCGACGAGAGCGTCGCGCAGCCGGCTGCGCCCGCCGAGTTCACCGCGGCCGCCGCGGAGGGCCTTGAGCACGTCAGCGCGTGCGAGCTGCAACGCCGGGGCGAGACCGAAGACGAGACCGCACACACTGCCGGTGACGACGGCGAAGAATAGACTGGCGGCGTCGAATTCGACGCTGAGTTTGATGGGCACGCCGCCCGGCAGCGGGATCTGCCGGAGGGCGTCGATGCCCCAGAGGGCGACGACCAAGCCGCCGGCGGCGCCGCTAAGAGCCAGCAGGAGGCTCTCGGAGAGCAATTGCAGGAGGATGCGGCCGGGTCCGGCGCCGATGGCGAGGCGCACGCCGATCTCGCGCTGGCGGACACTCGCGCGCGCGAGGAGCAGGCTTGCAGTGTTGGCGCAGACGACGATGAGAATAAGGCCGGCGAAAATCTGCAGGGTAACGAGCGTGACGGCGACGACCTTGCCGCCGCGCGGGCCGCGCCAGAGCGGCAGGGCCTCGTAACCGAGGCCTTTGTTTGTCTCGGGATGCGTGGCGAGCATGCGCCTGGCCGCGGCGTCAAGCTCGGTCTGGACCTGCGCCGCCGCGACGCCGGGCTTGAGATTGGCGAGCATGATGTAGGCGCGGGTCGTGCGGCTGGTGAGTTCCATGGTGGCTGGCTGCAGCACCGGCGACATCGTGACAGGCACGAAAACATCGAAGCCGAGGTTGTTCATACCGCCGCGGAATCCGACCGGCGTTACACCGACGACAGTGAGCACGTGGCCGTTGAGCTTGATGGTCCGGCCGATGGCGTCGGGCGCGCCCTTGAACTGGCTCTGCCAGAAATCATGCGAGATGACCGCGACCGGTTCGGAACCCAGGCGCGAGGCCTCGTCGGCGCGAAAAAAACGACCCAGCGCTGGCTGCAGATGGAGCACCGAAAAGAAATTTGCCGTGACTAGTTCGCCCCAGACGCGTGCCTCGCGCTCGGAATCGCCGAGGTAGAACGCGCGCGGGCGGTGCGCGGCGACGGCGGCGAAAGATGGCAGCATCTCCTGCAGGTCGCGATATTCGAGCCACGAGGTGGAGACATAGCCGCCAGTGTCGTCCTTCGTTTCGAGGGCGACGACGTCGCCATGCACGCCGGGCAGCGGATGCAGCACAGCGGTCTTGAGCCAGCTGAAGACGACAGTGTTAGCGCCGATGCCGCCGGCCAGCGAAAGGATGATCACCGCACTCAGGTAGGGCGCGTGAGCGAGGTTGCGGAATGCGGAACGGAGGTTGAGCACGAGGTTACTCGGCGCGGAGGGCTTCGATGGGGTCGGTGCGGGCGGCGCGGCGAGCGGGGATAAGGCAGGCGAAAGCAGCGACGATGGCGAAGAAGCTGGCGACAACGGCGAACACAGCGGGGTCGAACGGCTTCACATCGTAGAGCGCCCGCGTGAGGAGCTTGCTGGCGGCGAAGGCGCCACCGAGGCCGAGCAGCAGACCGGTGCCGACTTGGATGGCGCCCGTGCGCAGGATCAGCGTGAGGATGTTGCCGCCGGTGGCGCCGAGCGCGATGCGGACACCGATCTCGCCGGTGCGCTGGGTGACCGAATAAGCCATCACGGAATAAACGCCCACGGCGGCGAGCAGGGCGGCAAGGCCGGCGAAGCAGATGAGCAGCGCCATGGTCAGGCGTTGGACGCCGAGCGATTGGCTGAGGAGGTCGTCCATCGTCTGGGGAGCGGCGAGCGCAACGACGGGGTCGAGCTCCACGAGGATGCGGCGCAAGACCGGAACGACCACACTGGCCTTCAGCCCCGGCTTGGCTTCGGCGACGACCGCCATGAAGGCGCCGCCGCGTTGGTCACGCGGGTAATAGATTTCGTCTGGCGGCGGCACGGCGACGCCGGTGGATTTTACATCCTTGATGAAGCCGACGATGCGCACGGGTGTGTCGCCTTTGGGGCCGACGAGGAAGTATTGGTCGAGCGGAGACTCGGAGGGGAACAGTTTTTTCGCGAGGGTCTCGTTGATGATGGCAACCTGCTCGCTGCCGAAGCGGTCCTGGCTGGTGAAAAACCGGCCGGCGCGCAGCTGGATCGCGAGAGCCGGGAAATAGCCGGGCGTGACCTGGCGGATGTTGGCGAGCGGGCGTTCCTGCACCGGCTTCAGCGCGCGGCCCTTCACGGCGTAAGGCGAAAAGAAGCCGGCGCCAGTGAGCGGAAGACCGGTAATGACTCCGCCGCGGGCGAGTTCGGGCGCCTGGTCGAGGCGCTCCTGCAGATGCCGGTAGAAATCGCGCATCAGCTCCGGCGTGTTGTATTTTGCGCTCGGAAGGTTGACCAAGCCGTAGGCGCGGCCGGCGGTGGCAAAGCCGAGGTCGGTTTTCTGCAGGCGGTAGAAACTGAGCACAAGCAGGCCGGCGCAAATGAGCAGGGTGAGCGACAGAGCGACTTGGGAGACCACGAGCAGATGACGGAAGGCCTTGGCGGCGGTGCCGCCGCCGGCGCCGCGAGAGGAATCCTTGAGGACAGTCTGCACGTCGGTGCGCGAGGATTGCAGGGCGGGATAAATTCCGATGAGCAAACCGGCGAGGAGGGCGACGATCAGAGAGAAGCAGAGCACGCCGGGGTTGAGCGCGATCTCATCAACGCGCGGGATCTGCTGTGGATCGGCGAGCGCCTTGATGCCGCTGAGACTCCACCAAGCGAAGATGACGCCGAGCGCGCCGGCGGCGACGGAGAACACGGTGCTCTCGGCGAGAAATTGGCGAATGACCTCGCCGCGACCGGCCCCGAGCGAGAGACGCACGGCGATTTCTTTTTGGCGCGCGCTGACTCGGGCGAGGAAAAGATTCGCGATGTTGGCGCAGGCGATAAGGAGCACGGCGGCGACGGCGCCCGCGAGGATCCAGAAGGTGCGCCCGAGATCGCCCAGCACCTGCTGGGTCAGGGTGCGGAGTTCGTTGGCGTTCCCGCTGTCGGTATGCGTCGGGTTCGCGGCCTTGAATTGGTCGGCCATTTCCTTGAGGCGGAGATTGGCCTGCTCAAGGGTAACGCCAGGTGCGAGGCGCGCGTAGGCCGAGTGCACGATGGCGAACGCGCGTTGCTGGGGCGTAATGTAAGGCAGCTCAAGCGGGCTGGGCACAAGGATATCGGTGCCGTTAAAGGGCACAGCCATACCTGCCGGGAGGACGCCGACGACTTCGCGCGAGACGCCGTCGATCTGGAGGACGCGGCCGATGATCGCGGGGTCCGAGTTGTAGCGGCGTTGCCAGAGTTCCTGGCTGATCATGACGACGCGCGGACCGCCCTCCCTGTCTTCATTCGCAGTGAACTGGCGGCCGCGGATAGGCTGGATCCCGAGAATCGGCAGGAAATTCGCCGAGGCGTGCAGGCCGTTCACTTGCTCCGGTTCGCCTTTGCCCTCGGTCAGAGTGAAGGCATTGCCTGCCACCATGCTGAGTTCGGAGAAAACATCGGTGCGCGGGCGATAGGCCTCGAACTTCGCCCAGGAGAGCGCCGGGGCGGTGAGACCTCGCTCGGTGTTGATGGCCCAGATGCTGACGAGCGACTCGGGTTGTGGAAACGGCAGCGGGCGCAGGACGACCGCTTGCAGGACGCTGAACAGGGAAGTGCAGGCGCCAATGGCGATTGCCATCGTGAGGACCGCGACGACGGTAAAGCCAGGAGTCTTCAGCAGGGAACGGAAGGCGAAGCGGAGGGCGGAGAGCATGGGGTTAAATTTCGCTTTTTGATTCCAGGTTTTCGATTGAACAACCTACTCGGCGCGGAGGGGAGGAGGAGAGGGCAATAAGGAATACGAGAACGAGAAGGATCACTCGGCGCGCAGGGCAATCATCGGATCGACGCGCGTCGCGCGGCGGGCGGGGACAAAGGTGGCGAGGAGCGACACGACGGCGAGGAGCAGGCCGACAGCGGTGTAGGTGAGCGGGTCGGTCGCGGTGATGCCGAAGAGGAAATTCTGGATGCCTTGCCGGCCGAGGACTGCAATGGTCAGTGTGAGCCCGATACCCAGAGCGAGACCGACGCCGATCTGCCAGACGCTTTGCCGGAGCACCATGAACAAGATGCGATTGGCATCGGCGCCGAGCGCCATGCGGATGCCGAATTCCTGCGTGCGCTGGTTGACGGAGAAGGACGTCACGCCGTAGAGGCCGACGGAGGCGAGCAAGACGGCGACGAGGCCAAAGATGGCGAACATCACGGCGATGATGCGGTTCTGGCCGAGGAAGCCGCTCATGCTGGTGTTCGGGGTTTCGACGAAGTAGGGCGGCAGGTTGGGATCGACCTTCTTGACCGTGTTGCGGACGCCTTGGCCGGCGGTTTCGCCGCGACCGCCGCCACGCGGCTTGGCGACGATGGTGCCGAATTGCAGCGCGACCGGCTCGGGTGCGGTGGGCCCGAAGGCCGAGGCAAAATAGGGCAAGTAGAAACCGGCGTTGTCGTTCTGATTGTTGAACGGACCGAGCATGCGGACATCAGTGACGACGCCGACGACCGTGCGCCACATGCCCGGGTTGGCGCCGGTGGGCGCGGTCGTGCGGAAGCGGCGACCGAGGGCGGATTCGTTGCCGAAATGTTTTTTCGCGAAGGTCGTATTCACGACCGCGACGGGCTGCCGCTGGTCGCTGTCGTCATCGGTGAGGTAACGGCCTTCAACGACCTTTTGGCCGAGCACAGCCTGATAGCCGGGAGTGACGTTTTCAAACTGCGCGTTTGTGCGGTCGCTGTCCTTGGCATACTGTTTGCCCTCAACCTCAATCGGTCCGCCGCCGGAAAAGACCATCCGGAAACGGTTGCTGAGGGCGACGGCCTCGAACTCGGGGTTAGCGCGGAGTTCGCGGAGGACCTTGTCGTAAAAAAGACGGCGGGATTCATTGGTCGGATAGTCGCCCTCCATCAAGCCGACGCGCGCGCCGACGATCGCGGCGGTGTCGTAGCCGTAGTCGATGTGCTGCTGCCGCATGATCGACTGGACCTGCAGCAAGGCGCCGATGAGCAGGAGGCAGGTCATCAGAATTTGGAAGACAACGAGGCCCTTGGAGAGGACGTTGATCGCGCGGCCCGTATTGCCGCGGCCGGATTCCTTGAGGACATCCACGGCGCTTTGCCGGGAGGACAGCCAAGCGGGCACGAAGCCGGAGACGATGGCTGAGAGCATGGTGGCACCGACGACAAAGCCGAGCACCGGGGCGTCGATCGAGAATCGCATCCAGGAGGGAATCGGGTTGGCGAGATTTTCCACGGTGGTCTGGAGCAGGTCGACGGCCCAGAAGGCCAGCGCGACGCCTACGATGGCGCCGAGGGAGGCGACGAGGAGGCTCTCGGTGAGCATCTGGCGAATCAGGCGCCAGCGGCCGGCACCGAGCGAGGAGCGGATGGCGAGTTCCTTGCTGCGCAGAGTGGCGCGCGCGAACTGCATGTTCATGACGTTGACGCAGGCGATGAGCAAAACACCGGCGCAGAAAATCAGCATCGTGTAGAGCAGACCCCTGAGTTGCGGGCCGGTAAAGGAGTTGATCAGCGGGCGCACATAGCCGAGCGAGAACTGCTTGTTCGAATCGGGGTAGGCCTTGGCGAATTGCTTCGCGATGGAGGTGATCTCGGCATTGGCCTGCTCGATCGAGATACCGTCGCGAAGGCGCGCGACGATGTTCACGGTCTGGCTGTTGCGATCGCTGCGGGGTTTGGGCGGGAAGGAGGCGTTCACGGGGAGCCAGAGCTGCTCGTTGCCCGGAAAGCTGAATTTGGGCGCCATGACGCCGACGATGTGGGCGGCGGTGCCGTTGACGCGGATGCTCTTGCCGATCGCGCCCGGATCGCCGCCGAACTCGCGCTTCCAGAGCGCGTCGGTGAGGATGACGGCCTTGTCGACACCGGCCTGATCCTCCTCGGGCAAGAAGTCGCGGCCGAGGACGGGTGTGACACCGAGCGAGCGGAAGAAATCGTGGGTGACGTAGGCCCCGGTCAGGCGCTGCGGCACGCCGTCGTGCGTCATGTTCACGGTCGAGCCATTCAGATAAGCGGCGAAGGCGGAGAAGGATTTCTGGATGCCGCGCATCTCGGCGAAGTCCGCGGTCGTGACCCGGGAATTGAAGTTGCCCGGGGCGAAATTCGTCGGATCGACGAGGTTCACGTCCACCAGCTGCTCGGCGTGCGGGAAGGAGAATCCGCGCAGGAGGACGCCGTTGACCACGGCGAACTGGGTGGTGACGCCGCAGATGCCGAGGGCGAGCACGAAGACAGCGAGGGCGCAGAAGGCCTTTTCCTTGATGAGCACGCGGAGGCCGATGCGGAGGTCCTGAAGGAATGTCTGGATGAACATGGGTTTGGGTGGGTTAAATTTTGGTTTTGAAAACAGTGACAGGCCGGCGAGCGGGCGTGGTCTCGGGTTTTTCGAAGAGCGCCCAGCCGGAATTGCCGATGAAGTAGAACTCGTCTCCGACGACCGTGCCGAGCGAAAGATCGTTCAGTTTGGGATGACCGGACTCGAGCACTTGAAGCGAGGTCGGCCGGCCCGTGCCATCGAGCGTGAGGCGCACGACGCGCAGCGGTTGGCTACCGCTCTGGGTGGCGATCAGTCCACCGGGGATCGCATAGAGGCCGTCGAGTCCCAGCAGGGTTTGATTCGGCAGCGGAGAGAAATGTTCAACGGCTTTGCTGTCGAAATCGGCGCGCCACAGGCCGCTGAGGTAATCCGCGAAGATCAGGCTACGGTGGTCGGGACTTTCTATCATGCCCTGCAGGTTGACGCATTGGTCGCACTCCAGCCACTTCTCCAACTGCGTGGCGCCTGGCTTGAGTCGCCAGATGATGGGAGGGCCGCTGTCGGAAGCGTAGATGGTTCCATCGGAGCCAACCAACACATCGCCAAGCACGTGTTCGCGACCGTCTGCGGGCACGGGATAGGAGTGGCGGACGCGGCCGTCGGTCAGATCGAATTCCACCAAAGCGGCGCGATCATTGTCTGCAGGGATATAGCCGCGCATCTCCGGGAGGGCGGAGGTCCCAGCCCAGAGTGCGCCGCGCTTCTCGTCCACCTTCAGGCCGAAAATGCCCAAAAGTGCGTCGGCGTCGCGCGAAAAACAGGTGAGGTTGCCCGCAGCATCGCGCCGCCAGAGGCAGCGGTTCCGCACGTCGCTAAAATACCAATTACCCTGGCCGTCGCAGGCGACTCCCTCAACAATGCCATCACAATCGGGAATCTGGAACGCGCTCTGACCGGTGCCATGGGGGACGGCGTTGGCGGCGAATGCCTTCACGAGATCGGGGTATTGCCGCTGCATGTGCAGCGCGGCGAAAGTCTTGTCCAGCTCGATGGGGTAGGTCAGTCCCATCGCGGCAACAGTGTGCAGCGTGGCCACCGCGTCGTCGGGGCGGTTGAGTGCGCTGTAGCCGCGGGCCAGCAGCAGCAAACCGCGTGGATAATCCGGGCAAAGCTTGCGGGCGCTTTCCAACTTGGCGACAAACAGCGCGGTGTCGCCCGCCTTTTGCGCTGCGGCAGCTTCACGCAGGAGAACCCGATGTTCTGGCTCAGCCAAGGCGACGGCGGTCAGCAGCAGCACGACCGCCAGCGTAAGCAATACGCGTGTGTGGACACGATAATGCAGTGAATGGTAGGCCGGCAACACGTCATGAATTCTGCAAGACTTGTGCCAAGTGCCAACTTGAGCTTTAATCATTATATATCAATAAATTAAGCAGTTTAGCGCAGCTCCTGCAGCAGTATGCCGGCATGAAAGTGAAATTCTCCCGTCCCGCGATTGGGAAAACAATTTCCAGGGCCAGCTTCCTGCGCAGAGAAATTAGGCGAGCCGGGGCAGCCGAGTGCAGCCGGAATGCTACCTCGACTCGATGCTGAGACTGCCGTTGACCGAATCGAGCCGGATCTCGACGTCGCCTCTGCCAATCATGCCGCGGAGATGGCGGCGGCCGCTTTTCTCAAGGGTGATTGGGAAGTCGCAGCTGACGTGTCCGTTCAGGGTGTCAGCGTCAACGCGTGCGTTGGCGTCCTTGGGGAGACGGAGGGTGCAGGAACCGTTCACGGTATCCAGGCTGATGCGTCCGCTGGCCGGCAGTCGGTCATATTCGACGGAGATGGAGCCATTAATTGTGTCGAAGCGGCCCGCGTTCGCGAGACCGGAGGCCTTGATGCGGCCGTTGACTGTATCCAGATCAGTTCGGCCACGGACGCCGCGCACAGTGATATCGGAATTCACCACGTCGATTTTTTCGAGACGCGCGTTGGCCGGCACCTTCAATTTGTAGCGGACCTCGCTGTTGTTGAACAAGCCCCAGAATTTCCATTTTTTCTTCTGCACCGTCTTGATCGTCAGGGACGAGGGCGTCATGTCAATGTTCACGGCGATGAGGGCGAGACCATCCTCACTGGAAGCGATTTTCTCGGCTTCGAGACTGACCTCGGCTTTGTCCCACGCGGTGATGTCCACGGGGCCGCTGATGTTGCTCAGCGAGATGACGCCGTCGGGTGTGATCGGATAGGTCCGCTTGATCATTTCGGAGACAGTCGCGTGCGCGACCGTCAGGAGCAGTAGAGTGAAGACGAGAGCAAGAAGCGGAAGACGGAAGGATTTCATTTGAGTGAATTTGGGCGAGTCAGGTGCGGCTGCGGAGACTGAGGCTACCGTTCATTGAATGGAGTTCAATGCTGGCGCCGCCATGACCGATCGTGCCGCGCAGGGAGTGGCGGCCGGATTTTTCAAGGGTGATCGGCAGGTCGCAACTGACGCCGCCATTCATTGAGCTGGCGCGCAAGGTGGCGTTGGTGTCTTGAGGCACCTCGACCCGGCAGGAGCCGTTCATCGTTTCGAGCCGGATCGACTGGCCGGACTTGATCCTGGCGAAGGTTGCGCTAATCGCGCCGTTCATGGTGCCGAGGTCGGTGTCGCCGTTGAGGCCACTGGCAGTGATGCGGCCGTTCATAGAATTGATTTTCACGCGGCTGCGCACGCCATCAACAGTGACGTTGGAGTTCATAACGTCGGCCTTGAAGGAGGCGAGAGAGGCGGGAACCTTGATCCGGTAGCGGACGCCGCCATTGCTGCTCCAGCGATCCTTGCTCCACCACGGGCGGTCTTCGTTTTTGTGGTGTCTGGTCTTGATGACGATGCGGTCGCTGGCAGCATCGACGACAATCTCGATGCGTTTCAGATCCTCGTCATCGCGGGCGAATTTCTCGGCTTCGACGCTGACCTCGTTCCGTTCCCAGGCGACGATCTGAACGTTTCCGTTCATATTGCCGATCTCCACCGTCCCATGATCGCTGATCGCGTAGGTCTTGGAGAAATTTACGGTAACTTCAGGTCTGCCGGAGTGAGCGAACGCCGGGATTGAAGCGACGAGGGAGAGGGCAAGGAGGGGAAGAAATTTCATCATGCTAGGGAAAACTGGAGGCGGGCGGATGGGTTACTGAAATTATTCCGAACGCAGGGCGGCGAGCGGGCTGACGTGGGTGGCGCGGCGGGCGGGGAACCAGCAGGCGAGCAGAGCAGCGGCAGCGAGCACGATGGGTGCACCAAGGAAGGTAACCGGGTCAACCGGGCTGACCTTGTAGAGCATATTGGCCAGAAGCTGGCCGAGGCCGAGGCCAAGCAAGAGCCCGAGGGTGACGCCGCTGACGATCATCGACACGCCTTCGCGCATGATCATGGTTTGGACGGCGGCGGGCGCGGCACCGAGCGCCATGCGGATGCCAATCTCGCGGGTGCGGCGGGAGACGCCGTAGGCTTTCACGCCGTAGAGGCCGACGGCGGCGAGCAGCAGGGCGAGGCCGCCAAAGATGGAGAACAAGGTGGCGCCGGTGCGCACGATCCAGAGTTCGAAACTGCCGTCGAGGTGCTGGCGGAAGGTTTTGCTCGTGAGGATCGGCACGTTGGGGACGGCGGTCCGGAGTTCGCGGCGGACCGTGTCGAAGAACGCCGCGTCGGTGCCGGGTGCGCGCTGGGCGGTGCGGATCTGGAAGTAGGCGTTGCTCTGAAATCCCTGCGCGAACGGCACGAAGACGCAGCCGTTGACTTCCTCGCTGAAGAGACTCCAGCGCGTCGCGGACACAATGCCGACGATCTCGATGGACTTGGGCAGATGCTTGGTCTCGACGGTTTCTTGGATGCCGGCCTTTTTTTCCGCGCCGCCAGAAGTGGGCGCGTTGCGTTCAGTGAATTCGATGTGCTGGCCAAGGGCGTCGCCTTCCGGCCACAGTTTCTTGGCGAGCACATCGTCGATGACGGCGACGGCGGGTGCGCCCGTGGACTCGGCTTCGACCTTGGTGAAACCGCGGCCGCGGAGCACCGGCAGGGCGTTCGTGGCGAAGTAATCGGCACCGACGCTGTTCCAGCGGGCGCTGAAAGCGAGGCCTTCGGCGGCGGTGGCAGGCTTGGCATCGGGGGCGACTTTAAGGCCGGCGCGGCGGACTGACTTGTCGAGGCTGACCAAACCGAAGGGCACCACGGCGGAGAGGCTGACGGATTGCACGCCGGGAAGCGCGGCGAGGCGCTCATTGGCGGCGCGGTAGAGTTGCATGCTGCGCGTTTCGTCGTAGCCACCGAGGCTGGCGTCCATTTCGACGAGGAGCGTATCGTCGGCCTTGAAGCCGGTGTCGACGTGGCTGGCGGCGACGGCGCCGCGGATGAAGAGCCCCGCCGAGGTGAGCAAGCCGAGGGAGAGCGCGAGTTGGGCAACGACGAGGGGATTGCGCGGCATCCAGCGGCGGCGGCGCTCGACCCGATCTTCGCCGGCGTTGTCCTTGAGATCGGTGACAAGGTCGGCGCGGGAGAGCTTGAGCGCCGGCCCGAGGGCGAAGGCGAGCGTGGCAAGCGTGCAGAAGGTGAAGGTGGCGGCGAAGACCGCGGGGTTGGTTGCGCCTTGAAAGAAGAGCCCGACAGGGACCATCGCGCCCAGCGAGCGGACGAGGATGCCGGTTGACCAGGTGCCGAGCAGGAAGCCGGCGCTGCCGCCGGCGAGCGCGAGCACAAATCCCTCGGTGAGCAACTGGCGGATGATCCGCGCGCGGCCGCCGCCGAGGGCGAGGCGGATGGCGAATTCCTTGCGGCGGGCGGTGCCGCGGGCGAGAAGCATGTTGGCGAGATTAAGGCTGGCGATGAGGAGGACGATGCCAGCCATCGCGAGCAGCGTCGTGCCGAGCAAGGGGAGTGACTTTTCTTCCGAGGGAGAATTGCTCGTGCTGAGGCGCGGCAGGCGGCGCGAGGTGAACGTTTGCTCCTTCATCTCGGCGGGGAAACTCTCGCGCAGGTGGATCGCGGCGGATTTGAGCCACGGCTCGGCCGACGCCATCGTTTGTCCCGGGCGGAGGCGGCCGACGACCACGAGCCGGTAGGAATCCGGTTTGGCCAATGCGCGTTTTGCCTCGTCGCCAAAATCATTGTTGAGGAGATCGAAGCAGCCGAGTGGGAAATAGAGCTCGGGGCCGAAGAGCATCATCGTGCCGCTGAATCCTTGGGGCGCGATGCCGACGACCGTGAAGGGACGCTCATTGACGCGGATCGTGCGGCCGACCATGTCGGTGGGAAAACCGAGCCGCTGCCAATAGACGTAGCTGACGATGCTCACCGGCACGGCGGCGCCGGGCTTTTCCTCCTCGGGCAGGAACGAGCGGCCGCGAATCAATGGAACTTGGAGCGTGCTGAAATAGTTCGAACTGACGATCGCGCCGAAGGTGCGGCGGGCGGTCTCGCCTTCGCCGACGCCAACCATGGCGAGCATATGACTGAACACGTCGGTGAACGGCGCGCCCGGCTGCTGCTGGAGTTCCTTAAAGGCGGGATAGGAGAACATGCGGAAATTCTTCTGGTCTTTCTCGCTTTGGGTGTAGAGCTGGACGACCTGCTTTTCGGCGGGCCAGGGGCGTGGGCTGAAGACGAGTTCGTCGACCATGCTGAAGATGGCGGTGTTCACGCCGATGCCGAGGGCGAGGACGGCGATGGCGGCGGCGGTGAAGCCGGGCGACTTGGCCAGTAGTCGGAGGGAGAATTTCAGGTCTTGCAGGAGTGTATTCATGAATAGTGGGTAGGCTGAGCCAGGAGCCGGGTGGATTGAATACACCGGTGGTCGCGGGAAAGATGCAGAAATGTTTTTCGCCGAGAATAACCGCCCGGAATTGGGGCGGCGCGACCCCTCCGCCCCGGCTGAACTATTTCTTGGAAAGCTCGGCAATCATCTGCTGCACATCGTCAGGAATGGTGGCCGTCTTTAGCTCTTTCCGTTCCGTGCCCTTGAGGGTGTAAACCATCTCCTTGTCGTCGAGGCGCAGGATCTGACGCACGGCTTCATCCAGATCGATCTTGGCGTCGTCGGAATGGGCCCGGAACTTGACCGGCGTCAGGTGCACGGCGCCGTCCCGGATCGTCCAGCGATTCTCGATCCAGATGCCGGCCGCCTTTTTGAAGAGAAACTTGGTCTTGAGCAGCTGGATCGCGGTGCCGTCCTCGCGGTAAGTCGTATACATCGCCACGGTCGCGACGCCGGCGTTTTGCTCATACAGCCAGGTGCCGAGGGTGGCGCGGCGCAGGGCGTCGTCCGGCAAGGTGGCCGGCGCTTCGGTGGCGGGAGCGGCGAGGAGCGCGACGGGCAGGACGGCGAGGAGCAAAACGCGAAGGATGGGGTGCATGATCGGGGTTGGGTTTTGTTTGTTACTCGCTGCGCAACGCCACCGTCGGGCTGACGCGAGTCGCACGGCGGGCCGGGAACCATGAAGCGAGGGCGGCTGCCCCGAGAAACAGCGCGGAAGCGGCGAGCAAAACCACCGGGTCAAAGGCCTTGACGCCGAAGAGGACGGAACCGAGCAACCGATTGAGCCCAAGGCCCAGCACCAGACCGGCGCCGACGCCCACCGCAGCGGTGGCGAGGCCCTCGCGGAAAATCAGCGACTGGACGGCCTCGGGCCGAGCTCCGAGCGCCATGCGAATGCCGATCTCACGCGTGCGCCGCGAAACTTGATAGGCGCGGACCGAATAGATTCCGACGACGGCGACGAACATCGCGAACGTGGAAAAGGTCGTGAGCAACGTCGAGCCGAGGCCGACCGCCCAAAGCTCCATCGACGTTTCGGCATGCTGCTTGAACGTGCGCACCTTGAAAACCGGCACACCGCCGGCCGCCGCCTGCAGGGCCCCGCGCACTTGCGGCACGAGCGCCAGCGCGGCCGCCTGGGTGTCGATGACGGGGCGAACATGAAAGTGGACGTTGTGGGCGAAACCTTGGGCAAATGGCACGTAGACCGCACCGGCGGGCGAGTCCTCGAAGTAGTCGACGCGCATCGCACCGACGATACCCACGACCTGCATGGCGCCGATCGCGCCATAGCCTTCGCCGGCGAAACGCACGAACTGCCCGAGGGCGGCGCCTTCGGGCCAGAGTTGCCTGGCCAAAGTCTCGTCAATAATGACGACGCGGGGCGCCTTGGGGTCGGCGACCTCGGCGGCGCTGAACGGGCGACCCTGTTTGAGCGGCAAGCCCATCACGGCGAAATAGTCCCCACCGACGGAGTTCCACCGGCCTTGAAAACTGCGGCCTTCGGCGGCGGTGGCGGGCTTGGCGTCGGCGGACAATGCGGGGCCGTCGCGTCGGACGCTGCGTCCAGTGGAGATAAAACCATACGGCACGATTGAGCCGATCGCGGCAGACTGCACTCCGGGCAGAGCGGCGAGGCGCTCCTGCGCGGCGCGGAAAAGTTCGCGGCTCCGTGCCTCGTCGAGTCCGCCGAGGCTCGAGTCAACCTCGGCCACCACCGTGTTGTCGGCGCGAAATCCATGATCAGCCGTGGCGGTGCCCGCTGCGGTGCGGAGGAAAAGGCCGGCGATGATGAGCAGGCCGAGCGACAGCGCGATTTGCGTGACGACCAGAAGATTGCGTGGACGCCACCACGCACGGCGCGGCCCAGCGCCATCGTCGCCAGTCTGCTGTTTGAGGTCGGTGAGCACGTCGGCGCGAGAAAGCTTGAGAGCTGGCCCGAGGGAAAAAGCCAGAGTGGCAAGCATGCAGATCGCTGCGGTGGCGAACACAACTACCCAGGAACCGGCCGAGACATTGAACAGGCTGAGAGGCAGACGGGCCTCGAGCGAAGCGATGATGGATCCGAGCGCGGCTTGCGCCGCGATCAGGCCCAGTCCGCCGCCGACCGTCGCGAGCAAAAGGCCTTCCACGCAGAGCTGGCGGACAATTTGCGCTCGGCTGGCGCCCAGGGCGAGCCGGATCGCGAACTCCTTGCGGCGCGCCTGCCCGCGAGCGAGCAGCAGGCCGGCGAGATTGAGGCAGACAACGAGCAGGACGGAGCCCGCCAGTCCCATGAGCACGGCGCAAAAGGCGAGGACAGCCGCTTCCGAGCGGGGTGACGAACTGGTGCCGAGTCGCGGCAGCGCCCCGAGGGTGACCGTTTGGTCCTTGAACTCGACCGGGTAAGTGCGCTCGAGGTTGGCGGCATAGGTATTCAGGGCGGCGCGGGCGGTGGCGGTTTCAACGCCGGGCGCGAGGCGGGCGGCCACGAAGAGGTTGAACGAGTCGGCCTGGTCCAGCGCGCGGCGCGGCTCGCCGATGGCGAAGTTCTCCAAGCTCTCGAACACTCCCAGCGGGAAAAAAAGCTCGGGGCCGAAGAGCATGGTCGTGCCGCTGAAGCCCTCGGGCGCGATACCGATGATCGTGTAGGTGCGCTCGTTGATGCGCAAAGTGCGTCCGACCAAATCAGCGGCAAAGCCGGTCTTGCGCCACTGCGCGTAGCTGACAATCACCACCGGCACGGCGGCGCCGGGACGCTCCTCGTCGAGCGTGAAGGTGCGCCCGCGCGCCAGCGACACGCCGAGAGTGGAGAAATAGTTCGCACTGACCAGCGAGGCGAAAACCCGGCGCGTCTCGCCACCCTCCTGCTGGCCGACGATCGTGTGGTTGAAGGCCAGCACGCCGGCGAAGAGGTCGCGCCGGGCATCGAGGTCGCGCCAGAGCGGAAAGGAAAAAAGGCGGTATTGCTCGGGCTTTTGCCGATCCTGGGTGTAGACTTGGACGATCTGCTCGGGCGCCGGAAAAGGGCGCGGGCTGAAGGCGATCCCGTAGATGAGCGTGAACATGCCGGAATTCAGGCCAATGCCGAGCGCGAGCACCGTGATCGCCGCGCAAGCAAACCCCGGTGATTTTGCGAGGAGACGGAGACTGAAACGAAGATCTTGGAACATTGAAACGGGACGACTCCATTTCACCTAATGGGTGAAATTGGCTCGAGGGTTATTCGCTGCGCAGGGCGACGGTCGGACTGACGCGCGTGGCGCGGCGGGCCGGGAGGTAGCAGGCGAGCAGCGTCGCGAGAGAAAGCACGGTGACAGAGACCGCGAGGGCGATCGGGTCGGCGGGGCTGATTTCGAAGAGCATCGAGACCAGCACTTGGCCGGCGAGAAGCGCGAGAAGCACCCCGAGGCCGACCGAGAATGCCGTTTGTTGCGCGCCTTGTTTCATGATGAGGGCGAAGACATCGCGCTGGTCGGCGCCGAGCGCCATCCGAATGCCGATCTCACGGGTCCGGCGCTCGACGGCGTAAGCTTTGACACCGTAGACCCCGACGACCGCGAGGAGGAGCGCAATCCCGCCGAAGACGCCGAAGAGCACGGCGCCGAGGCGCACAAGCCAGAGGGTGATGCTTTTCTCGGTCAGAGTGGCGAAGGGGACCATCTGAAGCACGGGCAGTTCGGGGTCGAGCTGGCGGAGTTCCTTGCGGAGCGTGGGGATGGTATTGGAGAGAGTGTGCGCGTCCATGTTCGCAAAGCGGGCGCTGAGGAAAACTTGGGCGCTGTAGGACTGCCCGAGTGGCACATAGACGCGGCGCGCCGGGCCGGCCTTGTCCTGGAGATCGTGGCGGTGCTTGCTGACGATGCCGACGATTTCCATTTCATTGGGCAGGCCGTCAGTCGGAGCCTGAGTATAGCGGACGCGCTGGCCGAGGGCTTCTTTGCCCGGGAAGAGTTTCTCGGCCATGCCTTCGTCGATGAGGCAGACGCGGGTAGTGCCTTTTTCGCGTGCTTCGGCCTCGGTGAACTCGCGACCACGGAGCAGGCGGACACCAATGCTGGCGAGATAGCCCGGGGTGATCGACGCGTAGATACCGGAAGCGCCGGGCTTGGGCGCATTCGGATCGGTGGTGACGACTGGCGCTTCGCTGGCGGGAATGATGCGGGTGGTGTTGGTGATGTTGCCATAGGGCACGAGCGTGGAGAAGCCGACGGCTTGCACGCCCGGCTGACTGCGGATGCGGTCGGCGGCGGCGAACATGCGGCGGGAAGCATCGGCCTGCTTGGTGTTGGCGAGGGAGAAATCGAGTTCAGTCATGACGACGCCACCGGTCTTGAACCCGGTTTCCATGCCGCCGGCCTTCATGGCGCCGCGCATGAACAGACCCGCGGCGAAGATGAGGACGAGCGAGAGCGTCATCTGCGCCATGACAAGGAGGTGGCGGCCGGCGAAGAAGCGGTTCCAGCGACCGGTGAGGGCGGCGTCGCCGGCCTGGGCCTTGAGGTCGTTCACGAGATCGGTGCGCGCGGCTTTGAGCGCCGGCCCGAGGGAGAACGTGAGCGTGGCGAGCAGGCAGAACCCGAAGGTGACCGCGATGACGGTGAGGTCGGGCTGCAAACGCGCGGTGAGGGAGAAATTCATCGAGCTCAGGAGCGTCGTGAACGAATTTTGCATGAGAGTGTTCGACACGTAGCTGAGCAGGATGCCAAGCACGCCGCCCGCGAGGGCGAGCACAAGGCCCTCGGTGAGCAATTGGCGGATGACCTGACCGCGGGTAGCGCCGATAGCGAGGCGAACGGCCATCTCGCGAGCGCGGGCGGTGCCGCGGGCGAGGAGCATGTTGGCGAGATTGAGGCACGCGATGAGCAGCACCACGCCGG
>JAHFTD010000001.1 GCA_023269565.1 Opitutaceae bacterium | reverse complement strand
CGTCGTCCGGGTTCGAGTCCCGGTCCCGGCATTAATATTAGCTTGGAGGCGGCTCGGAATTTCGCCGACTGAGACTCGGGACCCTTAGCGGCAACGCCTCGTAGCCCGGTGCTCGCGGCGGAGTTTCATGGCACTCCGCAACCGATGGGCGAGCATGACGTCGTCGTGGCGATAGTCGAACCGGCTCCCACGAAAGCCTTGGGGAAGGACACCCACACGTTGTTCTGCGCCAGGACGTAGGAGGAACCTTCGGCACGCATGCCGACTGCGACGGAGGTCCCTGCCGGATTGTTGTACCCGAAAATCCTGTTCGGGCGGCTGCGACCGTGAGGCTTCCCCGCAGCTCCCAGGCGACTCGGCAGGCGCCCGAGCCATCGAAAACGCAGTGCGTCTTGTTCCCGGGGGCGCTGAGGTCGTTGCAGTCCCCCTCGGTCAGCGCCGCGGCACACGTCGCGCTCCTCAGCCCGACCGGTCCGGTGATCGAGATCCGCGACTACCGCGTCATCGACCATGGCCTCGATCTCGTCCGTGTCGTCGGTCGTCAGGCAGCCGGGGTCGCTGTACGACTTCGACTCGGCCCTGTCGTAAGCCTGTGAGACCTTCTCCTCCGCCTTCGACAGGCACTCCGCATCCGGCGGTATTCCTGTCGTCACGCTCTTTGCGAGGTAACTCAGCTTGGCCAACGTTTTCTTGCCGGCGGCCTTGATTTTGGTGCCGCTGCACTTGCTCTCGGCGTATGCCGGTTGGTCAGCGGCGATGGCGATGGCCAGCGCACAGAGCGGGGCGAGCGCGAAGCTGTTTCTCATGGCTCCCGCTTGCGGGTGAAATCCCTTCGACCCCCTCGGCGGCCACCGATGTCGCGTCGACCGTCAAGGCCCATCGACGCATCAGGGACCCGCCGGTCACGCGCCGGCGCGCCTGCGATGCGGTACTCCAACGCCGACTGTTCACTCATTTCCTGCAGTCCAGCGATGCGGCGCACCCCATCAAGCTCGCCGGGATTGACTCGGGCAACCAAGGAGCGCAGTCCTGGGCACGTGGCGGCAATGCAGCATGCCTCGCGGATCCGACTCCGAGAGGTGAGGTTCTCATGGAGATCAAGGAGTAGCGATGGAAACGCCACCGGGCCAGACCTGGTGCCGTGAAGCGTAACCTCGCCACGGCACCTTCCGAACACATCGTCGTCCTCCAAGGACACTCCGGCATTGCTCCGGGGATGATACGAGCCGATGAGCTCACAGGATGAAAAGCCAGCGACGGATATCCGTCGCTGGCTTTTCTTATTTCCAGGCAAGACGTCGCTGGTCGAGCTCGCGCCGAAATGAACGCTTGGATCGGGCCACGGAGCCCGGCCAGCTCGGCAGAGTGAGACTTGGCGAAGCGGGGAGGGGAGACCGCAGAAGGTCAGGACCGAGATCAGGAGGACACTTTCGCAACTCGAGGCGATGCCGAGGCCTACGGCAGCAAGCGGCGTCAATCGGCGGCTGGTCGCGGGGGGGGACCCTGCGGCGATACGCCGGTATGGACGGCTGTCGGATGAGTGTGTCGGTGAGCTTTGGGTGGTGCGGCTTGCGTCGACGCGTCAGAGACTTGCCGGCTCTTGGACTCCCGGCTCGCTGCGTAGCCCATCGCGCCGGTGACGATCCGTGAACCGCACCGGGTTCAAGCAGATACGAGGTGTGTCAGTACTGAGCAGCCAACGCATCGGCGACTCTGGATCCGAATGAACAAATCATCTCTCTTGGTCTCACGGATGGCTGGCAGCATGCATTCACCTATGACAGTAGCTCATCTTCGGCGAACGTTCTGACATGGAACAATTTGCCAGACTAGGTTTCGGCCTCTCCCTTGGCAGTATCTGCGTCGTCTGCATGGTTGGCCTGCCAGAGATTTCCAGGGGGGAGGACGCTCTCGTCTCGACCAGCACTTCAACGTCGACATCGTCCTCTCTCCCTCACGAGGACGAGGACATTTGGTGCACCGCCACATTCAAACTCTACGATCCCGAAGAAATCGTGGCCCTGGCGTTCAAGCCGTCCCATTTCGATAGCGCTCGCTGCAGCACCCTCGTGTCCGGGATCACGGCCTCGTTCGACAGTTTCGGAGTAGATATAACGGGCTTCCCAAATGGGTTTCACGGTCCGGCCGCTTTGGTAACGTGTACGGATATCTTCCATCACGATGGCTGTCCTCCCGAGCTCGGCGATCTGTCAGTCTATATCTACGGCGCGCAGGGTCCGGATGGAGCGCTGACGAACCTGCCGGCGATATGCCCCAAGCGCCTTCACTGCGATGACTGGCCATGTGGACAGGATGGCGATTTCGTGGAGGTCGCCTGCGGCGACGTGGATGGGAATGGTTCGATCCGCCTGAACGATGCGCTGGCAGCCCTGCGCTCCGCAGTGGGGCTCTCGGAGTGTCTGCTCCAACGATGCGACACGGACCGGGACGGCGGCGTCGACACCTCCGATGCACGTTCGATCCTGGCCACCAGTGTGGGACTGCAGAGGTCCCTGATCTGCCCCGCACCGTGCGCCAGCGTTGCCGCCGGTAGCTTGGCCTCTTGAACCGGCGGCGATGGAGCCGCCCTGGCCGCTCCGCTCGAGTCGAGATGCGACGCCTATCAGACGCGGCGCAGGGCCGACCATGAGCGCCCTGGCCCGTGCTCGGGCTCATGGGCTTGTTCGCTACGTATTTTGGCCTCTATGCGTCCCTCGAACACGACGGATACAGGACCGGCGCTTTCGACCTTGGATCGCTCACTCTTGACTCGAATCACTCATGCGGTTCACGATGCCCGTGTGTCTCGCTCCCGGAGTTGGTTCCTCATTTTCGCGGCCGGCGTTCTAATGGCCGGTGTCGCTTCCGCCCAGGATCGTTGTGCGAAACCGGTCTCCGACGGCGCCGAACCGACCATCGCCGACTGCTTGCACATCTTGAGGGCCAGCATCGGTTCGGTGACCTGCGACGACTGTCTCTGCGATGCCAACGGTTCGGGGGGTGTTGGAATCACGGATGCACTGAGGTGCCTGCGAGTCGTTCTCGGATTCGACCTCCCGCTGGAGTGTCCCGCGTGTGGCGGCTCCACGACTACGCTTCCGGCCTGCGCATCGTGCGGCGAAGTATTGTCGGGAGCGGCGAAGAAAGATGATCTCTGCGAGCTCGATGATGTCTTCTACCGCGATCTGTTCGCATGCCTGTGTTTGTGCTGTGACCAGTTCTTCTGTCCGGTCAAAATCCCGGAGCGCGACTACACCTGCACCAACGCGACCGCTTCCACTCTGCTCCGATGCTACAAGGAAGGCTGTCGGGGCGAGCTGACGATCTGCTACGAACGCTGAAATTGGGTGCGCAGTCCGGACGTCAGGTCGGCCGGCAGCACGTCCATGGTGCGCCGCTTCTGCCCCTCGCGGAACGCCCAGAAATTCGAAGCCCGAAGGTCGCCGACCTGATCGGCAGGGCAAGACGTGACGAACCGGGGAGGGGAGCCTGGAACGTAATCGCTTAAATCTCGACCACCGTGACGAAGTCAGCAATTTCGTCCACGAAGATGTCGATGCGGCCCCGACGAACGTATTTCGTACGGCCGGGAGGGATTGGAAGCGGGATCGAATGTTCGGCGACGATTCGTCCGCCCGCCGTCAAGAGCCAATCGGCTTGCACCCTTCGATGAAAGTCTTTGCCGGCCTTCAGGCAGGAGGGCTCCACCGAATTCCTCTCTCGCCTACGCGCCCCACTACGATGGGACGCCCTTCCATGGTTTGCCGGGGAGCCGCGCAATAAGCTCTTCCGTGACGCGAGGCGCAGCAGTTTTCGGGTTCCACGCGCGATCCGGAGCGAGGAGCGATCCGATGTCTGCCATGAAATCCGGATCTTCGAGTTTCTCCGCCATATTTTTCTCGAAGAGTGCGCGCGTGATCTTGTGACCGCAGCGCTCAATGTATTCCAGCAGAGCAGGCACGATGCGCTCCGGATTCACCCGCGGGTCATCGAGGGCGATCGCCAGATCGAAGAGATCCCGTCCTTGCTTACGCTGGTAGAGCGCGCGCAGTTTCGTCGCGAGCAACTCGTCGAGCTGGTAGGTGCGGATGCTGCACGCACCCTGGTACCAAGGCGAAGCAACGCTGAATGGCAGTTCTTCGAATCCGTAGACTGAAAAGTGCTCCCGAGAGTTGATCTCGATCTTGAGTTGCAGCGGAACACGGGCGGCGCTTTCAGAGGTGAACGTGTAGTGGAGCGTGACGCGACCGTGCGTCTGCTTCCAATCCGGCTTTCCCAGCCACGGGTCGAGGTTTTCGCGGATGGCGTCCATCATCGGACCGGCCCGCTCGGCTCGAACCTGAACTAGGAGCGTGACCCAAGACTGACGCGCTCCGTTCGTGTAATAGTGGTTGGCATGAGCCGACGCGAGCCCGAGCGCTTCAAGCCGTACGAACAGGCACAGGGTCAGCTGCTACCGTCATTCGTTGCTGAGGGCCTGGATCCGGCGGACCCGGTGTTTTTCATCAACGAGGTCGTCGAGCAGCTGGAGCTTGCGGCGTTCGAATCGCGTTATTCGGTGATCGGCGAGCACGCCTACCCGCCGCGCCTGCTGCTGAAGCTGTGGCTGTTCGGCGTCACGCAGGGAGTCTACAGCGGCCGCGAGATCTCGCGCCGCCTGCACTGGGACCTTCGCTTCCGTTATCTAATCGGAAGCGCCGAGCATCCAGATTTTCGCACGATCAACCGGTTTCGCGTGCGCCACGCGGAGGACTTTGCCGAACTGCTGCGCCAGACGGTGCTGGTTGCACGTGGCGCCGGCATGGTGCGACTCGGCGTGGTCACGGTGGACGGGACGAAAATCCGTGCGAACACGTCCCGGCACAAGGCCATGAGCCACGCAGGGATGGTGGAAGAGGAAAAGCGTTTGAGCGCGGAAATCCGGGCGATCACCAGGCACCTGGACGAAGTGAATGCGCAGGAAGACCGCGACTGCGGCGACGACGATGACGGTGGCGGCGGAATGCCCAAGGAACTGCAGGACCGCAAAACGCGCCGCGAGAAGATCCGCCAGCTACGTGCGCAGCTCGAGGCGGAAAAGGGCGACAAGCTGACGGACCGCCATCAAAAGAGCTTTGCCGATCCCGAGGCACAGATGATGAAGACCGGCGACGGATCGCTGCAGTATTCCTACAACGCGCAGGCAGCCGTCAGCCGCGACGGACTGATTGTCGCCGCAGAGCTCACTCGCGACGCCACGGACCATGCGCAGCTGGTGCCAATGACCGAAGCCGTGGAAAAAACGTCGGGCGAGAAGCCCGCGCTGATGGTCGCCGACAAAGGCTACCTGAGCGAAGACGTGCTGGAGAAAATGCAGCAACGCGATCAGCGGTGCCTGGTCGCCACAGGCCGCGACGGAGGACGGGAATCGAAGTGGCCGACAAAACCTCTGTCGCAGGCAATGGCGAGGACGCTGAAGCTGCCATGGGCTGAACAGGTTTACCGGTTACGCAAGACGCAGGCCGAGAGACCATTCGCCGAGATCAAGGCGGCGATGAAATTCCGGCGATTCTCCCTGCGCGGCGTGCTCAAGGTGACCGGTGAGTGGGGACTGGTGTGTGCCGGATTCAACCTGCGGCGCCTGATGGCGGCGGCGACGGCCGCCGGGTAGACCACAACCTCGCAAAAGAGGCGTTACACCGCCTGACGGACGTCACTGGAGAGGAGATCGCGACGTGGACAGACCAAGACGACGACGCGTGCGCAGAGGCGTACACGAAATCACGACAATCACCGACTCACGAGCGCGTCTCGGGTCACGCTCCTA
>JAHFTD010000116.1 GCA_023269565.1 Opitutaceae bacterium | reverse complement strand
TTGAGGATGCCCTTGCCCTTGCTGTAGGTGAGCTCGTCGGCGAGCTGGGCGAGGTCGGTGGTGGCGGTGACCTTGCGGCGGATGGCGGTGATGGAGGGCAGCGCGTCGCTGCGCATGGCGCCTTGGATGTCGCGGCTCTGCTGGATGCGGATGCGGAAGTCGGGGAACTGGTGCTCGACGATACGGGAGCACATCCAGTCGGCGAAGGATTCGTTGAGCCAGAGATCGTCCCACCAGGCCATGGTGACGAGATCGCCGAACCACATGTGCGCCATCTCGTGCGCCATGACGTTGGCGAGGCGGCGGCGCTGGGAGAAGGACGGCTTCTCGGGATCCATCAACAGAAGCCGGTCGGTGTAGGTAATGAGGCCGGCGTTTTCCATCGCGCCGTAGACGTATTCGGGCACGGCGATCTGATCGAGTTTGGCGTAGGGATACGGGATGCCGAAATATTCCTCGAGGCGGGAGAGCAGGGGCGGGGCGAGGCGTGCGGCCTCGGCGGCGAGCGCGGCCTGGCCGCGCGGGGTGACGATGCGGCCGGGCACGGACAAACCCGGGATCGGCACGAACTCGAGCGGACCGACGGCGATGGCCACGAGATAACTGGGCATCGGCGGCGTGCGGCCGAAGGCGAGGGTCTTCCATTCGCCGTCGCGGGTCTTGAGGGCGACGGCGGAGTTGGTGACGACCTCGAGCGACGCCGGCAGCCTGACCGTCAGCTGCCAGTTAATCTTGAACGACGGTTCATCCCAACACGGGAAGGCCTTGCGGGCGTGGCGATCTTCAAACTGGGAGAACAGGTAGGGATCACCGCGGCTGACGGTCTTGTAGAGACCGAGGCCGTCGCGGTGGAATTTGGCCGTGAAGTCGGCGGTGAGTTTATAGTTGCCGGCGCGGAGTGGCGCGGGAGCGGTGAGGGTCACGAGTCCCTGCCCGGCATCGGTGACGGCGGCGGTCAGTGGCGTGGCGGTGCCGTTGGAGGACAGCAGCGTGGCCGCCGAAATCACGGGACCTTCGGCGTGGAGCCGGAACGAGGTGAACGACTCGTGCGCGAGCAGATCGACGACGACTCGGCCGGAATAGTCGTCCTTGGCCGGATCGAGGGTGAGCTCGACGCTTTGTGCGACGGGCTCGACTACGCGGGTGAGACGCAGAGCGTCAACGGACGCGCTGGCGCGGACGGGGAGACTCGCGACGACGAGGCTGAGCAAAGCGCCGAGAAGGCGGGGAGTGCGATGCATCCGCCGAGGACACAAAGATTGGCTCGCGAGGCAAGTCTGAGCTGAGGGCCTGCCGCCAGTAAACATCCCCCGGAGCAAGCTCCGGAGCATGGGAGGGTCCATCACCGGGTGGACCGGTTTGGGCATGGACGACACGGAAGGAGTCCCTCGACCCAATCAAGGCGAAGCGAGCTTCGCGGTCTCGGATCCAAGGCGAATGAAAAACGCCCGCCGGGCTGGCGGGCGTGGAGTCACAGGGTAAGGGCGCTTGCCCCCAAGCGTCCTGGCCGTTGAGGGCAACGGCCCCTACCTTATTTGGCGGCGGGGGCGGGCACGGCGCCGGGGACGGTGCCGGCCTTGATGAGGACCATGTCGGCGGGGTTCAGGTGCTTCTTGATGGCGGCGTTGACCTCGGCGAGGGTCAGCGTGCGGATGACGCTCGGGTATTGGTCGAGCCAAGCCACGTCCTTGCCGCGCTGGATGGCGAGGAGGAGGCTAGTGGCGAGGCCGTTGGTGGTGGCGAGGCCGACCTTGAAGGAGCCGACGAGGTTGTCTTTGCGGCGGGCGAGTTCGTCGGCGGTGACGCCGTCCTGATACCAGAGGTTGAGTTGGCGCTTGGTGGAAGCGATGCCCTTGTCGAGGAGCGTGGGCGCAAACGAAGCGGTGATGGACCAGTCGCCATCCGTGAATGTATCGTGGTTCAGCCCCGAGCCGATGCCGTAGGTGAGGCCTTCCTTGTCGCGGACGTTGCCCATGAGGCGGCCGGTGAAGCCGCTGCCGAGGATGGCGGTGGCGGTGCGCAGCGCGAAGTAGTCGGCATCACCGTAGTGCAGTCCGGTCGGCTGCCCGTAGGTGATGCTGACGCTGGTCTTGTCCGCCATGAACACGGTCGCTTCCTTGGCGGTGTCGACGGGGGCGGTCTTCGGCGTGGCCACCGGCGGCGTGCCTCCGGTCCAGCCGGCGAAACTCTTGCCGAGCTCGGTCTGCAGCGCCGCGATATTGATGTCGCCAGCCGCGACGATCGTCAGGTAGGCCGGGCCGTAATGCGTGGCGTGAAATTTTTTCAGGTCGTCGAGTTTGGCGGCTTGGATCGCGGCGATCTTCTCGTCGGGGGTCGCCTGCCGGTTGGGATGACCGGCCGCGTAGACGGCGCGGGAGAACTCGTCGGTCGCGCGGAAGTCGGTGCTTTCTTGCGCGCGCTTGAGCCCGCCGATCAGCTGCTTCTTGAGCCGCGCGAATTCCTCCTCGGAGAACGCCGGCTCGCGGAGTTGCTCGGCGAGGAGCGACACGACGAGGGGCACGTCCTTCGCGAGGCAGCGAGCGTTGAACTCGGCGACGAAGTCGCCGGCGGAGAATCCGATCGTGGCACCGACGCCCTCGAGCATCGCGGTGATCTCGGCTTTGGTGTGCTTGGCGGTGCCGCGGTCGAGCATGCCGCCAACGAGGCCGGCGACGACGGGGTTGTCGGCAGGATCTTTGGAGTCCCCGGCGGGCAGCGAGCCGCGCAGGTAAACGACGTCCTTCACGCCGGTTTGGTAGGCGATGACGTCGATGCCAGCGACTTTGGTGCGGACGACGCCGGTCGCGATCTGGGCGTGGGCGGAGGAGACTAGGAGCCCGAGGGCAGAGAGAATAAAAGACAAACGTTTCATGGGGAGAGCGGGTAGGAGGTTATTTCGCTGCGGGCTTGGCTGCGGTCTGGGTGGGCGCGGGTTTGGCGGCGCCGGGGGCGAGGGGGATGAACCAGCCGGTGGTGCTCTGGTCGGCGTTGAAATATTTGTTGGCCATGCTCTGCACGGAGGCGGGCGTGACCTTCTTGTATTTGTCGCCGACGAGGACGAAATTCTGCCAGTCGCCGGTGGCAATGTGCTCGTTGAGCTGGCCGGCGATGGCGAACGAGCCGTCGCGCTGGAACGACAGATCGGCGATCTGCTTGGCGACGGCGGCGTCGACTTCGACCTGCGTCACGCCGTCTTTCTTCAGGCGCTCGATTTCCTCGAGCATGATTTTTTCGACTTGCTCGTGCGTGGCGCCGGGCGCCATCGCGGCGAAGATGATGCTCAGCGACGGATCGCGGAAATAGCCGTTGAAGGGCGCGACCGTTGTGGTGAGTCCCTTGTCGGTCAGCGCGCGATAGAGGCGGGAATTTTTCCCATCGGTGAGGATGTTCGAGAGAATCTCGACCGAGGCCCAGTCGTCGTGCAGGCCGGCGGGACTCTTGAAGCCGAGGGCGACGACGCCGAGTTGGCCACCGCGTTTGACGGTGACGCGGCGCGGGCCGGTCTGTTCCGGCTCTTCGGTATACATCTCGGGGATGGGGTGCGGGGCCTTCGGGTAGACGCCGTAGAATTTCTTGATCAAGCCGAGCGCGTCCTCGGCCTTGAAATCACCGATGACCGTGGTCGTGGCGTTGTCGGGCCAGTAGAAGGTGTCGTAGAATTCGCGAAGTTTCCCGATGGAGACTTTTTCAATGTCGCTGCGATGGCCGATGGTGGAGTGGTGATACGGGTGGGCCGTGAAGGCGGCTTGGAAAATTTCCTTAATCAACGCTTGGAAGGGCGAGTTTTCGCCGCGCTCAAATTCATTGCGCACGACGGTCATCTCGGGGCGGCGGTCATTATCGTCGAGCTTGAGGTTGCGCATCCGGTCGGCCTCCATCTCGACAACCATCGTGAGGTGCTCGCTGCCGAGGGTCTCGTAGTAGTTGGTGCGGTCGAGAAAGGTGGTGGCGTTGTATTGGGCGCCGGTGCGCTCGAGGAGTTGGTCGACGTTGTTGCCTTTCGCGCGATCGCGGTTGGTGGTGCCCTTGAACATCAGATGCTCGAGGATGTGCGTCGCGCCGGTGGTGCCGGTGACTTCGTTGCGCGAGCCGACGCGGTAGGTGACCATGAACGTCACGACCGGCACCGAGTGATCGGGCAGGAGGAGGATTTGGAGACCGTTCGAGTCGAGACGGTATTCATCGATCCCGCCGAGGGACTTGACGTAGGTGAAGCCCTCGACCGGCGCGGGCGCCGCGAACATGGCCTGGGCCGAAACGAGAAGCGCGAACAACATGAGGGAACGTTTCATCATTGGGAATAGGGGAGGAGAAATGCAACGCTAGCACACCGGCCCGCCCGTGCCAATAGGACAATAGGCGGAATTGGCAGACGGGTCGTCAGACGGTCGTAGCGAGGATTTTTTCGCGCAGGTGGGTGCAGCGGAGCTTGGCCTCGGCGTTGCGCACCGCACTCCCGCCTTGCTCCCATCCTTAGCCGGGCCAAACCTCTGCATTCAGCCATGAGCGGAACGCAGCATCAAAATCCAGAGGGGAACGAACGCCGGTTGGCGGCCATCGTCTTTACGGACGTGGTGGGCTACACGGCACGGATGCAGCGCGACGAGACGGGCACGCTGGCCTTGGTGCGGGCGGATTTCGAACGAATGCGCTCCCGCTGCGCGGAGCACGGTGGCGAGGTGCTCAAGTCCACGGGCGACGGGTTGTTGCTATGCTTCTCCAGTGTGGTGCAGGCGGTAGCGTGTGCGTTGCAGATCCAGGCGGAGTTTGGACGCCGCGGTGCCGACGCGCTCCAGCACCGCATCGGCATCCACCTCGGCGACATGATCCGCGAGGCTGGCGATGTGGTCGGCGACGGCGTGAACATCGCGGCACGTCTCCAGACCAAGGCCCGACCCGGGACGATCTGCGTCAGCCAGTCGGTCTATGTCGCGGTGAAGGGGAAGCTGCCGATGGGGGTGGAGCCGCTCGGTCCACAGCAGTTTAAGAACATCGCCGAGCCTATTCGCGTTTATCTCGTCGTCACCGATGGCACGGCTATGCCGGCGGCAAAAAAATCCCGGGCCGGGTGGCTGGTGGCTGCCGGAGTGGTGGTCGTGGTTGGGTTCGCGGTGTATTTCTGGCCGAAGACCCCGCCGTTAATTCCTGTCCCGGCTAGACCGGAGACGCCGGTGATATCCGAGAAGTCCATCGCCGTGCTGCCGTTCACCAACATGAGCGACGACAAGGACAACGCCTATTTTGCCGACGGTGTGCACGAGGACATCCTCACGAACCTGGCGCACATCGCGGACCTGAAAGTGATTTCTCGCACCTCAGTCATGCAATACCGTGATTCTAGGAAACCCCTCGGCCAGATCGCTGCGGAGTTGCACGTCGCCTATGTGCTGGAGGGCAGCGTGCGCAGAGTGGGTAATGCGGTGCGCATCACCGGTCAGCTGATCCGGGCCAGCGCCGATGAGCATGTCTGGGCGCAAGCCTATGATCGCGAGTTGAAGGACATCTTTGCCATCCAAGCGGCGCTGGCCGTCGAGATTGCCGGCGCGCTGCAAGCGGCCATCAGCCCGGCGCAAAAAAATCTCCTCGCGCGGCAGCCGACGCGGGTGCCCGCGGCTTACGATTTACTCCTGCGCGCCCGCGGCCTGCTCAATGTCGCCTCCGGCGATAAACTCGTGGAAAACGTCAAACAGGCGGAGGCGCTGTTGCGCTCCGCGGTGGACCTCGATCCGGACTTTGCCGTGGCGTGGAGCTATCTGGCCGATGTGCACGGGCTGCACCATTTTCACGGCATCGATCACACGCCCGAGCGGCAGGCCGTGGCCC
>JAHFTD010000115.1 GCA_023269565.1 Opitutaceae bacterium | reverse complement strand
CGGAGGAGGGTGCCCTCGCGGTCGGCGGCGAGGTCCGCCGGACGGACGTCACGGTGGGCGAACAGGGCGGGCGTGGCGGGGAAGCTCATGGCGTGGACGGCGAACGTGGCGCGCCGGCGGCGGCGCTTCGAGGAAAAAATCTTCGGCAGCGCCGCGGAGAATCAACGGGTGTCAGGCAATCCAATGGCGCCGCGCCTGAGGATCTCCAAGAGTTTTCCTCGCCGAACTTTTGAGCTCTGCCACTAGGGACGCTAGCCCCGAATTGGCAGATGGTAGCTGGTTAGCCTACTTAATAATTCCACGGCGGTGGTGATTGAAAATCCATCGACTTGCGCTCGCTATCGAGCCACCAGTTATTATCTCTGATTCGGGGCCGGTCTTTGGTTGGCAGCACATCCTTCCTGATTGTGATATTCTTGCCTCGGCTCTTCACGATCTGGTCCACGTAGGGCCATGTATAGGATAGGGCCTCCTCGATGTCTTTCTTCGGGAGACTTTCCGCCAACCGAGAGAGATTCCGCCCCGCCCTAATCTGGGTCGATTCGTCTCCCAAGCCTTCCATATGCACTGCAAGGAAGAGCAGATACGCGACTTTTGGGTTCTTTGCGACGCCCAATCCATCGCGATACATCACACCGATGTTATTTAGGGCATCGCCATTAGTCTTGGCATACGCCTTCAGATACCAATCCATGGCCTTTCCGAAGTCGACTGGCACATCGTCCCCTTGGTGATACAATAAGCCGAGGGCAATCATCGCTCCGGTATCTCCTTTCGCGGCAAGCGCCTCGTAACGCGCCTTATTGTCAGCCATAGCGAATATCGAGCAAATGCAAAGAAGCGGACCGAGCAGGATGAGTCTTGGAGTGCTCATTTCTTGGCTAACTGAATTTTCAGACCCAGGCAGAAGCTCAAGTTGGTTAGTGGCCCGTGGAGGGAGAAAGCCTGATGACCTTCCAATAATCAAGCCTCGTGTCGTGAACTTAGGCTTTGGCGTAGGATGGGCGCGGCCAAGTTCGCGGCCTGCACTGTCGCTCTAGAAATCCAGTGTCTCGCCGGGTCGCAGGGACTTGACGGCGTGGCCCTTGAGGTCGGCGCGGCGGGCAAAGTCGGCAGCGTCCTGCGCGATGATCGGCCAGGTGTTGTAGTGCATCGGCACGGCGAGCTTGGGCTTCAGGTAGCCGAGGGCCTCGAGGGCGTCGTCGGGACCCATGGTGAAGTTGTCGCCGATGGGCAGCAGGGCGAGGTCGAGGCCGGCGCGGCCGATGAGCTGCATGTCCATGAACAGCGCCGTGTCGCCCGCGTGGTAAACGTGCTTGCCGTCGGCGGAGATGAGCAGGCCGGCGGGGGCGCCGAGGTAGATGGGCTTGAGGCCGGCCTCGACGCTGGAGGTGTGGTGGGCGAGGGTGAGCTTGACGCGGCCGAAGGGGAAGTTGAAGCCGCCGCCGAGGCCGAGCCCGTGGGTCTTGCCGCCCTGCGCGGCGAAGTATTCGGCGAGTTCGTAGACGGCGATGATGGTGGCGCCGCAGCGCTTGGACAGCGCGAGGGCGTCGCCCGAGTGGTCCTCGTGGGCGTGGGAAAGGAGCACGTAGTCGCAGGCGATGTCGGCGACGTTCGTTTTGCACGCGGGATTGCCGGTGAAGAACGGGTCGAGCACGAGCCGGGCCTTGGTGGTCTCGAGCAGGAAGCAGGAATGGCCGAAATAGGTGAGGCGCATGGGGACATTTTAGCCAGGCCCCGGCGCAGTTCAATGGCCGACTGCTCAGGCCAGCGGAGGCAGCGCCGCCTCGATGTCGGCGCGGCGCGCCTCGTATTTCGCGGGCAGCCGCAGGCCGGAGCCGAGTTGTTCCAGCGATTCATCGACGGTGAAGCCCGGCGGGTCGGTCGCGATTTCAAAGAGGATGCCCTCGGGTTCGCGGTAGTAGATCGAGTGGAAATAATTCCGGTCCATCACCGGGCTGACTTGGAAACCATTTCGCTCCAGGAGCGCCTTGGCCCGGAGTTCGGTGGCGTCGTCGGGTGTGCGGTAGGCGATGTGGTGGACGGTGCCGGCGCCGTTCAGGCCGCGGGGCAGCGACGGGTCGACCAGCACATCCACGAAGGTGCCCGGCTGGCCGTCGCCCGCGGCATAACGCACGCGGTTGGCCTCGCGGCGTGACTCGCGATAGCCCATCAAGCCGGTGAGCAGCGCGGCGGTCTCGTCGGGTTGGCTGAGCGCGAGCGTGGCGCTGTGAAAGCCGCGGATGGCATGGGCCGCCGGGATATCAGGATGCGGGGTCGGCGGGCGCGGGTCTCCGGCGGTTTCGATCAATTCCAGGATCAGGCCGTCGGGATCGGCGAAGCCGATGACGTTCCCGCCGATGCGCTGCACCGGCGCGGCGAGGGCCAGTTGGTGGGAGCGGAGGCGTTCCTGCCAGTAAGGGAGCGAGCCGGCGGGGATGGAAAACGCGGTGGCATAAACCTGGCCGGTGCCCGGGCGACCACGCCGCAGACCCGGCCAGGGAAAGAAGGTGAGCACCGTGCCCGGCGCGCCTTCGTAATTGGCGTAGTAGAGGTGATAGGTGCCGGGGTCGTCGAAGTTGACGGTCTGCTTGACGAGCCGCAGGCCGAGGATCTGCGTGTAGAAGGCGAGATTCCGGCGGGCGTCGGACGCCATGGCCGTGATGTGGTGGATGCCGTGAGTGAGTGGCGCCATTGCTTGAGAAAATACGGAAGGCTCAGGAAATCACCGCGGCAGCCCGACCTTTTTGCAGAGACGCCCGAGGTCGAGCAATTCAGTGGAGGAGAGCGAACCCATTTCCTTGGAGACACGCACGGCCACTTTGGGGAACAAGTCGCTGATCAGCTGCTGTCCCTTGGCTGTGAGCTTGACCATGACGAAGCGGCGATCCGACGGGTCACGCGCGCGCGCGACCAATTCCAGTTTCTCCAGATTGTCGACCACCAGCGTGAGGTTTCCACCGCTCGTGAGCAGCTTCTCCACCAGTTCGCCCTGGCAGAGCGGACCGATGTGATGCAGCGACTCGAGGACGCCGAATTGGGTTTCGGTCAGCCCCTCGGGCAGGACGGCATGCACCCGGACGGACACCGCCGCGGCCGCCCGCTGCAGCTTGATGAAGGCATTCAGCGCGTTGATTTCTTCGAGCGTGCCTTGATGGCGTGTGCCCATGCCGCGAATGGGTGGGCAGATTCATTTAGATGTCAAAATATATAGAAGCCCGTCCCTCGGAACGCTCACACCGATTGCTAGTTATCGATCTTCTGAATCCGGGCCAGATGCCGCCCGCCTTCAAAGGGTGTGTCGAGCCAGGTCCGGACTATCTTTAACGCGAGCTCTTCTGGGATCGTGCGCTGGCCGAGCGAAAGCACGTTGCCGTCGTTGTGCGAGCGGTTCCAGATTGCCACCTGCTCGTTCCAGCAGAGCCCGCAGCGGACGCCCCGCACCCGGTTGGCCACGATGGCCTCACCGTTGCCGGAGCCGCCGAGCACGATGCCGCGCTCGAACTCGCCACGCGCCACCGCCTCCGCTACCGGCCGGATAAAATCCGGGTAATCGCACGTGGCTTCGGAAGTCGTCCCGAAATCCCGCACCATATGACCGTCGGCGAGCAACTGGGCCTTGATCTTCTCCTTGTAGGCGAATCCGGCGTGATCGGAACCGATGGCAATGGTGAATTTCTTCATGGCGCGTGAACAGAGAGGGGTTGCGGCTGTGTTATTCCGGTCATTGTCAGCCTCAGCAAACAAAATTCCCACCAAGCGCTTTGCTACCGTCCGCCTTGTCTCCGTTCTCCTGTTCCCCGCGGCCAGCGCAGTCTTCCACGACGGCGGGGTGAGCGACCGCGAACGGATCCGTTGAGCGTCAGGCGCCGTCGATCACGCGCAGGAATGCCGCCGGGTCGGCGAAGTCGGTGAACGCCGCGGTCGGCTGGTGCGCAAGCAAGTCGGGGACGGAGTATTTGCCAGTCGCGACGCCAATGGTTTTGGCGCCGATGATCTTGCCGCACTCGATGTCGTGCGGCGTGTCGCCGATGACGAACGTGCGTTCGGGCGCGAACTCGAACGCATGTCTTTCCTTCGCCCGGCGCAGGGCGTGCGGCCCGAGTTCGTTGCGGATCGGACTGTCGTCACCGAACGCGCCAAAGGCGAAATAGTGCCAGACCTTGTAATGCTCCAGCTTGATGCGCGCACCGCGCTGCAGGTTGCCAGTGAGCAACCCCTGCGCGGTGTCCGGCCGGTGGTGCAAGGTCTCCAGCAACTCCAAGATCCCCGGCAGCAACCGGCCCGGTCGGGCCCGCACCTCCTCGTGCAGCACGGTGAGATAGGCCTCGAGGTAAGCGTGCACATTTTCCGGATTCGCCGGAAGGTCGTGGTGGGCGAGCACCTGTTGGGCGATCCACTTGTCCGTGCGGCCGAAGACGTCAAGCTGGCTGAAATCGGGTTTGCGGCCGTGCAGTTTCTCGAAAGCCCGTTCGAGCGAATGAATCCCGGCGCGCCCGCTGACGATCAGCGTGCCGTCGATGTCCCAAAGAATGAGTTTCTTCACTGCGGATGAAACAAGAGCCGGGACGGTCCGACCTCAAGTCGCAAAGGACGCGCCGTGCGCACGTTCAGAGTGCGTGGATGGCCGCCTTGCTGACGGCGAGGCCGGCTTCCTTGACAGCTTCGCTCATTGTCGGGTGGGCGTGGATGGTGCGCCCAAGGTCCTCGGCGCTGCCGCCGTATTCCATGTGCGTGACGACCTCGCTGATCAGCTCGCCGGCGCCGTGCCCGAGAATCTGCGCACCGAGAATCTTATCCGTCTTCGCGTCAGCAATGATTTTCACGTAGCCGTCGGTGGCGTCGGCCGCGATGGCGCGGCCGTTGGCGGCGAAGTTGAACCGGCCGACGTTGACCGCGCGGCCGGCGGTCTTCGCGGCGTCCTCGCCAAGACCCACGGAGGCGACTTCCGGCTCGGTGTAGACGAGGGCGGGCACGAGATCCCAGTTGATATGGCCGTGCTTGCCGGCGATCCACTCGGCGACGGCGACGCCGTCCTCTTCCGCCTTGTGCGCGAGCATCGGGCCGGCGACGACATCGCCGATGGCCCAGACGTTGGGGACGTTGGTCTTGAGGTGGGCGTCGACCTTCACGCGCTTGCGGTCGTCCAGTTCGACGCCAGCTTTGTCGAGCCCGAGGCCATCGGTGAATGGCCGGCGACCAACCGCCACGAGCACTTTGTCCGCAGGGAATTCAAGCTTCTGGCCCTCGCGTTCGGCGGTGAGCACGCCCTTGGCGAAACCGGTGACGCGCGCATTCACCTCGATCCTGAGACCCTGTTTCTGGAGGAGGCGCGTGAAGTTGCGCACGATGTCGTCGTCGAACGTCGCGACGATCTTGGGCAGGAACTCGACGACGGTCACCTCGCTGCCGAGGCGCGCCCACACGGAGCCCAGCTCGAGGCCGATGGCGCCGCCGCCCACGACGACGAGTTTCTTCGGGACGGCGTCGAAGGCGATGGCGTCGTCGCTCGAGACGACAATCTCACCGTCGAACTTCAGGAACGGCAGCTCGGACGGCGCGGAGCCGGTGGCGATGACGAAGTGCTTGGCCGTGACGGTGGTCGCACCCTTGTCGCCCTTGACCTCGACGGAGGTCGGCGAGGTGAACGACGCCGCACCAGTGAGCACGGTGACCTTGCGCCCCTTGGCGAGCAGAGCGACGCCGCCGGTGAGCTTCGCGACGACGGCGTCCTTCTTCTTCATCAGGGTGGCGAGGTCGACCTCGACGGACCCAAGCTTGATGCCGGAATCGGCGGCGTGGTGCTTCGCCCACGAGACATGTC
>JAHFTD010000033.1 GCA_023269565.1 Opitutaceae bacterium | reverse complement strand
ATACAGCGCCATCCGCCCGTATCTGGCCACGAGCAGCGGCTTCCAGAGCTGGCAATACCGCTGCATCGAGTTCCGCCTCGGCAACAAGAACGCCGCCATGCTCAAGCCCCACGAGCACCGGCCCGACCCGCTGGCCAGGGTGCGCGCCGCGCTCGAGGCCCCCTCGCTCTACGACGAGGCCCTGCGTCTGCTCGCCCGCCGCGGCTTCGCCGTGCCCGCCAGCCACACCCAGCGCGACTGGACCCAACCCTACTCCGCCAACGACGCGGTGGAGCAGGCCTGGCTCACGGTCTACCGCAATTCGGAAAAACACTGGGACCTCTACCAACTCGGCGAGGAACTCACCGATCTCGAGGACGCGTTCCGCACCTGGCGCTTCCGGCACGTCACCACCGTCGAACGCATCATCGGCCTCAAGCGCGGCACCGGCGGCACGAGCGGCGTCAGCTACCTCCGGAAAATGCTCGAGGTCGAACTCTTCCCTGAGATCTGGAAACTGCGCACGGATCTCTGAGGGCTCAGGGCTTGGCCAGCACCATCGCGACGCCCTGCCCGACGCCGACGCAGAGCGTGCACAACGCATAGTTCCCCTGTTGCCGCTGCAGCTGCCGGGCGCCGGTCAGCACCAGCCGCGCTCCGCTCATGCCGAGCGGATGCCCGAGCGCAATCGCACCGCCGTTGGGATTCAGGTGCGCCGCGTCGTCGGGCAATCCCCATTCGCGCGTGACCGAGAGCACCTGCGCCGCGAACGCCTCGTTGAGCTCGATGACGTCCATCTGGGCGAGCGTGAGCCCAAGCCGTGCGAGCAGTTTGCGCGACGCCGGCACCGGCCCGAGGCCCATGACCCGCGGCGCCACGCCGGCGCTGGCCATGCCGCAAAAGCGCGCCAGCGGCTGCAGACCGTGCCTTTTCACGGCAGCGGCTGAAGCGACGAGCAGGGCGCACGCGCCGTCATTGATGCCGGAGGAATTGCCCGCCGTGATGGTGCCGGGAGTGCGGAATGGGGTCTTGAGCGCCGCAAGTTTTTCCAAGGACGTATCGGCGCGCGGATGTTCGTCTTGCGTCACGACAACCCCCGACGCCAGTCGCACGGGTTCTATTTCACCGGCGAGGAATTCCCGCGCGGCCACCGTCCGCCGGTGCGAGCGCAGTGCGTAGGCGTCCTGATCCGTCCGTAAAATGCCGCGCTCGGCCGCGAGATTTTCCGCCGTCTCGGGCATCGAGTCGATGCCGTGGCGGGCCTTGATCTCGGGATTCACAAAGCGCCAGCCGATGATCGTGTCGAAATATTCCGCCGCCGGGTCGAACTTGCCATTCACCTTCGCCATCACGAGCGGCGAACGCGTCATGCTCTCGACGCCGCCCGCGATGATCAGATCCGCCTCGCCGGTCGCGATGGCGCGAGCCGCCTGCCCGACCGCCTCCATGCCCGAGGCGCACAGCCGGTTGATGGTCGCGCCGGGAATCTCCACCGGCAAACCGGAGAGCAGCACGGCCATCCGGGCGACATTGCGGTTGTCCTCGCCGGCCTGGTTGGCGCAACCGAGCATCACATCATCGAGTGCGGCCCAGTCCACGCCGGGGTGCCTCGCCAGCAGCGCCTTGATCGGATGCGCCGCGAGATCATCGGTGCGAACTGTTGCCAGCGCGCCGCCGTAGCGCCCGATCGGTGGCCGCACGCCGCCGCAAATGAAGGCCTCACGCATGGAATTTCCCTCCGTTCGCCGCCTTCTCCCGCAGCAGCGGGCAGACGCGATAGCGCTCGCGGTGTGCCGGAGCGAGCGCGTCGAGCACTCCCGCGCAATACGCCGCGCCGAGCCGGTCGGCCCAACCGAGCGGTCCGCCGGGAAAGTTGAGACCTTTCTGCATGGCAATATCCACGTCAGCGACGCTCGCCACTCCGCGCAACCCGATATCGGCCGCCTCGTTGACCAGTGCCGCAACCGTCCGCGCCACCAGCAGCCCGGGCCGGTCGGGCAGCAAGGTCACCGCCATGCCGGCCTTCTGCAAGAGCCCCGCCACCGCGGTGGCGTCCGCACCGGCAATGCCCAAGTGGGAGCACGTCGCATAATCGAAGCTGAGATCGAACACGGCCCACTCCGGGCCGCGCGTCACCGCTGGGCGGCCGTCGGTCAACGCCAGTTTGGTCCGGCCATATTCAAGCCATCCGGGCGAGGCGCCCGCACGTCGCTCGACGCGCACGCCGCTCATTTTTAGTCTCGGCACCAGCGACTCCGCCGCGCCGAGCGAGCCGACAATCGCGACCGTTCCGGGCGCCGGCTGGGGACCCATGAACGCGGGCATTGGCTTTGGCTCGCTGCCGTAGGAATAAAAACCCCCGCCGCTCTTGCGCCCGAGACGGCCGGCCTCGACAAGTTGCCCGACCAGCCGTGAAGGTTCGTAGCGCGCATCGTTGCCGGTGGCGGCGTAGATCGAGCGCGTCGCCGCCAAGTTGATATCGAGCCCGATGAGGTCGATCAGCTCCAGCGGTCCCATCCGGAATCCCGTCGCGCGCAGCAGCGCATCGACCGTCGCCGCATCAGTGCCGCCTTCTTCCAAAAAGCGCAGCGGCTCGGCGTAGAACGGCCGCGCGCCGCGGTTGACGATGAAGCCGGGCGACGACTGGCAGCGCACCGGCGTTTTGCCCCAGCCGCGGGTGAGCGCCACGAGCCCGTCGATGACGGCGGGGTTCGTCGCCTTTCCGGCGATGACCTCGACGAGCGGCATGAGCGGCGCCGGGTTGAAGAAATGCAGGCCGGCAAAGCGCTCCGGCCGCGTCAGCCCGGCGGCGATGTCCTCGATGAGCAGTGACGAGGTGTTCGTCGCCAGCACGGCGCCCGGCGCGACGAGTTTTTCCAACCCGGCGAACAGCGCGCGCTTCACCGCGAGATCCTCCACCACAGCCTCGATGATAATCTTCGCGGGAGCCAGGCCGGTCATGTCGGCGCAAACTTCGATGCGCGCGAGCAGCGCCGCCCGGTCAGTCTCGGTCATTTTGCCTTTCTCGACCAAGCGGGCCAGGGTCGGCCCAAGATTGTCCTTGGCCTGCGCCGCGAGGCCGGGCTTGTCGTCGAACAAGCGCACGGGGCGCCCGGCAGCGGCCGCCACCTGCGCGATGCCGGCGCCCATCACGCCCGCTCCGACCACGCCGATGATGCCCGGAGCTTCCATCAGCGGCCGGTGAATTTCGGGGCGCGTTTTTCCAAAAACGCCGCGATACCCTCGCGCCGGTCGTCGCTCATGAGCAGATCGGCAAAGGCCTGTCGCTCGAACGCGAGCCCGCCGGCCAGCGCGTCCTCCGCGGCGCGGCGCACGGCAATCTTGGCCTGGCGCACCGCCAGCGGTGAATGCGCCGCGATCTTCGCGGCCACCACGACGGCGCGGGTGCCGGCGTCGGCCGTGACCTCGGACACGAGCCCCGCCGCGAGCGCATTGCGGGCGTTGATCGTTTCTCCGGTCAAAATAATATGCATCGCACGCGCCTTGCCGATGGCGGCGGTCAGCCGCTGCGTGCCGCCCGCGCCGGGAATCATGCCGAGCCTGATCTCGGGCTGGCCGAACTGCGCATCCTCGCCCGCGACGATGATGTCGCAGAGCATGGCCAGCTCGTTGCCGCCGCCGAGACAGTAGCCGTGGACCGCGGCGACGAGTGGTTTGGAAAAATCCCGCACAACCTGCCAGCAGGCCCGGCGCTTCTCGCCCAATTCGGCCGCAACCTGCGGCTCGGCCATCTCGCGAATATCCGCGCCGGCAGCGAAGACCTTCGGCCCGCCCGTCAGCACCACGCACCGGACGTCGTCGTCCGCGTCGGCCTGGTGCAGCGCGTCGGCCAACTCTTGGAGCAGTTGGGTGCGCAGGGCGTTGCGGGCGGCGGGCCGGTTCAGGGTCACGCGCCGCACATGCGGGGCGGGGACATCGAGGAGCAGATCTTGATACGATGGGGCCATGGGGCGGCCGACGGGGGCGCGCGTCTATTTCGGCCGGCCCAGTCGCGTTGTCCAGCATCGTCTGCAACCGGCGGCAAGCGGGGCGATTTCCGGCAAAATGTATTGGCGTCGGGTGAAATTTCCCAAACCTCAAGCCACCCCATGAAAGTCGTCTGCGTCGGCGGCGGCCCCGCCGGATTATACTTCGCGATCTCGATGAAGCTGCGCGACCTCGCGCACGACGTCACCGTGGTCGAGCGCAACGGCCCGGACGACACCTACGGCTGGGGAGTGGTGTTCTCCGACCAGACAATGGAGAACCTCCGGCGCAACGACCCGGTGAGTGCGGGGCAAATACTCGACAGCTTCGCGCACTGGGACGACATCGACGTGCATTTCCGCGGACAGACCATCACCTCGGGCGGCCACGGCTTCTGCGGCATCGCCCGCCAGCGCCTGCTCAACATCCTGCAGCAGCGCGCCCAAGCTCTCGGCGTCAACCTCGTCTTCCACCGCGAGGTGCCCAACCTCGACGCCTATCGCGACGCCGACCTGATCGTCGCGGCGGACGGCCTTAACAGCCTCATCCGCAAGGCCCACGAGGGCGTCTTCCGTCCGAGCATCGACGTGCGGACCAACAAATACATCTGGTATGGCACGCGGCAGGTGTTCGGCGCCTTCACTTTCGCCTTCGAGGAGACCCCGCACGGCTGGATCTGGGTGCACGCCTACCGCTTCGACGAGACGACCTCTACCTTCATCGTCGAATGCCAGGAGCCCACGTGGCGCGGGCTCGGCTTGGACCGCATGAACCAGGAGGAAAGCATCGCCGCCTGCGAGCGGCTCTTCGAAAAATACCTCGGCGGCCACCAGCTCATGACGAACGCCCGGCACTTGCGCGGCTCAGCCTGGCTCAATTTCCAGCGCGTCAGTTGCGAACACTGGCACCACGGCAATCTCGTGCTCATGGGCGACGCCGCCCACACCGCGCACTTCTCCATCGGCTCCGGCACCAAGCTGGCGCTCGAGGACGCCATCGCCCTCGCCGAGACGCTCCATGACAAAAACCATCCCGACCGCCCGGCTGCGCTTGAGGCCTACCAGGAGAGCCGCCGCGTCGAGGTGCTCAAGCTGCAGAGCGCCGCACGCAATTCCACCGAGTGGTTCGAGAACATGCCGCGCTACGCCGGGCTCGAGTCGATCCAGTTCGCCTATTCGCTGCTGACCCGCAGCCAGCGCGTCAGCCACGAGAACCTGCGGCTCCGCGACAAGCCCTGGCTCGAAGGCGTCGAGCGCTGGCTTGCCTCGCGAGCCTCCGCGTCGAAGACGGCCGCGGTGATTCCGCCGATGTTCACGCCCTACCGGCTCCGCAGCCTCGAGTTGGTCAACCGCATCGCGGTCTCCCCGATGGCGACCTACAGCGCAAAGGACGGCGCGCCGGACGATTTCCACCTCGTCCATTACGGCGCGCGCGCGCAAGGCGGCGCGGGGCTCTTGTTCACCGAGATGACGTGCGTCACGCCTGAAGGCCGCATCACGCCCGGTTGCACGGGCCTGTATCTCCCCGGCCACACCGCCGCCTGGAAGCGCATCTGTGACTTCGTGCACGCGCACACGCCGGCGAAAATCGCGCTGCAGCTCGGTCACTCCGGGGCCAAGGGTTCGACGAAGATCGGCTGGGAGGGCATGGACCAGCCGCTCGACTCGGACAACTGGGAGCTGCTGGCCCCCTCACCCGTCGCTTGGTCGCCGCAAAACCAGACCCCGCGCGCCATGATCCGCGCGGACATGGACGGCGTGCGCGACGCCTTCGTCCGCGCCGCCGGGCAGGCCGATGAGGCCGGCTTCGACATGCTGGAGCTGCACTGCGCCCACGGTTACCTGCTCTCGGCGTTCATCACTCCGCTGACCAACCACCGCACCGATGAATACGGCGGCCCGCTGGAGAACCGCCTGCGCTTCCCCCTCGAGGTGTTCCGCGCCGTGCGCGCCGTCTGGCCCGAGACGAAGCCGATTTCCGTCCGCATCTCCGCGACCGACTGGGTGGCCGACGCGCAGAGCGTCGACGCCGCCGAGGCCGTGCGCATTGCCCGCGCCTTTAAGGCCGCCGGTGCGGACATCATCAACGTGTCCGCCGGCCAGACCAGCCCGCGCGCCGAGCCGGTTTACGGGCGGATGTTCCAGACGCCGTTCTCCGACCGCATCCGCAACGAAGCGGGTGTCCCGACCATCGCGGTGGGCAACATCTACGAGTTCGACCACGTCAACAGCATTATCGCTGCCGGTCGCGCCGACCTTTGCTGCCTCGCCCGGCCGCACCTCGCCGACCCTTACTGGACCCTGCACGCGGCGGCCCGGCAGGATTTTCGTGGCATCGTCTGGCCGCCGCCCTATCTTGCCGGACGCGACCAGTTGTATCGCAACCTCAAACGCTCCACTGATGCCGCGCAGAACATCTGACCAGCTCAAGGGCCGCCACGCGATCGTCACCGGTGGTGGCGGCGGCATCGGCGCGGCCATCGCCTACGCCCTCGCAGTCCGCGGCGCGCGGGTTACCGTCATGGGCCGGACCCTGTCATCGCTCCGTTTCGTCGCCGGCGCGCTGCCGGGCGCGCGCGCGATCGTGGTCGATGTCACGAACCAGCGGAGCGTCCGTTCGGCCTTCGCCAAGGCCGGGCCGGCGGACGTCCTGGTGAACAACGCGGGCGCCGCCGAAAGCGCACCGTTCGAGCGCACGAGCGCCGCCCTGTGGGAACGGATGCTCGCGGTGAACCTCACGGGCGCGTTCCATTGCACCGCGCAGGTCTTGCCCCGCATGCGCGCCGCCGGCTGGGGCCGCATCATCAACATCGCGAGCACGGCCGCGCACAAGGGCTACCCCTACGTCACCGCCTATTGCGCCGCCAAGCACGGCCTGCTCGGCTTCACCCGCGCGCTGGCGATCGAAACCGCCCGCACCGGCGTCACCGTCAACGCCGTCAGCCCCGGCTTCACCGAGACCGACCTGCTCGCCGACGCCGTGCAGAAGATCGTCGCCGCCACCGGCCGCACCGCGGAACAGGCGCGCGCGCAGCTGCTGCGCGATATGCCGCACGGCCGCTTCGTCACGCCCGTGGAAGTCGCCGCGGCCGTGCTGTGGTTCTGCCTGCCCGGCGCTGGCGGCGTCACCGGCCAGGCGCGCCTCGTCGACGGCAGCCCGTCGCCCCAACCCCTCATGCCCGCCCACCCATGAAATTCGCCGACTTCAAGCCGCGGCACTTCCTCTGGAGCCTGCAGGACGGCGTCGCCACCGTGACACTGAACCGCCCGGAGAAGAAAAACCCGCTGACGTTCGAGTCCTACGGCGAACTGCGCGACACCTTCCGCAATCTCGCCCGGGCCGAGGATGTCCGCGTCGTAATCCTCACCGGTGCCGGCGGCAATTTCTGCTCGGGCGGCGATGTCCACGAGATCATCGGCCCGCTGACAATGATGGACGCGGCGCGCCTGCTCCGCTTCACCCAGCTGACCGGCGACCTGGTGAAGGCGATCCGCGCCTGCCCGCAGCCGATCATCGCCGCCGTCGACGGTGTCTGCGCCGGCGCGGGTGCGATCCTCGCTATGGCCTCGGACCTGCGGCTCGGGACGCCCGGCGCGAAGGTGGCGTTCCTCTTCACCCGCGTGGGTCTCGCCGGCTGCGACATGGGTGCGTGCGCCCTGCTGCCGCGGATCATCGGCCAGGGCCGCGCCTCGGAGCTGCTTTATCTCGGCCGCTCCATGAGCGCCGACGAGGGCCTGGCGTGGGGCTTCTTCAACTCGCTCCACGATCCCGCCGCGCTTATCGGCACCGCCAGCGCGCTCGGCATTAGGCTCGCGACCGGTCCCACGGTCGCCCATGCGATGACGAAGGCGATGCTGCACCGGGAATGGAGCATGGGCGTCGACGAAGCGATCGACGCCGAGGCGGAGGCGCAGGCGATCTGCATGCAAACGAAAGATTTCACGCGCGCCTATCAGGCGTTCGCCGCCAAGGGCACGCCGAAATTCGAGGGCAACTGATGACCGACCGCACCTTTCTCCACTGGCCCTTCTTCGAGCCACGCCACCGCCGGCTGGCGACGGAATTGGAGGCGTGGTGCCGCGAAAATCTTCGCGATTCCCATCCGGCGAATGTCGAGGCCGCCTGCCGCCGGCTCGTTCGTCAGCTCGCCCGCGGGGGCTGGCTCAAACACGCCGCGCCCGACCCGCGGAGGAGAAATGCCCGGCACGACGTGCGCACTCTCTGCCTCATCCGCGAAACTCTGGCGCGGTATTCCGGGCTCGCGGAGTTTTCCTTCGCGCTGCAAGGCCTCGGCAGCGGTGCGATCGCCCTGTTCGGTTCCGATGCGCTCAAGCACACCTACCTTGGCGGCGTGCGCCGCGGCACCAAGATTGCCGCGTTCGCCTTGTCCGAAGCCGAGGCCGGCTCGGATGTCGCCGCCATCGCGACAACCGCCACGCGGCAGGGCCGCCACTACGTGCTGAACGGCGGCAAAACCTGGATCTCCAACGCCGGCATCGCCGACTTCTACGTCGTGTTCGCCCGCACGGGCGAGGCGCCGGGCGCGAGGGGCCTGAGCGCGTTCGTGGTCGACGCCGGCACGCCGGGACTGCGCGTTGCCAAGCGCATCCGGACGATGGCGCCGCACCCGCTCGGCGCGCTCGAGTTCAAAGACTGCCGCGTGCCGGCAGGCCGGATGCTCGGCCAGCCCGGCGAGGGTTTCAAGGTGGCCATGGCCACGCTCGACATCTTCCGCACGACGGTGGGCGCGGCCGCGCTGGGCTTCGCCCGCCGCGCACTGGACGAGGCCCTGCGGCGCACGACCACGCGCCGGCTCTTTGGCGCCCCGCTCGCCAGCATGCAGGTGACTCAAGCAAAACTCGCCAACATGGCCGTCGCCGTCGACGCCAGCGCGCTGCTCGTCTACCGCGCAGCCTGGACCCGCGACCGCGGGGCAGCCCGCATCACGCGCGAAGCCGCCATGGCCAAGCTTTACGCGACCGAGTCGGCGCAGCAGGTCATCGACCAAGCGGTGCAGTTGTTCGGCGGACTGGGCGTCGTCACTGGCGTGCCGGTCGAGCAGCTTTACCGGGAAATCCGCGCGCTGCGGATCTACGAGGGCGCCTCGGAGGTGCAGCAGCAGATCATCGCCAGGCAGCTGCTCACTGAGTCCGCGAACTGATCCCTTCCCACCATGAGCTACACTGCCCATGTGGACACCTTTGCCCGAGATAACCTGCCGCCGCGCGAACTCTGGCCTGATCTTATCAACCTCGACCAGCTCGGCTACGCGGAGCGGTTAAACTGCGCCGCCGAGCTGCTCGACCGGGCCGTGGCCGAGGGCGACGGCGACCGGGTCGTCATCCGCGCGCCCGGCATCACCTGGACCTACCGCGACCTTGCATCGCACGCCAACCGCATCGCGCATGTGCTCACGCGGGACATGGGGCTGCGGACCGGCGAACGCGTGCTATTGCACGCGCCGAACAACCCGATGCTGGTCGCAAGTTGGTTCGGCATCGTCAAGGCTGGTGGCATTGTCGTCGCCACCATGCCCCTGCTGCGCGCGCGCGAGCTGGCGGTCATCATCGACAAGGCCCGCATCCGGCATGCGCTCTACGACCACCGCTTGGAGGCAGAGATCGCCGAGGCCCGCCGCAGGGTGCCCGGGCTCGAACAGGCCGCCGCCTATGGCAACGACGACTTCGCGGCGCGCCTTGCGCGCCACCCTGCGGAGTTCATCGCCGTGGACACGGCCGCCGAGGACGTCTGCCTTATCGCGTTCACGTCGGGCACCACCGGTGCGCCCAAGGGCACGATGCACTTCCACCGCGATGTGCTGGCGATCTGCGACCTGTTCCCGCGTCACGTGCTCCGGTCGCGGCGCGACGACGTGTTCATCGGCAGCCCGCCGCTGGCCTTCACCTTCGGGCTCGGCGGGCTGGTGCTGTTCCCCATGCGGGTCCGCGCTTCGACGGTCCTGCTCGAGAAGACCCCGCCGCCGGAGCTCGCAAAGGCCATCTACGAATACGGCGCAACCATCAGCTTTACCTCGCCGACCGGCTACCGCTTCATGCTGGAGCACAGCAAGAACTTCAATCTGTCCAGCCTGCGCCAGTGTGTGTCGGCCGGCGAAACCCTGCCCAAGGCCACCTCCGACGCATGGTTCGCCCAGACCGGCATCCGCATCATCGACGGCATCGGCGCGACCGAGATACTGCACATCTTCATTTCCGCGGGCGGCGCCGACATCCGGCCAGGTTCCACCGGCAAACCCGTGCCGGGCTACGAGGCGCGGGTTATCGACGCTGCGGGCCAGCCCTTGCCGCCCGGCACCGTCGGCCGCCTCGCCGTGCGCGGCCCCACCGGCTGTCGCTACCTGGCCGACGACCGGCAGAAAAAATACGTCCTCCACGGCTGGAACATCACCGGCGACACCTACCTGATGGACGCGGACGGCTACTTCTGGTTCCAGGCCCGCAACGACGACATGATCATTTCCAGCGGCTACAACATCTCCGGCCCCGAGGTCGAGGCCACACTGCTGGAGCACCCCGCCGTGAAGGAGTGCGCGGTCGTCGCCGCGCCCGACGCGATGCGCGGCAGCATCGTCAAGGCCTTCGTCGTGCTCCGCGACGGCGCTCCGGCGCCCGAGCCCGCGCTGACGCACGAGCTCCAGGATTTTGTCAAGGCGCAGATCGCCCCCTACAAATATCCCCGCGCGATCGAGTTTGTCGCGACCCTGCCCAAAACCGAGACGGGCAAAATCCAGCGCTTCAAGCTGCGCGAGTCGCAGTAGCCGCGTCCGGCTTGCGTCAGCCCCACGGAACCCCTAGCGCTATTCCTCATGGAAATTCTCCTCCCGCCCGGCTGGCCCCGCCCCAAAGGTTATTCGCACGGCATCGCCGCCCGCGGCCGCTTGGTGTTCGTCGCCGGGCAGATTGGCTGGGATGCCGCCGGGAAATTCCCCGGCGACGAGCTCGCCGCACAGCTGAAGCAGACCTTGGAGAACACCCTCGCGGTGATGCTACAGGCCGGCGCCGGTCCGCAGCACGTTGTGCGCATGACCTGGTATATCACCAGCAAGGCGGAATACCTGCGCCAGCTTTCGCAAATCGGCGAAACCTACCGACAGGTGATGGGAAAACATTATCCTGCGATGGCGGTGGTGGTCGTCGCCGCGCTGATGGAAGACCGCGCCAAGATCGAGATCGAGACGACCGCCGTCGTGCCCGACTGATCCCGGCCTTCACCCATGAAGGTCCAAGGCAAACCCTGGCGCACGATCTGGCCGGAACCGGACGGCGAATCTGTCGGCATCATCGACCAGACGCGCCTGCCGCACGAATTCGCCACACTCACGCTCCGCACGCTGGAGGAAGCCGCGCACGCCATCAGATCCATGCAGGTCCGCGGCGCGCCGCTCATCGGCGCCATGGCCGCCTACGGGATGTGGCTGGCCCTCCGCCGCGACCCCTCCGACGTCGCCCTCGCCCGCGCCCACGCCACATTGCTCGCCACCCGCCCGACCGCCATCAACCTCCGCTGGGCGCTCGACCGCTGCCACGCGCACCTCGCTCCGCTCCCCCCGGCCGGGCGTGCCGCGGCGGCTTTTGCACTCGCCGCCAGCATCTGCGACGAGGATGCCGCGATCAATCGCGGCATCGGCGCGGCCGGTCTGCCACTGCTGCGCGCACTCGCCGCAATGAAAAAAACCGGCGAGCCCGTCAACCTCCTGACGCATTGCAACGCCGGCTGGCTCGCCACCGTCGATTGGGGCACCGCCACCGCGCCGATTTACCTCGCACACGACGACGGCCTGGAGCTCCACGTCTGGGTCGACGAGACCCGCCCGCGCAACCAGGGGGCGAGCCTCACCGCCTGGGAGATGCTCAATCACGGCGTGCCGCACACGGTCATCGTCGACAACGCCGGCGGCCACCTGATGCAGCACGGACAGGTCGACCTCGTCATCGTCGGCACCGACCGGGTTACGGCCCGGGGTGACGTCTGCAACAAGATCGGCACCTACCTGAAGGCACTCGCCGCCCGCGACAACGGCGTGCCATTCTACGTCGCAACCCCGTCGCCGAGCATTGATTTCATGGTTCGCGACGGTCTGCGCGAAATCCCCATCGAGGAGCGCGCCGCCGCCGAGGTCACCCACCTCACCGGTTGCCGCGAGGACGGCTCCCTCGCCACCATCCGCGTCACCCCCGCCGGCAGCCCGGCCGCCAACCCCGCCTTCGACGTCACACCCGCGCGCCTTGTCACGGGCCTGATCACAGAGCGCGGCGTCTGCCCGGCCACCCCGGCCGGCCTGCAGAAACTATTTTCCGATCGTTCCTCCTGATTCATCCCATGTCGTCCTCCCCCAGTCCCTCCGAACTCACCTTGCGCCGCCAGCTCATCGCCACCTGCCGCGAGCTGGAGCGGCGCGGCCTCAATCAAGGCACGTCGGGCAACGTCAGCGTGCGCCTCTCCGCCAATCCCGATGACGGTTTTCTGCTCACCCCCACCGCCCTGGCCTACGACGTGATGCAACCGGAGGACATCGTCCACATGCGGCTCGACGGCAGCCACTCGGGCCCCCGCCCGCCGTCGAGTGAATGGCGCTTCCACCTCGATATCATGCGGGCCCGCCCCGACGCCCACGCCATCATCCACACCCACAGCGCCTACTCGACCTCGCTTGCCTGTCTGCGGCGCGGCATCCCGGCGTTCCATTACCTGATCGCCCTGTTCGGGGGGAACAGCATCCGCTGCTCGGACTACGCCACCTACGGCACGCAGGAACTTTCCAACCACGTGCTCCAGGCGTTGACCGACCGCACTGCCGCGCTGATGGGCAATCACGGACTCATTGTCCTCGGCCCCAACCTCGAGCGCGCGCTGGCCATGACGGTCGAGGCCGAGACGCTCGCGATGATGTATTGGCGGGCGATCCAGGTGGGCGAACCGGTCATCCTGCCCGACGACGAGATCGCGCGGGTCCGGGCGAAGATCGCCACCTACGGCAGCTACGGCGCCGAGAAACACGGCACCGGCTTATAACTGATCAGCTCTTGGACGCAACGGCCGGCCGGGGGCGCGCGGCTTCCAGCTGTTTCTCCAGCTCGGCGATGCGGGCGGCCAACGCGACATTCTCGGCGCGCAGCGCCTCGATCTGCCGGAGAGAGGTATACGGGCTCCCGGTGTCGCCCGGCCGGCGCTCGGCGCGGAGCTGCTGGATCTCGAGGGTAAGCCGCGTCACTTCGTTACGGGCATCGCGCAATTGATCGGTAATGTTCCCGGCGTCCTTGATTGCAGACTCGCGCTCACCGGACAAGCGGGCGTTGTCGCTGCTGACCCGCCGGCTCTCCGCGCGGAGCTCGCCCTCGGCCTTGGTGTCGGCCAAAGGTGTGCCCGGGCGGGCGGAAGTATCGTGCAACGTGCGCAACTGCTGGTTGAGAGCGAGCAGTTCGCGCGTGGCGCTCTTCACCTCGGTGTTGAGCCGCTGGTTGTCCAGCTGGAGGTGGCGGATGATGGCATCTTTTTCCGATTCGGTTGCAGAAGTCTTGGTGATCGAGGGACGGACTTCCTGCGCGGTCAGCCCGGCGCCCAAGGCCGTCAGGGCCAACATGGAACCAAGCCTGCACCACCGCTTGGAGAAAGTGGCGACGCTGACGGCCGGAGCGGGGAGGTTCACGCCTATCGCTATGGGGCAATCCGGCTGGGGAGCAAGGCCGCATCCTGCATGCCGTGGATGATCTTCTTGTCCGGCGGGCAGAAGGTCGCGAGCGCGCCCGACAGCCGCGCCTGCCCGTCGACGACGAAATAATACGGGCAGAGCCTCAGCCGGCCATCGGTCTCGCGGACCGCGGGAGGCGTCGCCTGGTCATAGAGCGGGTGGCGGATGCGGCGCGGCTTACGGTATTCCTGCAGCACGTGCAGATTGACCGGAGCGAGCCGGAGCGCCTGCTCAACGCCCTCCAGCCACTCCTCACGAGAGCAATCACTTCCCAGCACGACGCTGCGCGCACCCCATGCCGTCTCATGGAAACCGGAAATCTTGATGATGAGGTCGCGTTCTTTCTGCGAGGCGCCGCTGAGGTCGCGCCAGTCGTTGAGCATGCGACCGCCGGCGCGCGGGCCGTCGAGCACGGCGCCGGGCGGCAGCGGCGCGGGATCCATCACCCACGACGGCGGGATGAGCTCGCGCAGCAGGCGCAGGCTGCGGGCGTCGAGTGTCTCCGTCCAGAAATCCTGCAGCAGGTGGTGGTGAAACAGCGCCAGCGCAAGTTTCTCCTCCTGGAAATGCCGCATCGGCGGCGCAATGGCCACGGCCCCGCTGCCCCACGCCTCCATGATGTCGAGGGCAATTTTCACGTTGGGCCAGTCGAACAGCTCGAAGAAACGGTAGATGACGTCGATTTTCTCCGGGGTGCCCTCGATGTCGAAGAACAGCTCGCCGCCGAGCGGAAAGAGATCCTCGGGCCGCAGACAGTAAACGCGGCGGCCCAACCGCTGCAGTTCCCCGGCGAGCCAGTGCATCTCGGGACGGTAGGTCGCGGCCTCGTCGCTGACCACGATGGCGATAAGCGGATTGCGCGCGCCCGGGCGTAGTGCGGCGAGCGAGGCGTGGAAATTCACAATCATCGCGTCGCCATGTCCAAGGACGGAAGGATCTGCGGCTCCGCCGTAGAGCCGGTTGAGGAACGCCGTGAGGCCGATGCCGCCGGGCACGGAGTCGAGCTCGGTGAGTGCGAAGCCGTCGTCGGTCAGCAGCAAATCAGGCCGCAGCACGGTGGGGAACGCACCGCGGTTCCGCGGGTCGCGGGCGTGCGCGACAAGCGCGGCGGGTTTGCCGCGGTCGAGGTAGTCGGCGGCCCACGGGGCGAGGAGCGGCTTGTTGCGGAGAAGATTTTTGCCCGCGGCGGAGCGCAGGTAGAGCGTCTCCATCGCCTGGTGAAACTCGAGACACGCCGCGCCGATCTGCCCGAGCTGCTCCGCCTGCGCGGGTGTCAGCGGCCAAGCTTGCGGGGAGAGCCGCCAAGACTTGGCCTCGAACAGCTCCTGCGCGTCGAGCGCGGAACGGATGGTGTCATGGGCGAGGTCGGGCATGTCGCGGAGCGGGACGTTAATCGTCCATCTGGATGTCCTTGTTGCGATGGCGCGGGCAGCCGGCGCGGAGCCAGGCGTAGATGAAACGGTCAACGTCGCCGTCGAGCACGGCCTGGGTGTCGCTGGTGCTGACGCCGGTGCGGAGGTCCTTCACCATCTGGTAAGGCTGGAGGACGTAGCTGCGGATCTGGCTGCCCCAGCCGATCTCGCCCTTCTCGCCGTAGAACCGTTCCATCTCGCTGCGCTGCTCGTCGAGGCGCTTCTCATAGAGGCGGGCCTTGAGGACGTTCAGGGCGGCGGCCTTGTTCTTGATCTGCGAGCGCTCGTTCTGGCAGACGACCACGAGGCCGGAGGGAATGTGCGTGAGGCGCACGGCGGAATCCGTGGTGTTGACGCCCTGGCCGCCCTTGCCGGACGAACGGTAAACATCGGTGCGGATTTCGTCATCGGGGATCTCGATCTTGATGTCTTCCGTGATCTCGGCGACGACATCGATGGCCACGAAGGAGGTGTGCCGGCGCTTGTTGGAGTCGAACGGGGAGATGCGGACCAGACGGTGCACGCCGCGTTCGGCCTTGGCGTAGCCGTAGGCGTTGTCGCCCTTGATCAGGACTGTGGCCTTGGCGATGCCCGCCTGGTCGCCGGCCTGCACGTCCATCAGCTCGACCTCGAAGCCGCGTCGCTCGGCCCAGCGGTTATACATGCGGAAAAGCATGTCGGCCCAGTCGTTCGACTCGGTGCCGCCGGCGCCGGCCTGGAGGGAGAGGATGGCGTTGTTCTTGTCGAACTGGCCGGTGAGGAAGGACGCGATCTCGAGCTTGTCTAGCTCGGCCACCATGGCGGCAACCTGCGCGTCGAGCTCGCGGGCGTAGGATTCCTGCTCGGCGGGAGCGGCAGTCTCGATGAGCTCGACCATCACCGCGGTGTCGTCGAGCTTCTTTTTGAAGGCCACCACGCCGGCGATGGCGCGCTTGAGGCCGTTCAGTTTCGCGATGTGCTTCTGGGCGCGCTCGTTGCTGTCCCAGAAGGTCGGGGCGCCCATCTGCGCCTCCATCGCGTCTATCTCGCGCTGCTTCTGCTCGACGTCAAAGAAACCTCCCCAAGTAGCCGGCGCGCTTCTTGATGTTTTCGAGGTGCGAAAAAGTCTCGGGTGCGATCATGACGGCACCAAGGTTGGCAGACCGAGGCCTACCGCAAGCGGAAAGCGTGACCGGCAGCGACTAGCTCGGGGTCAGAACCAGCCCTTCTTGCCCGTGACGTAAGTGGCGACAAATTCGTCGTCACTTTTAGTCAGGTAAAGGATGCCTTCAATCAGTCCGATGATGCCCATGACGGCGCCACCGATGCCCAGCGTCAGCACGGTGACAAGCACCATGATCACGCCTTCCTTGGTGTAACCGAGCACGAACTTGTGGATGCCGAAGGCCCCGAGCAAAATGCCCAGGATGCCGGCGGCGATTTTCTTGTCTGCACCTGCGGGTTTGGAATCACTCTTGGGGTAATAATGTGGCTGTCAGGTTGCCGCAAGCGCCGGCCCTTGTCATCCCATCTTCAGGCGCGCAGCGTGCCTGAAGCCAGCTCGGCGAGGAAGGTCCGGTAGGTGCGCACGAGCCCGTCGCGCAAGTCGATCCGGGCCCGCCAGCCGAGGGCGGTGAGGCGAGAGCCGTCGAGCAGCTTGCGCGGCGTGCCGTCGGGCTTGGTGGCATCCCAGACCACGCGGCCGGTGAAGCCGACCGTTGCGGCGACAAGCTCGGTCAGCTCGCGGATGGTCACATCGGTGCCGGTGCCGACGTTGATCCAATCCGGCGGGTCGGGCAGCTTGAGCAGGAAAGCGCAGGCGTCGGCGAGATCGTCAACGTGCAGGAATTCGCGCCGGGGCGAGCCGGTGCCCCAGGCCACGACCTCGGCGCGGCCGGCCGTCTTCGCCTCGTGGAATTTGCGGATGAGGGCCGGCAGAACGTGCGAGTTCTGCAAGTGGTAATTGTCGCCGGGGCCGTAGAGATTGGTCGGCATCGCCGAATGGTAGAGGACGCCATGCTGCCGGCGGTAGGCCTGCGCGAGCATGAGGCCGGCGATCTTGGCGATCGCGTAGGCCTCGTTGGTCGGTTCGAGCGGGCCGGTGAGGAGGCAGTCCTCTGGCATGGGCTGCGGGGCGTGCTTCGGGTAGATGCAGGAGCTGCCGAGGAAGAGCACGCGCCCCACCCCGGCTTGATGGGCGCCGTGGAGGCAGTTGGCGGCGATGGCGAGGTTATCGAAGAGGAATTCCGCCGGGTAAGTGCTGTTGGCGTGGATGCCGCCAACCTTGGCGGCGGCAATAACCACAGCGTCGGGTTTCTCGGCGGCAAGGAACACCGCAACCGCCCTCTGGTCCACGAGGTCGAGCTCGCGGCGCGAGCGCAGCAGCAGCGTGACGCCTAGCTCGCCGCGGAAGCGCCGCACCAGCGCGGCGCCCACCATGCCGTTGTGGCCTGCGATGTAGAGTTTCATGCGCCGGCGGCTGCAGTTTACGGCCGCGGGAGTTTGCTGACCTGCTCCTCGCGCCGGGCGAGCTCGAGGTCGGCATCAACCATGATTTTGATGAGCCCCTTGAAACGCACTTTGGGTTCCCAGCCAAGCTGCCGCTTGGCCTTGGCGGGATCGCCGATGAGCAGGTCAACCTCGGCGGGGCGTTCGTAGCGGGCGTCGTGTTTGATATATTTCCGCCAGTCTAGGCCGAGCAGCCCGAAGGTTTCCTCGCAGAATTCCTGCACGCTGTGGGTCTCGTTGGTGGCGACGACGTAGTCGTCGGGGGCGTCCTGCTGCAGCATGAGCCACATCATCTCGACATATTCCTTCGCGTAGCCCCAGTCGCGGCGGGCGTCGAGGTTGCCGAGGTAGAGGTGCTCCTGCAGGCCCATCTTGATGCGGGTGGCGGCGCGGGTGATCTTGCGGGTGACGAAGGTCTCGCCGCGGCGCGGCGACTCGTGGTTGAAGAGGATGCCGTTGCTGGCGTGGAGCTGGTAGCTCTCGCGGTAATTCACGGTCAGCCAGTGGGCGTAGACCTTGGCGCAGCCGTAGGGCGAGCGCGGCCAGAAGGGCGTGCGCTCGGTCTGCGGGACCTCCTGCACCTTGCCGAACATCTCCGAGGACGACGCCTGATAATAACGGGTCTTCTTCACCAAACCCGCCTCGCGGATGGCCTCGAGGATGCGCACGGCGCCGAGCCCGTCGATGTCGCCAGTGTAGACGGGGATGTCGAAGGACACGCGCACGTGCGACTGCGCGCCGAGGTTGTAGATTTCTTCCGGCTGCAGGTCGTAGAGCAGCTTGATCATCTGGGTGGCGTCGGCCAGGTCGCCGTAATGCAGGAAGAGCTTCACCCCGTTGACGTGAGGGTCGCGGTAGAGATGGTCGATGCGGCTCGTGTTGAAGGTCGAGGCGCGGCGGATGACACCATGGACCTCGTAACCCTTGGCGAGCAGGAGCTCGGCGAGATAGGAGCCGTCCTGGCCGGTGATGCCGGTGATCAGGGCTTTTTTCATCCCCGGAAAATTGACAGCACCACGGGCGCTTTGGCCAGTCCGATTATCGCGGCTCGGTCTCGGCGAGGAATTTCACCATCTCGTCTTTCCAGAGCACGGGGAAGCGGTGGCTCTGGTGCCCGCGGGTCCGCTCGCTCAGCGGCAGGACGATGGCGCGGCCATGCGGCACGCGCTTGATCTCGCGCTCGAGGATGCCGAGTTCGGGCGGATTGATGATGTCGTCGGCGGAATTGATGGCCAGCAGCGGCGCCTTGATCTGCTCGAGGGCCGGGTTGGGGTCGTAATCGCGGGAGGCCTCGTAGGCGTAAAGCGTGTCGCTGGCGTCCTCGGTCTTCATGCCGTTCGCCACATAGGCATCGATGGCCGCGTCAGCCTTGGCCAAAGTCGGCGCCTCGCGCTGGCGGATGACGGGGTTGAGTCCCATGAGCCAGCTCATCTGGAGCGCGGTGCGCAACCCCGGGGGCTGCGCCATGTAGTTGCCGCCCTGCCACGCGGGGTCGTTCCGGATGGCATCGATGCCGACGCGCCGCCAGACGCGGTTGCGGCCGGAAATCTGCACCGGCAGGCTCGCGAACGGCATGAGCGCGTCCATGAAATCGGGATACGTCTCGCCCCACAGCCAGGTGTGCATGCCGCCCATCGACTGCCCGAAGACCAGCCGGGCGTGGTTCACGCCAAGACACTCGGTGAGCAGCCGGTGGTCCGCCTCGACCATGTCGACATAGCCGTAGTGGGGGAACTTCGCCCGCAGTCCGTCGCTGGGCTTGCTGGATTTGCCGTGACCGATGGCGTCGATCAGGATGATGAAATACTTGGTGGCGTCCAGCGGCTGTCCGGGACCGAAGAGCTCGCCGGCAAAATCCGGGTTGAACATGAAGGCGCTGCTGCCACCAGTGCCATGCATGCTCAGCACCGCGTTGCGCACCACGCCCTGCGCGTCGCGCTGTGGCATGCCCAGCGTGTAGTAGTGCATCCTCAGCTCGGGCAGCGTTTCACCCGAGCGAAACTTGAAGTCCTTGATGACGTAGTCGCCCTCAGCGGGCTGGGGATAATTGGCGGCCGGCGCGGCGCCGGCCAGGACGAGGCAGGGTATGACCAGACCAATGAGCTTGCGCATAAATCTATTTGGCCACCGGCCGCACCCAGGCGATGCATTCGACCTCGACGCGCGCGCCGAAGGCCAGCCCGGTGGTGCCGAACGCGCTGCGCGCCGGAAAGTGGTTGGGGAAATACTGCCGGTAGACCGCGTTGAACGCCGGCCATTCCTTCATGTCCGCAAGGAAGACCGTGCATTTCACCACATGGTCGAGCGACGTCCCATGCCGCTCCAGCACCGCTTTGATGTTCTCCATCACTTGACGCGCCTCCGCGTCGATGCCGCCTGTCGCCACCTGCGTGGTCCCCGGCAGGGTGCCGAGCTGGCCGGTCAGATAAAGCATTTCACCCACTCGCACGGCCTCGGCGAACGGCAGTGGCGGGTTGGCGACAATCTGGGTCGGAAAATACTCCGGCGCGCCCGGCGCCTCGATCGTCGCACTGGGTTCGGTGTTGACTGACACATGACAGCCGCTGAGCCCGAACGCGGCGAGGAAGCAGAGCGGCCAGGATTTCATGCGCGCACTCTGTTCGCCCTACCCCAGCGCGGCAAGCAATCGCTGCAGCTCCGTGCGCTTCGCCTGCAACTCAGCCTGCTGCTTCTTCGCGCCGTCGATGACGGCGGGCGGCGCCTTATCGGTGAATGCCTTGTTGCCCAGCCGCGCCTCGGTGCCGGCGATGTGCTTGGCAAGTGTCTCGATTTCCTTCGTGAGCCGTGCCTTCTCGGCGGCGGTGTCGCCGGCCTTGATCTGACGGATGAGGTTCCACGAGCCGTGCGCGGTGACAATAGCCGGCGCATTGGGCGACATTGTGCCGCGGGTGATGGCGGCGGCACCGACCATGCGCTTGAGTTTGGCCAGGTTGAGCTCGAGCGCAGCCCATTGCCGGTCGACGGCCTCGACGACAAATTCCGAGCCCTTGCTCGCAGCCTCGCCTTGCTCGGCCTTGAAGGCGCGCAGGTGCGAGACGGTCTGCTTGATGCGCTCGACCTCGGCCGCTGCGTCGGTGTCGATCCGCAGGCCGGACGAGACAAATTGCGACGGGTCGGTCAGCCGGGCGTCGCGCATAAGGAACGCGCCCTCGCCGCCGTAGCCGAGCAGGTGCCACAGTTCCTCGGTGATGAACGGGATGAACGGATGCAGCAGGAGCAGCGTCTGGCGCAGCACAAGGTCCTGGATGGCGAGGCAGTTCGCCTTCGTCGCGGTCTCCTGCAGCTTGGCCTTCGAAACCTCGACATACCAGTCACAGAAATCATTCCAGAAAAACCCGTAGAGCGCCTGCACCGCCGCGCTGAACTCGAACTGGGCGAAGCAGCGGTCCACCTCCCGCGTCGCCGCGAGCAACCGGTCGAGGATGGCGTGGTCGTCCGAGTCGAACTTCGCCGGCTCGAGCCGCGCGAGGATGGCGGCGAGCGAGGAATTGTCAGCCATCTCGCCGCTCATCTGGCGGAAGCGGCCCGCATTCCACAGCTTGTTGCAGAAATTCTTGCCGCCCTCGATGCGCTCCTCCTGGAAGCGGATGTCCTGCCCCTGCGGCGCGATGGAGATGATGCCGAAGCGCAGGCCGTCCGCGCCGTATTTCTCGATCAGGTCGAGCGGGTCCGGCGAGTTGCCGAGCGACTTCGACATCTTGCGGCCCTGCGCGTCGCGGATGATGCCGGTGAAATAGACGTCCTGGAACGGGATCCGCTTCGCGAGTGGCTCGCCGGGATGCGCGTATTCGAGCCCGGCCATGATCATGCGCGCGACCCAGAAGAAAATGATGTCCGGCCCGGTGACGAGCGTGGTGGTCGGGTAGAAATACTCGTAGCCGGCCCCGGCCATGGCGGCCTTGTCGGGCCAGCCGAGCGTGGCCATCGGCCAGATCCACGATGAAGCCCACGTATCGAGCACATCGTCCTCCTGCACCCAGCCGGACTTGTCGGCTGGGCCGGCGAGCGAGACTTGCACCTTGGCGGGATCGCGCAGGTCGGTCTCGGTGAGTTTCTCCTTGTCGAGACCCTGGCGATACCAGACGGGAATCCGGTGGCCCCACCAGAGCTGGCGGCTGATGCACCAGTCCTGGATGTTCTCGAGCCAGTGGAGGTAGACCTTGGACCAGCGTTCGGGGTGGAACTTGATGTGGCCGTCGCGCACCGCCGCCTTCGCTTCCTCGACGCGCGGGTATTTCAACCACCACTGCCAGGTGAGGCGCGGTTCGATCGGCACGTCGGCGCGCTCGGAGTAGCCGACGTTGTTCTCGTAGGGCTCCTCCTGCACCAGCGCGCCGCTCTCCCGCAGCAACTCGACGGCCTTCTTGCGGCCGGCGAAGCGGTCCATGCCCGTGAGCTCGGGGCCGGCGAGGTCGTTGAGCGTGCCGTCGGGGTTGAGCACGTCGAGCGGCGGCAGCTTGTGCCGCGTGCCGATCTCGAAGTCCACCTTGTCGTGCGCGGGCGTGATCTTGAGCGCACCGGAGCCGAATTCCTTGTCCACGGCGGCGTCGGCGATGATGGGAATCTCGGCCGCGGGCCCGAGCGGCCGGCGGACTTTAAGGCCGAAGAGCTTTTGGTAACGCGGGTCGTCCGGGTGCGCGGCGATGGCGACGTCGCCGGGAATCGTCTCGGGGCGCGTCGTCTTGACGGTCACGAATTCACCCGGCCGGCCGACGATTTCGTAACGCACCTGGTAGATGAAACCCTTCACGGGTTTCATGATGACTTCCTCGTCGGAAAGCGCCGTGAGCGACACCGGACACCAGTTCACCATGCGCTTGCCGCGGTAGATGTGTCCTTTCTGGAAAAGATCGACGAAGACCGTGAGCACGGCCTGCGAGTAGGCCGAGTCCATCGTGAACTGCGTGCGGCTCCAATCGCACGAGGCGCCAAGCGCCTGCAGTTGCTGGAGGATGATGCCACCTTTCTCCTCGCGCCACGACCAGACCTTCTCGAGAAATTTTTCGCGCCCGAGGGTGTGGCGGGTTTTCTTTTCCTTGCGCAGCTCGCGCTCGACGACGGTCTGGGTGGCGATACCGGCATGGTCGGTGCCTGGCAGCCACAGCGCCTCGCGGCCCTCGAGCCGCGCGCGACGGATGAGGATGTCCTGGATGGTGTTGTTGAGCACGTGGCCCATCGTGAGCACGCCGGTGACGTTCGGCGGCGGAATGACGACGCAGTAGGGCTTTTTCGCCGGATTGACCCGACCAGCAAAGCAGCCGGCGGCCTGCCAAGCGGCATACCATTTCTTTTCGACGTCGTGCGGTTCGTAGCTCTTGGTGATCTGGGCCATGGCGGTGCGGTTAAGCGGGGCAGTCAAAAACCAGCCCCAGCCACTGACAAGCGTGTAAATCCCACTATTGGTGTTCTTCCAGCAAAAGGCCGAGCCGGTTGCGCTCCGCCTCGGACAACGGCACGACTCCCGCGCGCCCGAGTGCGGTGACGCCTTCCGCACCGAGCAGGAATTTCAGCAATGGCAACAAGCGCGCGGCATCGGCGCGACGAAAGACTGCAAGGAGCGGCAGGCGCAAAGAATAACGGCCACCATGCAGCGCCTCCGCCGTCGGCGCATGGGCCGCGTCTTGCGGGGATTCCGCCACGGGCAGAATCCGTAGGCCCGGCATCGCCGCCGCCGGCAGCGCGGGAGCCAGTCCGATGCTGTTCCCCGTCGCGCGCAGGCGGGCCAGCAGTTGCTCCGGTGAGGCGCAGTGTTCGACGCTGGCCTTTAGCGCGGCGTCGTGAAGCACGAGACGCTGGAAGAGCGGCAGCGCTAGTCCCGCCCGGGGTGTCAGCGCCATGGGGGCGATCAGTCGCGCCGCGTTTTGGCCGGTGACGCCAATGTCCTCCCAGCGCACTGCGGCTCCGTCGGCGGCAAAGATGGCGTGGAGCTGATCGAGAGTAATGCGGCTGAGCGGCAGTTCCGTGGGCACGACGACCGCCACCGCATGATAGCCGATCACATAACTGATGAAGCCGGAAGGCGGACGTTCTCCCGGCGGGAAAAAACACAGCCCGAGTTCCGTCCGGCCGGCGCGCAGTTCCTCCAAGCCCGGTCGCGTGCCGCGCAGATCGGTCCGCACCGCTGTGGCTTCCTGGCGCGCAAAGGCGGCCAAGGCCTCCGGCAGTGCGGGGGCGAGCAGATCGGAGCCGACAACCCGCAGCTCTGCGGTCTGAAGAGGCGCGCCGATCGCCCACGCGGCCAGAAGGCAAAGAGACGGCGCCCATCGCCGGAAGGCGATTCGTTCAGGTCGGCTTGTCGGGTCCACGGTGCTCCTTGAGTTCAAGTCGCATGATGGCCCGTTTGGTGGTGGTGAAGGGTTCGTCCGGACATGTTTCTGGACTAACCGAAAAGGAAAAATAATCCCGCGGCGCGTCGTGCCGGTGCTTCGCACCTGCATCGGAAGATTCAACTGTCGCCGGGGAATTCATGCCTAGGCGGCCTTCAGCCCCGGTCGGCCACGTCGAGTTCGGGCCACTGCACGAGCTTGCGGTGCAGCGTGCGGCGGCTGATGCCCATCATGGCGGCGGCCTTCGTGCGGTTGCCACGCGCCTTGAGCAGCGCCTCGCGGATAAGCCGCCGCTCGTTGGCCTCGACCGACAGCGGATTGGCCGGCGCGGGTGTGGTCAGCGCCGAGGCTGGTGACACCTCGCCGCGGAAACGCGGCTCGAGGTCAAACTCCGTCAGCTTGCCGCCGCGGCGCATCACCACGGCGTTCTCGGCGAAATTGCGCAGCTCGCGGATGTTACCGGGCCACGCGTAGGTTTGCAGGTGGCGCATCGCGCCGGGCTCGACCGTCACCGGCTCGGAGCCATTCTCCTTCGAGAATTCCCCGATGAAATGCAGCAGCAGTTGCGGGATGTCCTCGGGCCGCGCGCGCAGGGGCGGAGTGGTGAGGCGCACGACGTTGAGGCGGAAGAACAGGTCCTCGCGGAACTTCCCGTCCTTTACCATCTGCTCGAGATTGCGGTTGGTGGCGGCGATCAGGCGGACGTCGACCGTCATCGTCTTGGTGCTGCCGATGCGCTCGAAGCTCCGCGTCTCCATGAACCGCAGCAGCTTCACCTGGATCTCCGGGCCGATCTCGCCGATCTCGTCGAGGAACACCGTGCCGCCGTCCGCCGCCTCGAA
>JAHFTD010000114.1 GCA_023269565.1 Opitutaceae bacterium | reverse complement strand
CATCCGTAAAACCACGTAATCGGGCATGACGATTTCAGTCAGCATGGTCCGGGCTGAGGCTCAGAATACCGCGTTGAAGGGCTGACGGTTGTCCCGGGCAAGCGGCCGGCCGCTGCCGGCAATCTCGGTCAGCTCGATCCAGCTGGTGGGCCGAAACGACTGGTCGCTTAGAAAACTCAGGAGCTGGACGTCGTAATGGAAATTATAGTTGCCGTTGAAAGTGACGGTGCTGCCGATAACGGCGCCGTTGAAGGCGCCCGAGCTGCCGCTGCCGCTGAGGGTGACGGCGGCGTTGGGGGCGTAAACCACGCCGATATACGAGGCGTTGCCGGACAGGGTAAAGCTCTGCGCGCCGTGGCTTGCCGCATAAGCCGTCGAGCGCGTGCCGTAGAACATCATCTTGGTCGGATCATTGGAGTAATTGATGCCACCCTGGCCGGAGATACTCAGGTCGTCGGCCACATACATGTGAAAACTGCTGGTCCCTCCCGAGGTCACGACCACGCCGCCAGCGCCGCCACCGATGGATACATCGTGAGTGACGATGAGATCAACCGGGCCGCTGATCGTGAGCACCTCGTTGTTCAGGTCGACCTGATTGGTGGTGTAAACATAACGGCCGTTGGCCGCGGGGGTGTCGCCCACCCGGGGAAGGGAGGTGTTGTCGTTGATGGTGCCCAATGAAATCGGAGTCGCGCTGGGCAGGATGGTGTCGAGGATGTTGTAGGAAAAATCGGTCCGGATGAGGCTGGAGTCGACCGTCACGCCAGCGGGCGTGGTGGCGTCGGTGATGCTGCCATTGTTGCCCACGACCGGCTGAGCGCCGCCGGTAGCGACGGCTCCGTAAATATCGGCGTTGTTGATGCTCGCCCCGCCGGTCGTGGCCACATTCGTGGCCACGGTTCCATGATCACTCCGGTTGGTGACGGCATTCCAGGCGCCCAAGGTGGAATCGTAAGAGTCGACGATAACCTGGTTGCCCTTGAAGAGGACGCTACCCTTGGCGACGACGGCGTTGGGCCACAGCGCCCGGCGGACGAGGGTGACGCGCAACTGCTTGACGATGGCCGGCTGGTTGACCAGGCGCACCACGCCGAGGGAATAGATCACGGGGGTGCTGGCGGAGGGATTGTCGATGCGGACGTAGATCTCCCCCGTGCCCTGAGCCAGCGCGAGACCGGTGGTGACCGTCTTGACCAGGGCGCCCGTGCCGTCGGTGGCGGTGCTCCACCCGTAGGTGCTGCCGAGGTAGGCACTGCTGAAGTAGCTGTTGTTCTCGGCCCAGATGGCCTCCTCGGCGCCGGCCTCGGCGAGATTAATGGCCGCGCTCATGTAGTAGGAACGGGTGGCGAGCTTCACCTCCTGCGAGGAACGCGTGAGCAGGTGCGAGCCGACCAGCGCCACGATGGCGGCCAGCAGCAGGACGGTCATCAGGGCCGTGCCGCGCTCAGTGCGCCACGGGCTTCGAGCGCAGCGTATATTGGGCGGATATGACATATTGCGAAGTGGCGGCCGACGTCACGGTGCGGACCATGCGCAGGCTGAGCTGGATCTGCTTGATCTCGGCTAGGGAAGTGGTGGTGGCATTCAGAATGTTGAGATAGGTGAAGGCGAAGGTGTTGCTGACGCCGGTGGCGAGCACCGTCTCGACTCCGCCGGTCTCGCGCGTGACCGAACCGTCGCCGGCGTTGTATTCGTAGGTGACGCTGGTGGCGTGGGTGGGATCGGTGTCGTAGGGGATCATCATTGTCACGCTCGTGCTGGTGGCGTTGGTGACATCCAGGGCGCACTTGGAGTCGCGGCTGAAGCGCTCCAGCAGCTCGCGGGCGTCGCCGTTCATCGTGTTGTAGTTGGCCAGCGACTGCTCCCCGCGCAGGGTGAAGACGAACGAGGAGAGGACGGCGGCCGTGAGCAGGCCGATGAGCGTCATCGAGATCATCGCCTCGAGGAGCGTGAAGGCGCGGGCGGGCCGGCGGTTGTGCCTAGAAACCGACATAGCTGTAGTCCGTCAGGCCCTTTTCTCCGAAATAGGTGATCGCGGTGCGGCGGAAGGTGCCGTTGCCCTCCGTCCAGCTGACCGTCAGCACCACCGAGATCAGGCCGAACTGGGTCGTGGAGGACGTGTAGCGGGTCGTGTAGGACGCGCTGAGGGTCATCGTGCGCGTGAAGCTGCTGCTCAGCAGCTCGGTGGGGATCGTGGAGGTGAGGCTGACGGGCTGGCTCTGCGCCGCGTAGGCGATGATCTGGGAATAATTCTTCAGCCGCAGATCCTCGACGGCCGACTGGAGAACCTGGCTGGAGAGCGTGATCATGCGCGCGTGGTTCGTGTGCGTCATGCCCTGCGAGATGGCGGCGAGCGACGCGAGCACGACAAAGGTGAGCAGGGTGGAGGCGATCAGCACCTCCATCACCGTGATGCCCGCGCGCGCGCGCGCGCGGCGGGGCACAGCCCGACCGGCCGGGCTCGGCGCTGAAGCGGGGAGATAAGCCATGGGTGGACGCCTTTTCAAAGCAGCGAATGCCGGCGGGGTCAAAGCCTGTCGTTCAGGCTCGCGATAGGGCCGTCGGTTTCATTAATGATTTACCAGACCGGACTGTCCCCCGCCGGATCCTCCCGGCAAACTTCCCCCCTCGTGAGTTCTCCCGAAGAAAACGATCCCTGGGCAAAACATTACGCCCAACGCGGCCGGGACCGTCCGCCGATGATGAAGCTGGCGAAGAGCGGCCACGTCATCCGCCCGCCGGAGGAGCCCGGTTCGGCGGCCACCAAGCCCACAGCGCCCAAGCGGCCCGCGCGTCCGACCAAGATCGTCTGGGACGTGCCCGCGCAGTTCGAGATCCTAGACGACGCCGCGGTGAAGCAGGCGGCGCAGGAGGCGGAGAAAGCCCGCACCCGCGAGGCGCTGCGGACGTGGCGCTTCGTCGCACTCGCGGTGGTGGCGGCTGCGGCGCTGATTTTCTTCTACGAACTGGCGGTCGCGACCGCGAACGCCCTGCCCCCGGCGGTGGAGTTGCAGGCGCGCTGCGCGGAGATCGCCGCGCAGGTGCACCGCCTTTACGACTCTCCGCGCCAGCCGCTGGCCATCGATGACACGCAGGCCGTGCTGTTCGCGCAGGAAGGATCCCGGCGGGTTTCCTACGACGTGGTCGTGCGGCTGCGGCTGAGGGTGCCGCTCTACGCCCCGGCGAACTCCAACGGCGCCCAGGCCTACCTTCAGTTGCAGCGCAGCCTGGCCGACGCCCACACCCGCGTGCTGCGGCACGGACTGGATCAGGACAACCCGGTCCTGCGTGCGGCCGTGGAGATGCCGCAGTTGCTTGCCGTCACGCACAAAGTGGGCGAGACCATCGTCATCAAGGTTCCGCTGGAGGCGGAGCGCAGCGGCTGGAATTGGAAATTCGCCCCGCCGCGGCTCGACCAGCGGGGCGTCAGCCGCCAACTGACCGGGGACATCATCCGCCGCTACCAGGCGGCGCCGTTCATCCTCTTCGGCACGCCGGCCGGCCGCGAGCAGATGCGGCAGAAAATCAGCGAGGCCCGCCGCTACATCCTCGCCGTCAACGCCGCGCTGGCGCGCCGCGGGCTGGCGCCGCGGGCCAATCCCTAGAGCAGCTGGCGTTCGCGCGCCCAGCGCACGAACTCGGTCTCGAGTTGGTCGAACGAGTCGATGACGAAAAGCGGATCCTGGAAATGCCAGATGTCGTAGGCCTGCGCGGCGAGCGTCTCGGGCGTGTAGGCAATCTTCTTCACCTTGTCGGTGAGCGAGTGCTGCGTCTCGCCGGAGGAGGAGATGATGCCGTTGCCGTAGATGCGCAGGCCGCCGGGGTTTCTGATCAGGCCGAACTCGACCGTGAACCAATAGATGCGCGTCAGGCCCTCCTCGGTGGCGGGGTCCTTGCAGTTGAGCGCGGCCTGGCCGAGCTTCTGGTAGAAATTGGCGAAGCGCGGATGCACGATCATCGGCGTGTGGCCGAAGATGTCGTGGAAGCAGTCGGGGGCCGGCGTGTAGTCGAGTTCGGAACGGGCGCGCACGTAATCGGTCGACGGGAAAATGCGCTGCGAGAGGTAGGTGAAGAAATCGCGCGCATCGAGCAGCCCGGGCGTGCGACAAACCTGCCACCCGGTGGCCTTCTGGAGTTTCGCCGACACACTCGCCAGCGACGGGATGCGGTCGCGTTCAAGATCGAGCGCCTTGAGGCCGACGAGAAACTCATCCGCGGCGCGACCCGGCAGCAGTGTCTCCATGCGGGCGTAGAGGGTTTTCCAGACATCCTGCTCGTCGGCCGAGTAGGCCGGGTAGGGGCATTCGGCGCCGACGGGCAGCGGGGCCGTGAGCTTGTGGGGAATGCAGCGCGGATCGCTGCCGTCCGGCGTGGTGGTCTCGGGGTGGGCGGTGGGCTTCATGCGCGATGGAAAATGGAATCGCCTTCGTGTAACAGGTATTCGACAGGAATCTACCGCAAAGCGGCGAAGTGGGTCCAAATCAGCGGTTGAGCAGCGCGGCGACGCGGGTGCGGCCGCGCACGCCGAGCTTGGCAAAGACGGCGGCGAGCTGGGTCTTGATCGTGAGCGGGCTGCGGCGGAGTTCGGCGGCGATCTCGGTGGTGCGCAGGCCCTCGCGCACGCGCATGGCAACCTCGCGCTCGCGCTCGGAGAGCCGCGCCAGCAACGCGACGGCGCCGGGCGAGAGCGGGCGGTGCCGGTCGCCGCGTGGGCGGCGGTAGTCCAACTGGATGTGGTAGGCCGGCTCGGCGCCGATGATCTGGAGCTTGGCCCGGGCATGCAGCCCGCGGGCATTGTCGCTTACGACCACGGTCGGACGCGTGGCCTCGGGGTCGAGCCGCCGGCAGGCCTCAACCAGCGCGGCGGGCACGCGGAAGTCGCGACGGGCGCGCAGGGCGGCGGCGCGGCGTTCGCCGTGGTTCCACACGGCGCAGGCGCGGGCGGCCTCCTCATTGAACCAGAGCGGCTTCAACTCGCGGTCGAGCAGCAGGAGTCCGACCGGCACGTCCTCCAGCAGGGCCAGCACGTGGTCGAGCAGGGCGGGGAAGACGGCGGGCATGGCGGGTTCAGTGTGCGGTCGGCCGGGAGCGCGGCAACCCCGAAGCGCGGCGATTCCCTCCTTTGGCGTATAGACCGTTGCGTTCCGTAGCGGTAGAGTTAGCTTCCTTCCACGGCCGCCCCCGGGCCATCATCCCCTCCCGCCATGAGCAGAACCTTCTTCGACAAACCCATTGAGCGCAAAAGCGGCATCAATCCGCTCGGCCTCAAGAGCTACGACCACATCGAATTCTACGTCGACAACGCCGACCAGTGGGGCGACTTTTTCGTCAACAAATACGGCATGACGCTCCGCGCCTACGGCGACACGGCCACCGGCCTGAAGGGCCGCCGCGCGCACGTCGTCGGGCAGGGCCGCGTGAACTTCGTCGTCAGCGAGCCGCAGGGCAAGTCGGCCGAGGCCGACTTCGTCCGCGCGCAACTCGCGAAGCACGGCTGCGGTGTCCGCGACGTCGCCTTCCGCGTCAACGACGCGAAGCATGCCTACGCCGAGGCCCAGCGCCGCGGCGCGAACTCCGAGCGCGGACTCTTCGAGGACGCCGAGATCGCGCACGCCGCCATCGCCGCCTACGGCGACACCATCCACAGCTTCATCGAGCGCAAAAAGCACGGCGAATTTCTCCCTGGCTTCCAGAATGTCGCCGGCGGCATCGAGGACCGGGACATCAATTTCGCGATGATCGACCACGTTGTCGCCAACGTCGACCACATGGATACCTGGGTGAAGTATTACGAGGAGGTCTTCGGCTTCGACCTGTTCATGCACTTCGACATCAACACCGGCCGCTCCGCGCTGATGTCCAAGGTCGTCAGCT
>JAHFTD010000113.1 GCA_023269565.1 Opitutaceae bacterium | reverse complement strand
AAGTTCCAGATCGGCGGCCTCTCCCGCGACAAGCTTTACCCTCTCGCCAAGACCGAAGGCTCGACCGTCGTCTACCTCGAAGTCAGCGCGAAGGAGAAGGATATGCCCAAATCCGTGCACGTCTCCCTCGACGGCCGCTCTGGCGCCCGCGTCCGGGAAATCGACTTCGACCTAACCCCCGTGCCTGTCTCCACGCGCACTTCAAAGGGCCTCACCGTCACCAAATGGTCCATCAAGGAAGTGAAGCGGAACGATCTAAAGTTATCGTAGCCCAGTCCGAAAATAGGCCTGTCAAGCCCGCTTTTTGCTTTTGCTAAACTCGTAAGATTTCTCTTGTATCTGGCCCGACGGGCCACCCTCACCAGCCGAGCTTCTGAGGAAATCTGCAACAGTGCAGTTCCATTGAGCTCGGATTTCGCGTTCTAGGAGCATGCACAGGAAATCCAATATTCCCCCACCCAAAGTAACGGCCGTCGATCTATCCGCCCCGCCCGTGCCCGAGAAATCAATGGGCTTTCATACGACGATGAAGCGCCCCTCCCGAAAACCGGGCACCGGCAGGGAATCCTGAGCCATCAACCCGCAAGAACGTGCCCCGTCTCCTCAAGCGCCTCCGCCCGTTTGTAGTTTAATAGACTACTAACGCCTCCCCCTTCGTGCTCTTCGTGTCCTTCGCGGTAAATTCCGGGGCCAAAAGTCCCCTTGCCTGCTTCCTCTGCCAGACTATGTTGCCGGCATGAGCACCGTCAAGGAAATCGAGCAAGCCATCAGCCGCCTGTCCCCCGAGGATATGCGCTTGGTGCGCGACTGGTTGGAAAACCAGCTCGAGGACCGCCTGCAGATGACCGACGAATTCAAGGGCCGCATCGAGAGTTCGGAACGTGAGATGGCTTCGGGCCAGCGTCCGCGCACTCGTTCAGGCCCCGCATGAGCCGCGCGCTCCAGATTTACTACACCGGGTTCGATACTGCCTTTCTCAGCCTGCCGGCAGGCATTCGTCACCGCATCGAGGCGGCCATCGACGACATGGGCCTGCGCCTCGCCGCCCGTAAGGCACACCCGCTGCGGTCATCCGTGCCAGCCGTGGTCAAATTGTCGGCTGAGCTCCCAAGCTTGGATTGAAATTTGCCGGAAGCGGGACTAACTCACCGGCCATGCAACGCCGTCTCCTCTTGGGTCTGCTCACCGCCGCATTGTTCGCCCTGCCCGCGCCGGCCGAGCCGCCGCGCAATCTTTACCTGGTCAAGCAGGAGCTGCGCGCCTACGTCGACTCCGGCCAGTATAAGCGCGAGATCGCCGACGTCGCCCTGCGCGCCAGCAAATACCTGCAAAAACGCATCCGCCATGCCAAGGGCAAGAAGCTCGCCGTGGTGTTCGACGTCGACGAGACCGCCCTCTCCAACCTGCCTTACCTCCTCGCCAACGACTTCGGCTTTGTGCCCGGCCGCTGGGACGAGTGGCTCGAACAGGGCCGCGCCCCCGCCCTCATCCCCGTGCAGGTGGTCTACGACATCGCCATGAGCAACAAAGTGGCCGTCTTTTTCATCTCCGCGCGCAAGGAAGCCCAGCGCGCCCCCACCGAGCACAACCTGCGCGACGTCGGTTACGAGTCTTGGACCAACATTTACTTCAAGGCCGCGGACGACGAGCGGAAGGACCGGGATTACAAGATCGCGACCCGCCGCCAGATCGCGCGGGAAGGCTACCAGATCATCGCCAACATCGGCGACCAGGACAGCGACCTAGCCGGCGGCTTCGCCGAGCGGACCTACAAGCTGCCCGACCCGTTCTACCTCGCCTTCTGAGGCGCGGCCCCGCTTCGCCGCACCACGCGCCCGGCGGCGCGCCTCACGGTGCAGAGCTGCAAGGCGTGGTTCGGCGATCCCGCCCTACAGACCTCATTTCGCCGAGACTGCCGGGGTCTCGGCGACCGGCAGCGTCTGCCAGAAGTAATGCCCCTTCTGCAGCCGGTCGTAGCGAATCCACACGGCGGCCGCGATGAGCGCGAGCAGGAAGACGATGAAGATGGTCTGGCGCTTGCGGCGCGCGGCGTCCTTGTCCTCGTAGGGATCCTCCAGCGAGAGCTTGGACCCGGCGGGCTTCACGGCCATGTCGGTCAGCGCGGTGCCGAAGGGAATGTTGATGGCCACGCGGCCGTTCACGGCCCAGCCGTTGGCCTCGAGGATGGGGCCGAGCGTGCGTTGGCGGAGCTTGAGCCACGCGATGGCCATGGAGGGGAGCGAGATGATGAGGACCAACCCGACGAGCACGAGCGGCAGCTGCCAGATGGCGAGCTTGGCGAGGCCGGTGGCGATGGCGCCCAACGCTCCGCCGATGGCGCCGACGGCCACGCCGAGGGCGGCAACCGTGCCGATGTCGATCTTCTTGGGTGCGGCGGCCGCGCCGGCCTTGTCGGCGTTGGCGGCCGACTCGGCGGCGGTGGCGAGTTTGCCGGAGGACGCAGCCTCGGCGGCGGCGGCGCGCTTGGCGACCTGCTCCTCGATCATGCGGACAAATTTCTTGTAGGGCGACCAGAAGGCCTGCCGGATGCTGATCGGGTTGTCCATGATACTGGTGATGACGGTATCCCAGTCCTGCCCGGCGCGGTCGTAGAAAACGCCATGGCGGCCGACGAAGAGATAGTCGCTGTCGCCCTGCGTGAAGCAGGCGGCGATGGTCATGGTCTGGCCGCCGGGCCGCGAGCAGGTGCAGTAGGCGATGTAGGCCTTGCTCATCGCCGCCAGCGGGTTCGGCCCGTCGACGCGGATGCACAGCTCCGTGCTGCGACTGTCGAGGTAAAGCGTGCCGGCCTGGAAGACCGCCCACTTGTCGCGCGAGTAGAAGTCGGCGAAGTTGACGAAATTGTGCAGCAGCGCGCGGAGATCGCGATGGTAGTGCGTCAGGCGGTCGACGTCACTGATGGCCTTGAACTCCGGCTCGAGCGCCTGGTCCCGGGCGACGAGCGCGGCGAGCGCCTCCCGGCCGGGGCCGGCGAGGATTTCCTTGATGCGGGCGAGCCCAAGTTTTTCCACGGCGCTGCCGGCCTTGCTGCCGAGCCAAGTCTCGTAGGGGGCGAACCGGGCGTTGAGCGCGGCCCAATCGGCCTCGGTGAGCGAGGTCCGGTCGGCGCCGAGCACGGGCGTGACGGCGGCGCGGTGCAGCGTGGCCAGTGCCGCGGCCCAGGCCGGGTTGACGCCCCCGAACAACGGCAGGGCGCGGCCGCCCTCGATGCGGGCCAGCGGAAAGCCGCTGATCTCATCGGCGGTGATCTTCAGGTCCTTGGCGGCGATGGCGAGGTATTCGCTTTCACTGCGATTCAGCGCGGCGGCGGCGCGGCTGTCGAAGGCGGCCAGGCGGCAGCGGCCGAAATAGTCCTCCACCTTCGCCCGCACGGCCTTCAGGGCCGCGACGGCGGCATCGGTGGCCTCGCCGAGGACGGCGATGTCCTTGGCCGCGCTGTTCTCCACCCACGCGGCGTAGGCGGCCAGTTCGGCGAAGAAGGTGTCGATCTGTGCGGAGGTGACGCCCGTGGAGCCGGTGCGGTCGGCGGTGCCGCCGAGGCAGGCGATGATGTCCTTGATGAGCGCCTGCACCGCGGCGTCCTCGGTGGCCTCGGGCGGGATGACGCCGTCGCCATTGAGGGGGCTGGCGGAGAAGATCTGCGCGGTGTTGCTGCTGTCGGCCACGGTGATGACGGCGGCGTCCTTTTTGCCGAGGTTGACGAGGACCTGCCGGGCAGAGGAGAGCACGATCCGGCCCTCGGGGGTGGCGTCGTTGAGGGCGCTAAGCGGCAGCCCGTCGGTGCCGTGGAGGAGCACGCCGGTGTCCCTGAGGCGCGGGGCGGCCCACTTGATGGCGGCGATGAGCTCGGGCACGCGGATGCGGCCGTCGCCATCGCCGTCGATCAGCGCGAGGGTCTTCTCGTCGAGCTCGAGGCCCTTGACCGGGCAGCTGAGTGCGACCCAGAGTTTCTGGTCGAGGTGCTCGAGGTGGAGGAGGTCCGCGGCGGTAGTGAGACTGACTTGGTCGAGGCCACCCGTGCGGAAGAATCTCCAAGTGTGTGTGTTCGTCATGGGGAAAGGGAGACGGAACAATTCCAGCGCGAACGCAGAAGGGTTGGCAATGGCGAAGCGGCGGGCCGGCGCAATATCCGCGCACTCTTGCGCAAGGAACGGGCTGGCGAATCCGGGGCGGAGGGCTAAACTGTAGGCATGAAAACCTTCCTGGTGCCGGTCGATTTCTCCGCGGTGTCGGAAGCTGTGATCGACACCGCCGTCAGCATGGCCCGTGCCTTCGAGGGCAAGGTCCTGCTGCTCCATGTGGTCCAACCGCCCGTGGTGGTCACGGGCGAATACGCCCTGCCGGTCGAGGTCATGCAGGAGGCCATGACGGCCGGGGAAAACTCCGCCAAGGAAAAGCTCGCCGTCTACGACGGGATGTTCCGCACCGCTGGCATCGACTGCCAGTTCTCCGTCCGCCACGGCCCGCCGGTGCAGATCATCCTCGAGGAAGCCGCGCGCACCAAGGCAGACTACATCCTCATGGGTTCGCACGGCCACGGCAAACTCTACGACTTTCTCGTCGGCTCGACCGCCAGCGGCGTCATCAAGCGCGCTAAATGCGGCATCATCATCGTGCCGCCCGAAGAAAAACCCGCACACTCTTGAGTCCGCCACACGGCCGGAGCGATGGGTTGTGCGTTAGCATCGCGCTGAAACAATCCGCCGAACCAAGCGTGCGGCCGGATGGAAATAATCGCCGGGCGCAGCGACGCAGGCTTGAAAAGCCGCCGGGAAAAGGCGACACCTTCCCGCCCTACCCCCATGAACCGAGAAATCCACCAGTGGCACAGCCCGCGTCTGAACAAGAATATGGAGATCGCCGTCTACGGCCACCATGGCTTCGCCCTCCTGATGTTCCCCACCGCCGCGGCCGACTACCTCGAATACGAGCGCTTCCATGTGGTCGAGGCTCTCGCCCCCTTCATCGACTCGGGCAAGGTGAAGGTTTTCTCGATCAACTCCATCAACAACGAGAGCTGGCTCAACAACTCGATGCACCCGCGACACAAGGCCATCCGCCACCAGCAGTTCAACGGTTACGTCGCCGAGGAGGTCGTGCCCTTTATCCACACGCACTGCCGGGGCCGCGTCCCCGTCATCACCACCGGCGCCTCATTCGGCGCCCTCCACTCCGCCAACACCCTGTTCCGCCGCCCCGACCTCATCGACGGCTGCATCGCCATGTCCGGCAGTTACGACCTCAAGGACTACACCGACGGCTACTGGGACGAGGACGTTTATTTCAACTCGCCGCTCGACTACCTGCCCCACCTCACCGACGAGGCGCAGCTCACCCTGCTCCGCGCGAAGCAGCACATTTACTTCGTCTCCGGCCAGGGCTCCTACGAGAAACCCTCCTCCTCCGTCGACATCGGCCGCGTGCTCGCCAGCAAGGGCATCCCGCACGAGGTCGACCTCTGGGGCCACGATGTCAGCCACGACTGGCCCTGGTGGCGCAAGATGCTCCCGCACTACCTCGGCGCAAAGTTCTGATGCCCGACCTGCTTGTCCGTCTGACCAAGCACGCGCCCGCCGACTACGCGCTGACCTGCGCGCGGTCCGACGGCTCCGCCACCAGCCAGCGCACGCGCGGCGACACGAGTGTCGCCTTCATTTTCAAAAATCCCTTCCCGCCACCCGACGTGCACTCTGTGGAGTCAAAATTCGGACACGCTCAGGCTCCGAGGGAAGCAGCCGCTCAGTGGCCGAACTTGATGCCTTGGGCGAGTGGCAGGGCGTCGGAGTAATTCACGGTGGCGGTCTGCCGGCGCATGTAGGCCTTCCAGGCGTCGGAACCGCTCTCGCGGCCGCCGCCC